>JANQKE010000059.1 GCA_028281265.1 Alphaproteobacteria bacterium | reverse complement strand
ATGCCGGGGCATATTCGACGACGAGCGACGCCGCAGCAGGGCCCATCCGCCCGGCCCTTCGGGTTGGGGTGTGCCGGCCGCCCGCTGCGTTGCGCCGCTTGCCCGATGGCGCGGCGCGACGCGCCTCCACGGATCGATCCGGCACACGCCAACAGATCAACCCGGCATTCCCTGAAAACGCTCTAGAGCATCCTGCGTCCGAACGGACGCAGACAAGATGCTCTAACTCTTTGAACTAGATCATCTTATCTGCGTTCAGATGAGTACATCTGAACGCAGGATGATCTAATCCCTGAAGCCGCTCCGGATCGCTACTCCACGGTGATCGTAATCACGTCGGACATGATCGGCGGGTCGTGCGGGATGTGATTGTGATCGCCCACGACCAGTTGCAGCGTGTGTGTGCCGGACGGCAGATCGAGGGTGATTTCGGTCTGGCCGCCGCCGAAATGCAGGTGATTCTCGTCCGCTGGCAGCGGGTAGACCCACTCATCCGCCCCGAACTCGCCCTCGCCCAGCGGCGGGCGGTTGATCAGCAAGTGATGATGGCCGGTGCCTTGATGCTCGACGCCGGCCGGAGCGACGCCCATGCCGCGCAAACCGAACACCACCGTGACCGGGCTCGACACCGTTGCTCCGTGTTCAAGGCCGACGAAATAGACCTCGGCCCCGTCGGGGGCAGGGGTTTGGGTGGCGTTGCCCGATTGGGCGAGCGTCATCACCGCCAGGGCGGCGGCAACGGCAAGCACGCGCTTCATGGTGAACCTCCTGCTGTCCGGTGTCGAACCTGTCTCACCGCCACCGTTTCGGTAGTCATTGTTGAGACAGTCTACGCCAAATTGGCGGTGTCGGTTCTTGGAGGTGCCGGAACGCACGAAACCGTGAACGGACGCGTGCGGCGTTGCGGCAGCGGAGGGGGCTTACGCTTACTAGAGCATCTGGTCGCTCGGGAGCGCAGGCGTCCGCTAATGCGCCTCCGCCCAGTTGGCCCCGATGCCGGCGTCGGCGACCAGCGGGACCGACAAGGATGCGGCCCCCTCCATCACCGCCTTGACCACGGCAACCGCCTGCTCGGCCTGGGCCGCGGGCGCCTCGAACAGCAGCTCGTCATGCACCTGCAGCAGCATGCGCGTGTCCGCAAGGCCGGTCCGGGCCAGGGCCTTGGGGATGCGCACCATCGCCCGCTTGATGATGTCCGCCGCCGTGCCTTGGATCGGCGCGTTGATCGCCTGCCGCTCGGCGAAACCGCGGCGGGCGGGGTTCGGATCCTTGATCCCGGCCAGATGCACCTTGCGGCCGAACAGGGTGGTCACGAACCCCTGCTCCTTGGCCGATTTTTTGATCGCCCGCATCCAGGCGTCGAGCTCCTTGAACCGCTGGAGATACTGCTTGATGAAGGCGGTCGCCTCGGCCTGCGGGATGCCGAGCTGGTTGCCCAGCCCGAAGCCCGAAATGCCGTAGATGATGCCGAAATTGATCGCCTTGGCCTTGCGTCGGGTCTCCCCGTCCATCCTGTCCAGCGGTATGCCGAACACCTGGCTGGCGGTCATCGCGTGGATGTCGAGGCCGTCGCGGAACGCCTGCTTGAGCGCGTCTACCCCGGCGATCTCCGCCACCAGGCGCAGCTCGATCTGGCTGTAGTCGACGGAGATGAGGACCTTGCCCGGCTCGGCGACGAAGGCGGTACGGATCTTGCGCCCTTCCTCGGTCCGGATGGGGATGTTCTGAAGATTGGGCTCGTTCGACGACAGCCGGCCGGTCGAGGTCGCGGCGAGGGAGAAGCTGGTGTGCACCCGCCCGGTGCGCGGGGTGATGCTCTCCTGCAGCGCGTCGGTATAGGTGCTCTTGAGCTTGGCGAGCTGCCGCCAGTCCAGCACCTTCCGGGCAATGTCGTGCCCCTGGGCGGCGAGCGGCTCCAGCACCTCCGAGCCGGTGGCGTAGGCCCCGGTCTTCGAGCGCTTCGGGGCCGGCAGGCCGAGCTCGTCGAACAGCACGGTGCCGAGCTGCTTGGGCGAGCCGAGGTTGAAGGCATGTCCGGCGAGCCCGTGGACCTCCCCCTCCAGGACCGCCAGCCGATCGGCGAAGTCCCGCGACATCGCCGCCAGCACGTCGCGGTCGACCTTGATGCCGGCGCACTCCATCTCGCCGATGACCTGGGTCAGCGGCCGCTCGATGGTCTCGTAGACCGTGGTCATCCGCTCCCGCACCAGCCGTGGTTTGAGGACGCGGTGCAGCCGCAAGGTGATGTCGGCGTCCTCGGCGGCGTAGTGCAGGGCCTTGTCGACCGGCACCTCGGCGAAGCTGATCTGCTTCTTGCCGGTGCCGATCAGGCTTGCGATCTTGGTGGTCTGATAGCCCAGATGCCGGGCCGCCAGCTCATCCATCCCATGGCCGTGGGCGCCGCCGTCCAGGACATAGGACAGCAGCATCGTGTCGTCGGCCGGGCCGACCGCCACACCGTGGCGGCGGAAGATCTGGTAGTCGTATTTGAAGTTCTGCCCGACCTTGAGGACGGACGGATCCGTCAACAGCGGCTTCAGGGCTGCGATCACCGCGTCGACGGGAAGCTGCCGCACCTCCCCGTCGGCCCGGCCGCCGTCGAGGTCGAGACCGCCTTGCCCGGTCTTGTGGCCGACCGGGATGTAGCAGGCCTGCCCCGGTGCGGTGGCCAGGGAGATGCCGACCAGGTCGACCAGGGACGCGTTCAGGCCGGTCGTTTCCGTATCGACGGCGACCACTCCGCGCTCCCGCGCCCGGGCGATCCAGGCGTCGAGCTGGCCTTCGGTCGTCACCAGCTCATAGGCCGCCTCGACCTCGCCCTCGTCTTCCACCACCGGGGCCGCCCCGTCCTCGGCCATGCGCCGGATGAGGCGCCCTTCGGCCCGGTTCACCAGGGAGGGGAACTCCTGCTCCTTCAGAAAGGCGATGAGTCCGCCGTCGGCGTTTTCCGGCACCGTGAGGCCGTCGAGCCCGATCGGCAGCGGCACGTCGTCCGCCAGGGTGACCAGCCGGCGGGAGATCCGCGCCGCTTCGGCATGGTCGATCAGGTTCTGCCGCCGCTTGGGCTGCTTGATCTCCGCCGTCCGGGCCAGCAGCGTATCGAGGTCGCCGAACTGCTCGATGAGCTGGGCCGCGGTCTTGATGCCGATCCCCGGCACGCCGGGAACGTTGTCCACGCTGTCGCCGGCCAGCGCCTGCACGTCGATCACCCGTTCCGGGCCGACGCCGAACTTCTCCCGCACCTCCTCGGGGCCGATCGGCTTGTTCTTCATCGGGTCGAACATATCGACCCGATCGCCGACCAGCTGCATCAGGTCCTTGTCGGACGAGACGACGACGGCCCGGTGCCCGGCTTCCCGCGCCAGCCGGCAATAGGTGGCGATGATGTCGTCGGCCTCGTAGTCGTCGACCTCGATCGTGGCCAGACCGAAGGCACGGCTCGCCTCGCGGATCAGCGGGAACTGGGGCCGCAGCTCTTCCGGTGGCTCGTCGCGGTTGGCCTTGTACGGGTCGTAGATCCGGTTGCGGAAGCTCTCGCCGGAAGCGTCGAAGATGCAGGCGACGTGGTCGGCCTTGATGTCCGCCAGCAGCTTCATCAGCATCGCGCAGAAGCCGTAGACCGCGTTGGTCGGCATGCCGTCGGATTTCCGGACCCGCATCGGGATGGTGTGGAAGGCCCGGAAGATGAAGCCCGACCCGTCGACCAGATAGTAGGTCGGCCCGTCGGTATCGGGGCCGGCGGCGTCCGGTGCGGCGGCGGTGGCGGGGTCGGCGGTGCTGCTCATGCGGGCGAGGTCTATACCGTGCCGGGGCGGCTGGCTACCGGCGGGGGAAGGGGGGCGGCGGCGGACCGGCCGTCAGACGTCCAGAAACACCGTCTCTCTTTCGCCCTGCAGGCGGATGTCGAAGCGATACTGCCCGGGGCCGTCGGCGGTGGCGATCAGGGTCTCCACCCGGTGCCGCTGCTCGATGCGGCTGAGCACCGGGTCGGTCGCCGGGGCGTCGGTATCCTCGGGGAAATAGGCCCGGGTCTCCAGATGGATGTTCACCCCCCGGGCGAAGATCCACAGGGTGACATAGGCCGCGCACCCGTCCCCGATCGCGCCGGGGCGCACCGTCTCGAACCGGTAGCACGCGGTCTCGGGCTCGATCGGGGAGCGCAGCCAGATCGCCTTGTCGCCGACCGCCCCGGCGGCATCGGCCTGGACCAGCTCCACCACCGCATCCGTGACCGGCGCACCGCTGCCGTCCAGCACCTGGCCGGTGAGGACGATGCGCTCGCCCACCGCGTGCGCCCGGGGTGAGCCGGTGTCGAACGGCATCGCGAAACCGGCCCTATGCGGGGCGAAACCGATATGCACGAACGGTCCCGCGGTCTGCGACGGGGTTTCCTTCAGCGGGTCGATCGGCATCACATCCCCTCGGGCCGGGTTTCGAAGAAGGTCTGGCGGGCGCCGCGCAACACCATGTCGAAGCGATAGGTCAGGTGGTCGAACGGCCCCTGGCGGGCCATGTCGAGCTTGGCCGTCATCCGGTCGACGGCCACCGGGTCGCCCACGGTGTTGGCGATCGGGCACAGCGGGATCAGCGGATCGCCCTCGAAATAGACCTGGGTCACCAGCCGCTGGGCGAAGGCGATGCCGAACAGCGACAGGTGGATGTGCGCGGGCCGCCACTCCGAGCCGTTGTTCGGCCAGGGGTAGGGGCCGGGCTGGATGGTGAAGAACTGGTACCGGCCGTCGGCGTCGGTCAGGCAGCGGCCGCATCCGCCGAACTGCGGGTCGAGCGGGGCGCGGTAGCCGTCCTTGACATGGCGGTACTTGCCGGCGGCGTTGGCCTGCCAGATCTCGATCAGGCCGTGCGGCACCGGCCGGCCGTTCTGGTCCACGACCCGGCCGTGGACGACGATCCGCGGGCCCAGCGCTTCGCCCTGCAGCCCGTTGGCGGCGGCGAAGTTGCGGATCAGATTGTGGTCGAGCGGCCCGATCGCCTCGGTGCCGAACACCGGCCGGCTGAGCTCCAGCGGTCCCGGTTCGATCGACAGCAGCGCCGCCCTGGGGCTGCGCAGGACCGAGGTCTTGTAGCCGGGGGCGTAGGCCGGCGGATGGGATCCCCGGTCCCGCCGCATCAGGGGGTGGCTCATGACGCGCTTGTTCCCTTCCCATCGGTAGGGACATGGTAGCGCCGTCCTTTCGTCCTTGTCGCCACCCGGTTTGTCGATCCCGATGCTCCATCTCGTCCCCGTCGCCGATGCCGAGATCGCCGGCCTGTTCGACGGCCCGGCCTGGATCGCCGCCATGGCTCGGTTCGAACACGCGTTGGCGCAGGCGCAAGGCCGGCTCGGGCTGATCCCGACCGAGGCGGCCCGGGCGATCGTCCAAGCGCTGTCGCCACCGGCCGTGAGCCCCGATGCCGTAGCGGCGGCGGCCCTGCACGACGGCAATCCGGCGATCCCCTTCATCCGGCTGGTGGGGCAGGGGGCGGACGATCCGGCCGTGGCCGCCTGGCTGCATTACGGCGCCACCAGCCAGGACCTGGTCGACACCGCCCTGATGCTGATGGCGGCCCGAGCCCTCGACATGCTGTCCGTGCGCCTGATGCGCGTCGGCGATCGGCTGGCCGCGCTGGCCGAGGCGGAACGGGACACGGTGATCGCAGCGCGCACCCTGGGCCAACACGCCCTGCCGACCACCTTCGGGGCCAAGGCGGCGTTCTGGCTCGACCCGTTGGTCCGCCACCGGGATCGGCTTGCGGCGGTGCGGCGCGAGGCGGTGGTGCTGCAGTTCGGGGGGGCGGTCGGCACGCTGGCGGCTTTCCCGGCGCCCGTCGCCGCCCGGCTGTCGGCCGAGATGGGCCGGCGGCTGGGCCTGGCGGTACCGTCCGTGCCCTGGCACGGTGCCCGTGACCGGGTGGCGGCGATCGTCACCATCCTCGCCGAGATCGGTGCTGCCTGCGGCAAGCTGGCCCGCGACATGCAACTCCTCATGCAGACGGAGATCGCCGAGCTGGCCGAAGGCCATCCCGGCGGCTCCTCCACCCTGCCGCACAAGCGCAACCCGGTGCTGACCCAACGGATATGCGCCGCTCAGCAGGCTCTGGCGGGCTTGCCGGGCCGGGCGCTGACCGCCGCCATCGGAGAGCAGGAGCGGGCCGCCGGCCCGTGGCACGGCGAATGGGCGCTGATCCCCCAGGCCGCCGAGGGGTGCGGGGCGGCGCTGGCGGCAACCGAGGCGCTGCTGTGCGACCTGGTGGTCGACCGGGACCGCATGGGCCGGAACCTGGACGTCACGGACGGCCTGATCTTCGCCGAGCGGCTGAGCTTCGCCCTCGCCCCGTCCCTGGGACGGGACCGGGCCCAGGCGCTGGTAGCCGATCTATGCCGGCAGTCCCTGGCCGATGGGATCGGCCTTCGCGACGCGGCGGCGGCAGCGCCGGCGGTGGGGGCCGTGCTGTCGCCGGCGGCGCTCGGGGCCGTGTTCGACCCGTTGGTGGCGACCGGCCAGGCGGGGGCGGTGGTGGACGCCGTCGTCGCCCGCTGGCGGGGGGTGGCGGACGGAGGGGGAGGGAGCGAAACCCCATGACCGCTGCCCGTCCGCACGAACCCGTCCCCGTGACGGCCGACCAGCAGGCCCTGACCGACCGACACTTGGTCCCTCGTCAGGCGGCGATCGAGGCGATGCTGGTCGCGCATCGGGCGGCGGTGGATGCCGCGCTCGCGCCGAAGCTGCCGCGGTTCGGCGACAAGCCCTATCCTCTGGGCCGATGCCGGGAAATCCGGGATGCCGTCGTCGCCCGCCTGCAGGCCGCCCTCAAGGCACCGGCCGATCCCGCCGCCGCCGCGCTACGCGCCTTCATCGCCGCCGGTGGGGTGGGCCGGAAGGTGTGGGGCGATCTGCGCGGTGACTACTTCCAGAACGCGCTGCAGTTCGGCGCCTGGTATGTCGATGTCGCCAACGACACCGTCACCGTCAGCAAGCCCCAGGTGGAAATCCTGCCCCTGGCCGAGGCGGACCTGCGCCCGATCCGGGACTTCGCCCATTTCGTCCGCATCGCCGAGCGGTACTGGCAGGTGACGGTCACCGCCAACACGGTGTTCCCGCGCCTCGCCCCGCTTCTGCCGCTGGTCTGCACCGAGGCCGGCGGTCGGTCCTGGCTGGCCGCGGCCTGCGATCCGATGATCGATCTGAGCCGGTTGGACGGGTTCCGGCCGGCCGAAGCGGCGCTGCGCGCGCTGCCGGTGACCCCGGGCCCGGTCGCGGCCGCATTGCGCGCGCAGGCGGCCAGGGCGGAAGACCCGCTCCTACGGCCCGACGGTGATCCGGTCGAGTGGTGCCTGGCCTATCGCGCCCGGGGGCTCGGACCGGACGACCCTTTCCGCGACGCCTGTGTCGCCGCCTTCCTCAGCCTCCATGGTCGGGCGGCGGGGCCGCTGTGATCACGCGTAGGGCAGGCCGACATAGTTTTCGGCCAGTGCCGTCTGGGCGGCGCGGGAGCCGAGCAGATAATCGAACTCCGCCTGCTGGATGCGGTGGTTGAACGCGCCGTCCTCGGGGAAGCGGTGCAGCAGCGTGGTCATCCACCAGGAGAAGCGCTCGGCCTTCCACACCCGGGCGAGCGCGCGGGCGCTGTAGTCCATCAGCGCCTGCTCGCTGCCGTCGCGGCAGCAGGCGATCAGCGCGCGGGAGAGGTAGTGGATGTCAGAGGCCGCCAGGTTCAGCCCCTTGGCCCCGGTCGGCGGGACGATATGGGCGGCGTCGCCGGCCAGGAACAGCCGGCCGTACCGCATCGGCTCGGCGACATAGCTGCGCAAGGGGGCGATCGATTTCTCGATCGCGGGGCCGGTGACCAGCCGGGCCGCCACGTCCCCGGGCAGCCGGCTCTTCAGCACCGCCCAGAAGCGGTCGTCCGGCCAGTCCTCGATCCGGTCGTCGAGCGGGCATTGCACGTAGTAGCGGCTGAGCACGCGGGAGCGCAGCGAGCACAGCGCGAACCCCTCATCGTGCCGGGCGTAGATCAGCTCCTCGGCGACCGGCGGGGTCTCCGACAGGATGCCGAGCCAGCCGAACGGGTAGACCTTCTCGTACTCCCGCAGGATATCGGCCGGGATCGACTTGCGGCTCACCCCGTGAAAACCGTCGCAGCCGGCGACGAACGCGGCCTCCAGCGTGTGCGGCGCGCCGTCCTTGACGAAGGTGACCCGCGGCCGGTCGGCGGTCAGGTCGTGCAGGGTGATGTCCTCGGCCTGGGTGATCACCGCACCGTCCATGGCCTCCCGGGCGGCGTAGAGGTCGCGGGTGACCTCGGTCTGGCCGTAGACCGTCACCGTCTTGCCGCCGGTCAACCCGGCGAGGTCGACGCGCAGCTCCCGCCCGCCGACCGCGATCGAGAACCCGTCATGGATCTCCCCCTCCCGGTCCATGCGCGCGCCGACCCCGGCATGGCGCAACAGGTCGGTCAGCCCCTGTTCCAGCACGCCGGCGCGGATCCGGCCCAGGACGTAGTCCCGGCTGCGCCGTTCCAGCACCACCGAATCGACCCCGGCCCGGTGCAGGAGCTGGGACAGCAGCAGCCCCGACGGCCCGCCGCCGATGATGGCGACCTGGGTCTTCATGCCGGCGTCTCCGTTGCCTTGCCGTGCGGCGTGGCGGCCGCGACGCCCATCTCCGCATAGACCCGCTTGGCGATCTTGAACGCCCGGTTGGCGGCCGGCACGCCGGCATAGACCGCGACATGCAGGAAGGCTTCGGCCACCTCCTCCCAGGTCGCCCCGGTGTTGGCGGTGGCGCGGATATGCATGGCCACCTCTTCGTCGTGGCCGAGGGCGGCCAGCAGGGCCAGGGTGATCAGGCTGCGGTCGCGGGGACTGAGCTGCGGCCGCGACCACAGATCGCCCCAGGCGGTGCGGGTGATCAGGGCCTGGAAGCCCGCATCGAGATCGGTGGTGTTGGCCACGGCCCGCTCGACATGGGCGTCGCCCAGCACCCGGCGCCGGGTCGCCATGCCGCGGACGTGGAGCGGATCGCGGTCGGTCACGGGGCCAGGCCTTCGACGAAGGGGATGAGGAGGGCGGCAACCGCGTCCGGTCGCTCGACGCAGGGCAGGTGGCCGGCGTCGCCGATGACGTGAAACCGGCTGTCGGGGATCAGCCCGACCGTCGCCTGGACCACCGCCGGCGGGGTCGAGCCGTCATCCGCCCCCACCAGGCCCAGGACCGGCAGGCGCAGGCGGCGGGTCGTCTCGGTCAGGTCGGTATCGCGCAAGGCCGCACAGCTCCCCAGATAGCCCTCCACCGGCTGCCGGGTCAGCATATGCCGCCACAAGGCCACCCGCCCGGGGTGGTCGCGGTGGAAGCCGGGGGAGAACCAGCGGCCCAGGATCTGCTCGGCGATGGCGTCGATGCCCCCGGCCTCGATGGCGGCGATGCGGTCGTCCCACAAGGCGGTCGAGCCGATCCTGGCGGCGGTATCGCACAGCACCAGGGCGCGGACCCGCTCCGGATGCCGGGCGGCCAGGTGTTGGGCGATCATGCCGCCGATCGAAAGACCGACCAGTACCGCCCGGTCGACGGCCAGCGCATCCATCAGGCCGACCAGATCGGCCGCATGATCGTCCATCGTGTAGGGGGCCGGTGGGCAGTCGGACAGGCCATGGCCGCGCTTGTCGTAGCGGATCGGCCGCCAGGACGCCGGCAGCAGCGGCAGCAACGCCTCCCACACCCGCAGGTCGGTGCCCAAGGAGTTGACGAACAGCACCGCCGGGCCGTCCTTCGCTCCGGTCTGGCGCGCGTGCAGCCGGCAGCGGGCCGTCGTGATCATCTGCACCGGTGGTGTGTCTCCCTGGTCTCGGCCCGGCGGTTGCCCCCGCCCGAGCGTTGTCGCCAGCTTAGAGCCTCTTATCTGCGTCCGAACGGACGTAGGATGCTCTAACTCTTTAAACTAGAGCGTTTTCAGGGAATGCCGGGTCGATCTGTTGGTGTGTGCCGGATCGATCCGCAAGGCGCGTAGCACGGCGCGATGCGGTGCCATCGGGCCAGC
>JANQKE010000030.1 GCA_028281265.1 Alphaproteobacteria bacterium | reverse complement strand
CCACCAATACAACTGGCATAGACCTCATGGCAGTCTGAAAGCTAAAACACCCATCAGCCAACTCGGGCTAGCCGAAGACAACCTGTTGAGGCTCCACAGCTAGAGCGTTTTCAGGGGATACCGGATCGATCTGTTGGCGTGTGCCGGATCGATCCGTGGAGGCGCGTAGCACGGCGCGATGTGGTGCCATCGGGCAAGCGGCGCAACGCAGCGGGCGGCCGGCACACCCCAACCCGAAGGGCCGGGCGGATGGGCCCCGCTGTGGCGTCGCTCGTCGTCGAATAGGCCCCGGCATGTCCTTCCTCCTCGCTCCTGGCATCAGGGCCCATCCACCTCGGCAGATCGGCCCGGTATCCCCTGAAAACGCTCTAGGCTACCGGCTCATCCCATGGCATGGCTTGCTGTGCCGTCCGCGATCCATTCGGTACCGCCTTCGGATCCGGCGGCACCCCCGGCGCTCCAGCGCCGCAAGAAATCTTCGGGAGGTCCCATGCGGGAAGAGACGAGCCTGCGCCAGTTGCCGCGCCATACGGTCGCCCTGGTCCTGGCCGGCGGCCGCGGCAGCCGGCTCAAGCAGTTGACCGACCGGCGGGCCAAGCCGGCGGTGCCGTTCGGCGGCAAGTTCCGGATCATCGACTTCGCACTGTCCAACTGCATCAACTCCGGCATCCGCCGCACCTACGTGCTGACCCAGTACAAGTCCCACAGCCTGCTGCGCCATCTGCAGCGCGGCTGGGGCTTCCTGAGGGGCGAGATGAACGAGTTCGTCGATCTGCTGCCGGCCCAGCAACGGATCGACGAAAGCATGTGGTACCGTGGCACGGCCGACGCCATCTGGCAGAACCTCGACATCCTCGAGGCCGAGGGGCCGGCCTATGTGCTGGTGCTGGCGGGCGACCACATCTACCGCCAGGACTACAGCCTGATGCTCGAGGACCACGTCACCTCCGGTGCCGACGTGACCGTGGGCTGCGTGGAGGTCGAGCGGATGGAGGCGACCGCCTTCGGCGTGATGGCGACCGACGAGACCCGGCGCGTGACCGCCTTCGTCGAGAAGCCGGCCGACCCGCCGGCGATGCCCGGCAAGCCCGACCGGGCGCTGGCCAGCATGGGGATCTACGTCTTCAGCCTGAAATACCTGGCCGAAGCGTTGAACGAGAACGCCCGGCGTTCGGTCACTCAGCACGATTTCGGCAAGGACATCATCCCGCCGCTGGTCGACCGGGCCGACGTGCTGGCCCATTCCCTTCAGGACAGCGCCATCTACAGCCCCGGCCAGACCAAGGCCTATTGGCGGGACGTCGGGACGATCGACGCGTTCTGGGAAGCCAATCTCGACCTGACCGCCGTCACCCCGGAGCTGGATCTCTACGACGAGAGCTGGCCGATCTTCACCCTGCAGAGCCAGGTCGCCCCGGCGAAGTTCCTGTTCGACGAGGACACGCGCCGCGGCATGGCGGTCGATAGCCTGGTCTCCGGCGGGGTGATCGTCTCCGGCGGCACGGTGCGGCGGTCGCTGCTGTCGACCCAGGTCCGGGTCAACTCCTATTGCGAGCTCAACGGCGCCGTCATCCTGCCACGCACCAATGTCGGCCGGCGCACCCGCCTGACCGATGTCGTGATCGACAGCGGCTGCAATCTGCCCGAAGGTCTGGTGATCGGGGAGGATCCGGACGATGATGCCAAGCGCTTCCATCGGACCGGAGACGGGGTCACCCTGGTGACCCGCGGTATGCTCGAAGCCAATGACCTGATGTGATCGCACGACAGCCCTGGACGCCGATGCGACAGGCCTGCCCGTTACAGAAACCGTCCTGAATGAAGATCCTGTTTCCCGTTTCCGAGCTGTATCCCTATGTGAAGACCGGCGGGCTCGCCGATGTGGCCGAAGCCTTGCCCAAGGCGCTGTCCGCCCTCGGGCACGATGTGCGGCTGCTGATCCCGGCCTATCCGGCGGTCAAGGCGGCGATCACCTCCGTCAGGGCGGTGTTCGACGACGGCAACCTGTTCGGCGGCGGTCCGGCCCGGATCTGGCTGGCCGCGCTCGGCGGATTGCCGGTGCCGGTCTACCTGCTCGACAGCGACGGGCTGTTCGAGCGGCCGGGCGGTCCGTATCAACGGCCGGGTGGCGGCGACTGGCCGGACAATCCGCGCCGGTTCGCCGCGCTGAGCTGGGCTGCGGCCCGCATCGGCTGGGACGGGGCGGATGGCTGGCGGCCCGACGTGATCCATGGGCATGACTGGCAGACCGGGCTGATGCCGGCCTATCTGGCCGCCTTCCGGCGGGCTGGCCCGGATCGCCGGCGGCCGGGCACGGTGCTCACGATCCACAATCTCGCCTATCAGGGCCAGTTCGCCCCGTCGGTGTTCGGCGATCTCGGGCTGCCGGCGGACTTCGCCGGCCTCAACGGGGTCGAGTATTACGGCGGGATCGGCTTCCTGAAGGCCGGGCTCCTGCTCGCCGATCGGGTGAGCACGGTCAGCCCCACCTATGCCGACGAGATCCGCCGGCCGGAGACTGGCTTCGGCCTCGACGGGCTCTTGCGCGGCCGAAGCGGGCGGGTGAGCGGGATCGTCAACGGGGTCGATACGACGGTCTGGAACCCGGCCGACGACCCGTTCCTGCCGGCCCGCTACGAGGCGGCCGATCTGGCCGGCAAGGCGGTGTGCAAGGCGCATCTGCAGGCCGAGATGGACCTGGCTCCGGATCCGCATGTCCCCGTGTTCGGCGCGGTCGCCCGGCTGACCTATCACAAGGGCCTCGACCTGCTGCTGGGTGCGACGGCCAGTCTGGTGGCCGGCGGGGGACAGCTCGTCCTGCTCGGCAGCGGCGAGCCCGCCCTGGAGGCCGGCTTCCACGACCTGGCCGCCGCCTATCCGGGTCGGGTGGCGGTGCGGATCGGCTATGACGAAGGCCTGTCGCACCGGATCCAGGCCGGGGCCGACAGCATCCTGGTGCCCAGCCGGTCCGAGCCCTGCGGCCTGACCCAGCTCTACGCCCTGCGCTACGGCAGCCCGCCCCTGGTGCGGCGTACCGGCGGGCTGGCCGACACGGTGGTCAACGCCGAGCCCTGGGCGGTGGCGGAGGGTGTGGCCACCGGCTTCCAATTCGACGACGCCACGCCGGGCGCGCTGGCCGGGACCCTGGCCTGGGCCATGGAGCGATACCGCGACGGGGTCACCTGGCCGCTTCTGCAGGCCGCCGGCATGGCGACCGATGTCGGCTGGGGTGCATCGGCCCAGGCCTATCTCACCCTCTACGACCGGGCGATCGGCGACGTGGCCGGGTTCGTTTAGCGATCGTAACGAACCCGGGCCGATCGATTCGCCATCGTAACGATAGGCGGTGCCGGGCCTGACGGTCACCGGCGGCCCGGCCCGGTACGACGGGGCCTACCCGCCCGCTCCCCACAGACCCGGGCGAGCCGCCTTCCCGGGCGGCCGGCCCGGACCTGTGGCGGATGGCCCGGTCTCGTCAGCCCGCCAGGGCTGACTCGATCGCCGCGACCGCGTCTTGTGCCCGGGTGCCGTCGGGGCCGCCGCCCTGGGCCATGCCGGGGCGGCCACCGCCGCCCTTGCCGCCCAGCGCGGTCACCCCGGCGCGGACGAGATCGACCGCGGACAGCCGGTCCGTGAGGTCGTCGGTGACGCCGACCACGACGCTGGCCTTGCCGTCGGTGACCGCGACCAGGGCGACGACGCCGCTGCCCAGTTCCGTCTTGAGCTGATCGGCCATCGGCTTGAGGTCCCGGGGCGGCAGGTCCTCGACCACCCGGGCCGACAGCCGGACCCCGCCGACCTGGCGGATGGCCGCTGCCCCGGCCCCGTCGCCGCGGGCGAGCTTGCGACGCAGCTCGGCGACCTCCCGCTCCAGCTTGCGCCGGTCCTCCACCAGGCCGGCGACGCGCCCGGGCAGCTCCGCCGGGGTGGTTTTCAACGCCGCGGCGGCGTCTTCGAGCCAGGCTTCCCGCTGCCGGGCATAGGCCAGCGCGCCCGCCCCGGTCACGGCCTCGATCCGCCGGATGCCGGCGGCCACCGCACTTTCGCCGACCAGCCGGAAGCCGCCGATCTCCCCGGTGCGGCCGACATGGACGCCGCCGCACAGCTCCAGCGAATAGGGGCGGTTGCCGTCCCGCCCCATGCCGACCACGCGCACGGTCTCACCGTATTTCTCGCCGAACAGGGCCATGGCGCCGGCCTCGATCGCCTCGTCGGGGGTCATCAGCCGGGTCGTGACCTCGGCGTCCTCGCGGATGCGGGTGTTGACCTCGTCCTCGACGGCGGTGATGTCGGCGGTCGTCAAGGCGGCCGGCTGGCTGATGTCGAACCGCAACCGGTCCGGGGCGACCAGGCTGCCCTTCTGGGTCACATGGTCGCCCAGCCGGCGGCGCAACGCCTCGTGCAGCAGGTGGGTGGCGGAGTGGTTGGCCGAGATCCGGGCCCGCCGGGCGGTATCGACCCGCAGCTCGACCGCGTCGCCGACCCGGGCGGTGCCGCGGGTGACCGCACCGCTGTGCACCCACAGATCGCCCAGCATCTTCTGGGTATCGTCGATGCGGATTTCCAGCCCGTCCGGGGCGAACATCACCCCGCTGTCGCCGACCTGGCCGCCGGATTCGCCATAGAACGGCGTCTGGTTGGTGACGATGGCGACGGTCGTGCCGGCTTCGGCCCGGTCGACCCGGGCACCGTCGACCACCAGGGCCTGGACCACCGCTTCGGCGTGGTCGGCCTCGTAGCCGAGGAACTCGGTCGGCCCGGCCGCGTCCCGGAGGTCGAACCAGAGCTGCTCGGTCGCCGCTTCGCCCGAGCCGGCCCAGGAGCGGCGGGCGTCCTCCCGCTGCTTGGCCATCGCGGTATCGAAGCCGGTCTGGTCGACCATCTTGCCCTTGCCGCGCAAAACGTCCTGGGTGAGGTCGAGCGGGAAGCCGTAGGTGTCGTAGAGCTTGAACGCCACCGCCCCGTCCAGCGCCCCGCCGGCGGGCACCTGCGCCTCTTCTTCGGCCAGGAGCTTGAGGCCCCGATCGAGGGTCGCCTTGAAGCGGCTTTCCTCCAGCTTCAGGGTCTCGGTGATCAGCGCCCTGGCGCGGGCCAGTTCGGGGAAATGGTCCCCCATCTCCCGCACCAGGGTCGGCACCAGCCGGTGCATCACCGGGTCCCGCGCCCCCAGGATATGGGCGTGGCGCATCGCCCGCCGCATGATCCGGCGCAACACGTAGCCACGGCCTTCGTTCGACGGCATCACCCCGTCGGCCATCAGGAAGCTGGTGGCGCGCAGATGGTCGGCGATCACCCGGTGGCTGACGGCGTGGGAGCCGTCCGGGGACGTCCCGGTCGCCTCGGCCGAGGCCTCGATCAGCGCCCGCATCAGGTCGATGTCGTAGTTGTCGTGCTTGCCCTGCAGGACGGCCGCGATACGCTCCAGCCCCATGCCGGTGTCGATCGACGGGCGCGGCAGGTCGATCCGGGTCTCCCGATCCTGCTGCTCGAACTGCATGAACACCAGGTTCCAGATCTCGATGAACCGGTCGCCGTCTTCGTCCGGGCTGCCCGGGGGCCCGCCGGGGATGCCCTCGCCATGGTCGTAGAAGATCTCCGCGCACGGTCCGCACGGGCCGGTATCGCCCATCGCCCAGAAATTGTCGGCGGTGGGGATGCGGATGATCCGTTCGTCCGGCAGGCCGGCGATCCGCTGCCACAGCCCGAACGCCTCGTCGTCGGTATGGTAGACCGTGACCAGCAGCCGGTCCGCCGGCAGCCCGAACTCCCGGGTGATCAGGGTCCAGGCCAGCTCGATCGCCACGTCCTTGAAATAGTCGCCGAAGCTGAAATTCCCCAGCATCTCGAAGAAGGTGTGGTGCCGCGCGGTGTAGCCGACATTTTCGAGATCATTGTGCTTGCCGCCGGCGCGCACGCATTTCTGCGAGGTGACGGCCCGGTTGTAGTCGCGCGTCTCCGCCCCGGTGAACACGTTCTTGAACTGCACCATCCCGGCATTGGTGAACATCAGCGTCGGGTCGTTGCGCGGCACCAGCGGGCTGGAATCGACGATCGCGTGGCCGTGCTTGGCGAAGAAGTCCAGGAACGTGGTACGGATCTCGGAAGCGGCAGTCATGGAGGTCTGGTGAGCGGCGACGGAACGGGGCGGCGGGCGAAGGCCGCTTCTATAGCGAAAGTGCGGGGTAAAGCGATAGCCGGAGCGGCGGCGAGGCCGGGCGCGGCTGCTCCGCGCCGCCCGCCCGCATCGGCCCGCCGCTACATCGCCCTGTGGAAACCCTATGACGTGCTGTCGCAGTTCACCGCGGAGCTGCCGGGCCAGCGCACGCTGGCCGAGTGCGGCCTGCCCGGCGGCGTCTATCCCGCGGGGCGGCTGGACCGGGACAGCGAAGGGCTGTTGCTGCTGACCGACGACGGGCCGCTGATCAAGCGCCTGCTGGCCCCGGGCAGCGGGCACCCCCGCACCTATTGGGTGCAGGTCGACGGGGTGCCGGACGACGCGGCGCTGGAGAAGCTGCGCGCCGGCGTCCCGATCAAGGGCGGGCGGACCCTGCCCTGTGCGGCCGCGACCCTGGACGTCACGCCCGATCTGCCGCCGCGCGACCCGCCGATCCGTGCCCGCAAGTCCGTGCCCACGACCTGGCTCGCGCTGACCTTGCGGGAGGGCAAGAACCGGCAGGTCCGCCGGATGACGGCGGCCATAGGCCATCCGACCCTGCGACTGGTGCGGGTCGCGATCGGCGGCGTGACGCTGGACGGTCTCCGCCCCGGCGGCTGGCGGACCGCGTCCCGGGCGGAGATCGAGGGCAGCCCGGCGGCGGCCCGCTGACACCGGCTTGCGCCGGGGTCGTCCTATGGCGGTCAGGCGCCCTGCGAGGCTGGTCGCGCGCAGGCTCGGGCGCGCCGGCCATGTCGGGACGCGGCTTGCGCCTCGTGACGTCGACCGTCGTATCGGAGAACCCCGTCCCGCCGGTCAGAACGCCGCTTCGTCCAGGGCCAGGGTGCTGCGGCGGGCTTGGGTGACGGGGCGGACCAGGGCACGGGCCTTGGGGAGGATCTGGTCGGCGTAGAACCGCGCGGTGATCAGCTTGGCGTCCCAGAAGCTCGGGTCCCCGTCCCGGCTCTGCAGGCCGTCCAGGGCGATCAGCCCCGCCCGCGCCAGCACCCAGCCGCCCGCGACGACCCCGAACAGCTCGAGATACGCCGCCGCGCCGGCCGCCGCGCCGGCCGGGTCCTGCGGCCCTTCGGCCAACAGCCAGGCGGTCGCGTCCTCCAGCGCGTCGATCCCGTCGGCCAGGGCCTGCCGGATCGCCGCGGCATCGTCGCCCGCCGCCGCGGCCAGGGCCGCGTCGACCGCCCGCATCTCGGCGATGAAGGCCTTGGCCGCGGCCCCGCCGTCCCGCAGCACCTTGCGGAAGACCAGATCGTTGGCCTGGATGCCGTTGGTGCCCTCGTAGATCGGTGTGATCCGGGCGTCGCGGTAATGCTGGGCGGCACCGGTCTCCTCGACGAAGCCCATGCCGCCGTGGATCTGCACCCCCAGGGACGCGATGTCGACGCCGGCATCGGTGCCGTAGGCCTTGACCACCGGGGTCAGGAGGTCGACCCGGGCCTGGGCCGCCGCCCGGGCGTCGGCGTCGGGGTGGCGCCTGGCCCGGTCGAGATCGCCGGCGGCCAGATAGGTCAGCGCGCGCACCGCCTCGATCCGCGCCCGCATGCTCATCAGCATCCGCCGCACATCGGGGTGGCGGATGATCGGCACCGCCGGCGCCTCGGGCCTGGTCAGGTCCTTGGACTGGACCCGGGTGCGGGCGTAGTCCCGGGCCTGCTGGTAGGCGCGTTCGCCGATCGCCACCCCTTGCAGGCCGACCGACAGCCGGGCGTTGTTCATCATGGTGAACATGCATTTCAGCCCCTGGTTCTCCCGCCCGACCAGGGTGCCGACCGCCCCGTCCTCGTCGCCATAGGCCATCACTGCCGTGGGGCTGGCATGGATGCCGAGCTTGTGCTCCAGGGACACGCAGCGCAGATCGTTGCGCGGGCCGAGGCTGCCATCCGCGTTGACCAGGAACTTCGGCACCAGGAACAGGCTGATGCCGCGGCTGCCTTCCGGCGCGTCGGGCAGGCGGGCGAGCACCAGGTGGACGATGTTGTCCGCCAGGTCGTGCTCGCCATAGGTGATGTAGATCTTCTGCCCGGTGATCCGGTAGGTGCCGTCGCCCTGCGGTACCGCCTTGGTGCGCACCGCACCGACATCCGAGCCGGCCTGCGGCTCGGTCAGGTTCATGGTGCCGGTCCACTCGCCGCTGACCATCTTGGGCAGGAACAGCCGCTTGTGCTCCGCGGTGCCGTGCGCCTCCAACGCCTCGATCGCGCCCTGGTTCAGCAGGGGGCACAGGCCGAAGGAGAGGTTGGCGGCCTGCCACATCTCCTGCACGGCGAAGGCGACCGCCCAGGGCAGGCCCTGGCCGCCGAAAGCGGGGTCGAACGGCACCGCGTTCCAGCCGCCCTCGCGATAGGCGTCATAGGCGGCCTTGAAGCCGTCGGGGGTGCGGACGACCCCGTTCTCCAGCACCGATCCCTGGCGATCGCCGACCGTGTTGAGCGGGGCCAGCAGCCCGCCGGCGAGCTTGCCGGCTTCCTCCAGCACCGCGTCGACGAGATCCCCGGTCGCCTCCTCCAGCCCCGGCAGGGCGGCGAGGCCGTCCAGGCCGACCAGGTGGTGGAGCACGAACCGCATGTCGTCGATCGGGGCGGCATAGGGGATCATGGGGGCGGGTTCCTTCCCTGGATCAAGCTGCGTTCGGATGGACTCATCCGGACGTAGATAAGGTGATCGACGTCAAAGAGTGAGAGCATCCTCGCGTCCGTGCGGACCCAGGATGCTCCAGTGCTGGCGAGCGGCGATCTCTCGATAGCGTGCCCGTACCGCTCCGGTCGACGGTGCTGGCGGTGCGAGCGCTTCGGCGATCCGGCGGGAGGGTCGACAGGACGGCCACGACAATGCCCGCTTGACGCCGCGCGGTCGAGCCGGGCGTGCCCGGGCCGCCGCGGCCGCTTGATCGCCGGCCGTGCCTAGAGCAAGGTTCGGACATGAGGATGAATCACCCTCACCCTCATGTCTGAACCTTGCTCTCAAAGCTGCGTGTCAGAGCGGGGTTCGGACGTCACGCGCGATCGCAAGACGCGATCACCCCTCATGCCATCCCGCTCTATGGTCTGGCTGGCGGACATGTACCGCCGTTCGCCCCTCCCCGGTTCCGACCGACCCCGTGCCCGACGGCGGCGGGACCGTGCCGCCGCCCCGCCGGATCGCCGGGGTGCGCGATGCCGGGACCGGCTCCGGGACCTGTTGGTGGCGCTGTGGCTGATCCCGGCGCCGGCCGCAGCCCAGGCCATTCTCGATGTCGAGCTGACCTATCGGGTGGATGTCCGCACCGTCGACACCCCCGGGATTGCCGACGACGATATCCGGGCGGTCAGCCGGCTCGACGGCCTGCGGGAGGACGGTGCGGTCAGCCCGTTCGTCCTGGTGCAGAGGGCCGCCGCCGACCGGGAGCGGATCGACCGGCTGTTGCGGGCCTATGGATACTATGCCGCCACGATCGGGATGACGGCGGCGGGGGTGTCCCTGGACGGCCGCGATGCGGCGGACCGGCTGGCCGCCGCCGCGGCCGACGCCCCGGCCGATGCCGCGGTCACGGTGACGATCGCGGTCGATCCCGGGCCGCTGTACCGGGTCACCGTCCTCGATATCCTGGACTCCCGGATCGGCAGCCGCGCGCTGACCGTCGCCGTCGACCGGGACGCGCTGGGGCTCGCGGTCGGCGATCCGGCCCGATCGGCCGCCGTCCGGGATGCGCGGACCCGCCTGGTCGGGCAGATGCGGGCCCAAGGACACCCATTCGCGGCCGTCCCGATACTGGACGCGGTGGTGGATCACGACCGGCGCGCGCTCGAGCTGATCTATGTGATCGAGCCCGGGCCCGCCGCCCGGTTCGGTCCGATCCGCTATGTCGGGCTCGACACCGTCGATCCGGCGCTGCTCGACGGCCGCCGTCCCTTCGCCGTCGACGACCCGTTCCGCCCGGCCGATCTGGCCGCGTGGCGGGAGGCGCTGGCCGCCCTCGGCCTGTTCGCATCGGTGCGGATCGTCGAGGCGGATAGCCTGGATGACCGCGGGCGCCTGCCCTTGACCGTGGAGATCACGGAACGGCCGTTGCGGGTGATCGGCGCCCAGGCCGGCTGGGCGACCGATCTGGGGGCGGAAGCCGAAGTGTTCTGGCGGCACCGCAACCTGGTCGGCCGGGGCGAGGCGGTGCATGTGCGCGGGCTGCTCGGCCGCATCGGCGAGGCGGATGTCGAGGCCCTCGACTACCGCCTCGACGGCACGGTCGACCTGCCGGATATCGGCCGCCCGTACCAGACCCTGACCCTGGCCGGCAGCCTCTTGCGGGAGAGCCCGGATGCGTTCACCCGGCGGGCCGTCGAAGCCGGTGCCACCCTCGCCCGGCCCCTGTGGCCGGACTGGACCGGGCGGGTCGGGGGCGTGTTCGAGACGTCGGAGGTCGATATCGGCGATGCCGAGACGTTCACCCTGTTCGGTCTGCCCTTGGGGCTCAGCTACGATGACCGGGACGATCCGCTCGACCCGACGACGGGGGTCCGCCTGGATCTCGACACGACCCCCTTCCTGAGCGTGCTGGGGGCGACCGGTGCGTTCACCGTGTTCGGGGCCGGCGTATCGAGCTATTGGGCCCCGGCCGGGACGGACGGCCCGGTGCTGGCCGGCAGAGCCCGGCTGGGCAGCATCTGGGGCGCCGGACTGGGCGATGTGCCGAGCCACCGGCGGCTGTTCGCCGGTGGTGGCGGGTCGGTCCGGGGCTTTGCGTTCCAGGCCGCGGGCCCGCGCGAGGCCGATGGCGACCCCGCCGGCGGGTTGAGCGCGGTCGAGCTGTCGGTCGAGCTGCGCCAGCGGTTGAGCGAGCGGATCGGGCTGGTCGGGTTCGTCGATGCCGGCACCGTCTATCAGGACCCGATCCCGGATCCGAACGCCGAGCCGATGCGGGTGGGTGCGGGGATCGGCGTCCGCTACTTCACGCCGGTCGGCCCGCTGCGGGTCGACCTGGCCGCACCCCTGAACCCCGAGCGGGAGGACGACGCGTTTCAGATCTATCTCAGCATCGGGCAGGCCTTCTGATGTGGCGCCGGCTGCCGCGACTGGCCCTGGTCGTGCTGCTGCTCCTGCTGCTCGTGCCGCTGGGGGCGACGGGTGTGCTCAGGCTTGCGCTGGGGACCGATGCGGGGGCCGGCCTGGCCGTCGAGGCGGTCAATCGGGCCCTGGCCGGCCGAGGGGTGGTGATCGGCGGTCTGACGGGCGCGTTCCCCGAGACGCTCGGGGTCGAGAGCCTGGAACTCCGCGACCGGAACGGCGTGTGGCTGCGGGCCGAGGCGATCGGGCTGCGCTGGCATCCGTTGCGGCTGGCGGTGCGGGAGCTGGCGATCGCGGAGCTGGCCGCGGGCCGTGTTGCGGTCAGCCGCTGGCCGGCCGGCCCGGCCGCCGCGGCGGGGGGCGGGGGGACGGGCAGCGCGCTCGATCCGCCGCTGCCGTTCGGCCTTGCCCTCGACCGGCTGCGGATCGACCGGCTGGAGCTGGCCGATCCCGTGGTCGGTACGCCGGTGACAGCACGGGTGACCGGCGCGGCGGCGCTGCCGCGGGACGGCGGCGGTGCGGCCCTGGTCCTGGCCGCCCGCCGGGTCGACGGCATCCCCGGCAGCCTGGAGATCGATCTCGGCCTCGATCTGACCGCCGGGACCGCCCGGATCGACGTCGCGGCCGAGGAACCGGCGGGGGGTGTGCTGGCGCGGCTTGCCGACCTGCCGGATCTGCCGCCGCTCACCATCGCCCTGTCGGGGTCGGGCAGCCTGGACGACCTGGCGGTGGAAGGCCGGATCGATGCGCGGCCGCTGGGAACGGTTCGCATGCAGGCCGATCTGAGCCGGCCCGCCGACCGGCGCGACGCCCGACGGCTGGCGCTGGACGCAAGGCTGGACCCCGGCCCCGCCGTCCCGTCGGCGCTTGCTGCCCTGATCGGCGGACACGCCCGGCTGGCGCTCCAGGCCGGGCTCGACCTCGCCACCGGTGCCGTGACGGTCGACGACCTCGCCCTGACAACCGAAGCCGCGGCGCTCGACGGGACCGGGCGGATCGAAACGGCGACGCTCTCCTTCGCCGCCGATGCCGGTTTCTCGGCCGAGGCCGCGGCCGTCGCCGGGGTCCTGCCCGCGCTGCGCTGGACCGGCCCGCTGACCGGCACGGTGGCGGCCAACGGCCGGCTTCGGGATCTGCAGGCGTCGATCGAGCTGGCGGTCGCCGGCCTCACCTATGGGGAACGGTGGCGCACCGGTCCGGTGTCCGCCCGGGCGCTGGTCGAACGGGCGGACGGCCGCACCGTCGCGACGGCCGATCTGTCGGTCGCCGACCCCGCCTCGGGCGTGCCGGGTGTCGACGCGCTGCTGGCCGGGGCGGCGACCCTGTCCGCCGAGCTCGACCTCCTGGGTGCGATGCTCGCGGTGCGGCGGGCGGTGGTGGCCCTGCCGGGGGCTGACCTGACGGCGAGCCTGTCGGGCCGGCTCGACCTCGCCGGGCGCAGCGGTGCGGGGGACCTCGCGGTCGAGCTCGGGACCCTGGCCGCCCTGGACCCGCTGACCCGTGCTGTCCGCGCCGGTGCGGCAATCACCGGTGCGGTCGAGGCAGCCGCCGACTGGTCCGTCGATGCGGCGGGGATCGCCGCCCGGCTCCAGGTCGGGGTCACCGGGCTGGACGGCTTGCCCGACCCGCTATCCGCCCTCGTGGGGTCGTCTCCGACCCTCCGCATGGCGGTCGCCGCCGGCTATGACGGGGCCGTGTCGTTCGAGGGGGCGAGCCTCTCCGGCGCCGCCCTGTCGGTGACGGGGGAGGGCCGGCTGACGGCCGGGTCGGCGGACGCGATCGCCTCTCTGGCGGTGCCGGACCTGGCCGTGCTGGGGACGGCGCTGGACGGCGACCTGATCGCGACGGTCGGCGCCACCGGCCCCCTCGCCGCGCCGGAGCTGTCCCTGTCCGCTGTGCTGCCGTCGGGGTCGATCGCCGGTGCTGCCGTCCGCGACCTCGCCCTGGACGCGATCGCCGCGCCCGTCGCACCGGTCGACGACGACGACGACGACGACGACGACGACGACGGCAGTGGCCGGTCGGCCTGGTCGGTGGCGGTCGACGGCACGGGCCGGATCGCCGGTCTGCCGGCCGGGCTGACCCTGCGGGCCGAGCCGGTCTCGGCCGCCGATACCGGTCCGGTAACCCTCGTCGTCACCGCCCCCGGCACCACCGCCGAGGCACGCCTGCGCTGGCGGGCCGGCGAGGGGCCGTCGGGCGCGGCGACCGTGACCGCCGGCGATCTCGCCGCCCTGACCGCACCCTGGACCGGCGGGGCGGTCGCCGGTCGGGGCGCCCTGCGGGTCGGGCTGACGCCCGGGGCGCTGGAGCTTTCGGCGGAGGCGCGTGACCTTGCCGCCCCGGGGGTGATGGGGGAGTCCGTCTCGCTGGTCGCGCGCGTCACCGACCCGTTCGCGGCCCCGGCGGTCGACGCCCGGCTGGATGCGGTCGGCACCGCCGGGCCGGTGGCGTTCGAGACCGCCGCCCTGACCGTACGGGGGCCGCCCTCGGACCTTGCCGTCAGCCTGGCCGCCGCCGGCACGGTGCTCGCCCTGCCGTTCACGCTGGTGAGCGATGCGGGGGTGCGCGGTCTGACCGGCGCCCGGCCGGTGGTCGATCTCGCCCGGCTCGACGGGCGGATCGGCCGCGGCGCGGTCACGCTGGCCGACCCGGTGCGGATCGCCCTGGAGGATGGGATCCTGGCCTGGTCCCCGCTGACGCTGACCAGCTCCGAAGGCTCGGTCACGGCGACCGGAGCCTGGCCGCCGGAACGCGCCGATCTGGTTGTGACGGTGTCGGAAGTCACGCCGGCCGTGCTGGGCTGGGTCGGGCCGGTGCCGCCGGTCGACGGCCGTCTCGACGGGGTTGCCCGCCTGTCCGGCGGGTCGGCTGCGCGGCGGGCGGATCTGAGCCTGGCGCTGACCGCGCTGACCCCGACCGATCCGGGGCTGGCGGCGTTGGGTGCGGGGGAGGTCCGGTTCGAGGCCCGCTGGGACGGGGCGCGCGCGATCGCGGAGGGCACCGTGCAATCCCCCCGTCTGGGGGGGCTGGCGGCCCGCGCCGCCATCGATGCCCCGGCCGATCGCGGCTGGCCGCGGATCGCGCCCGACGCCCCGCTGGCAGCCGCGATCGACGGCACGGTCGATCTCGCCGCCCTCACCCCGCTGCTGGCAGCGGAGGGAAGCCGGATCGGCGGTACGGCGACGGTCGACCTGGCCCTGTCGGGGCCGCTGTCCGGTCCCCGGGCCGATGGTGCCGTCACGATCGACGACGGGAGTCTCGCCAGCGCCCTGACGGGCGTGCGACTGGCCGATCTGACGGTCCGGCTCGCCGGCGATACGACCGGTCTGGTGATCGAGGAGGCCCGGGCGCGGACCGCCCAGGGCGGGTCGATCGCCGCCGCCGGCACGCTCGGTCTCGGGCCGGGGCTGCCCGCCGATCTCGCGCTGACGATGGACGATGCCCTGCTGGCCGACCTCGATCTCCTGGAAGCGAGCCTCGGCGGCAGGCTGAGCCTGACCGGCCGTTTGCGGGATCGGCCCCGGCTGGCCGGCCGCATCGCCAGCGACCGGATCATCGTGCGGCTGCCCGATCAGTTGCCCGCGACCGCCCCGCCGATCCCGGTGTCCGAGCGGGGCGGGACCGGAACCGCCCTGCCGCCGGACCCGGGCGACGGTGTGCCGCTGCCGGTGGCCGATCTCGATGTGGCCGTCTCCTTGCCGGGCCGGGTGTTCGTGCGCGGCCGGGGGCTGGATGCGGAGCTGGCCGGCGACCTGACGGTGACCGGCACGACGGCCGCCCCGCGGGTGGAGGGGACCGTGCGCCTGGTCCGGGGCCAGCTTTCCCTGGCCGGCAGCGTGATCGCGCTGACCGAAGGCGCTGTCACCTTCGACGGAGGCCCGCCGACCGATCCGAGGGTGGGTCTGATCGCGCGCCGGCAGGCCGGCGACGCCACGGTGCGGGTCGAGGTGAGCGGGCGGGCCGGCGCGCCGGTGATCGCCTTTGCCGCCGATCCCCCCTTGCCCGAGGATGAGGTCCTGGCGCGGTTGCTGTTCGGCGTCCCGGCAACGGAGCTGACGGCCGCGCAGGCCGTGCGGCTGGGCCTGGCCGCCAGCCAGTTGAGCGGGCTGGGCGGCGGCGGGCCCGGTCTGGTCGGCCAGGTGCGCAGCACCCTGGGGCTCGATCGCCTCGACGTCGCCGCCGACCCGGAGACCGGCACCGCCTCGGTCGCGGCCGAGGCCCGGGTGACCGACCGGATCACCGTCGGCGTCGAGCAGGGCACCGCCGCCCGGAGCGGCCGGGCCCGGGTCGAGTTCGAACTCACTCCCGACCTGGCGCTGGAGGCCGAGACCGGCGCCGACGCCCGCTCCCGGTTCGGCCTGCGCTGGCAGCGGGAGTACTAGAGCATCCTGCGTCCGAACGGACGCAGATAAGATGCTCTAACTCTTTAAACTAGATCATCTTATCTGCGTTCGGATGAGTCCATCTGAACGCA
>JANQKE010000029.1 GCA_028281265.1 Alphaproteobacteria bacterium | reverse complement strand
GTGTGCCGGCCGCCCGCTGCGTTGCGCCGCTTGCCCGATGGCACCGCATCGCGCGGCGCGACGCGCCTTGCGGATCGATCCGGCACACGCCAACAGATCCACCCGGCATTCCCTGAAAACGCTCTAGAGCCTCTTATCTGGGTCCGTTCGGACCCAGATAAGAGGCTCTAACGGCGCAACGCGAAGGCTATCATGGCGACCAAGCAGGCCGCCCGCGACCGGCGGCTGATCGCACAGAACCGCCGGGCGCGGTTCGACTATTTCATCGACGATACCATCGAAGCCGGGATCGTCCTGAAAGGGACGGAAGTCAAGGCGTTGCGCGAAGGCCGGGCCAGCCTGCAGGACAGCTTCGCCGCAGCCGACGGGTCCGAGCTCTATCTGTTCAACGCGTATATTCCGGAATACGGGCCGGCGACCCGTTTCAACCATGAGACCCGTCGGCCGCGCAAACTGCTGATGCACAAGCGGGAACTCGACCGGCTGATGGGGGCCGTCAAGCGCGAGGGGGTCACGCTGGTGCCGGTGTCGATGTACTTCAACAAGCGCGGCATCGCCAAGGTCGACCTCGGCCTCGCCCGCGGCAAGAAGCAGCACGACAAGCGGCAGACCACCAAGGAGCGGGACTGGGGCCGGGACAAGGCGCGGCTGCTGCGGGACCGCGGGTAGAGCGTTTCGAGGGACGACGGGGCGGACCCGCTGGCCGTGTGCCGGATCGATCCGGTCGTCCCCGAAACCGCTCCTGGTCCCCCGTCAGCGGGCTCCCGGAGCCGGGACCGTGTGTGGGCCGGCATCGTCGATCCGCCCTCGCAGATCGCCGAAGACGGACCGGAACATCGCCGGCGTCAGCCGTCGGGTCGAGGTGTTGTAGCGGGAACAATGGTAGCTGTCGGCCAGGATCAGCCCGTTGCCGAGCCGGTGCACCGCACCATGGCCGAACGGAAAGGACGCCTGCCGGTCGCCGACCGCGGCCACGACGGCCTTGTGGGCGATCTGGCCCAAGGCCACCACCTCCCGCAGACCCGGCAGGGAGGCCAGTTCTTCTTCGAGAAACCGGCGGCAGGTCGCGATCTCCGCGCCGACCGGCTTGTTCTCCGGCGGCACGCAGCGGACGGCGTTGGTGATCCGGCAGTCGATCAGCCGGAGGCCGTCGTCCGGCCTGGCGGCGTAGCGGCCATCGGCGAAACCGAACGTCGTCAGCGTCTCGTAGAGCAGATCACCGGCATAGTCGCCGGTGAACGGACGCCCGGTCTGGTTCGCCCCCTTGAGCCCGGGCGCGAGACCGACGATGAGCACGCGCGCGTCGATCGGCCCCCAGGAGGGGACCGGTCCGTTCCAGAACGCCGGATAGGCCGTCCTGTTCTGCGACCGGAACGCGACCAGACGGGGACAGGCCGGGCAGTCCCTATCGGGTTGCGGCGGCAGGTCGGGGAGGGCCGACATGGTCGGAACGGTCAATAGTCTTCCTGGTCCTCCAGGAGCGGCTCCTCACCGGTCCGCGCCCCGCGCGACAGGTCCGCGTCGCCGGAGCGGGGTCCGCCGGCGCGCTGGATGTGGGGTGCCAGCTCCATCAGTTCGATGAAATTGTCGGCCTGGCGCCGCAACTCGTCGGCGACCATCGGCGGTTGCGAGCGGATCGTGCTGACCACCGTGACCCGGACGCCCTTGCGCTGCACCTCCTCCACCAGCCGCCGGTAATCGCCATCGCCGGAGAAGATCATCATGTGGTCGATGCTGTCGGCCAGGCCGAGGGCATCGATCGTCAGATCGATGTCGATGCTGCCCTTGGTTTTGCGCCGGCCCATGCTGTCGGTGTATTCCCGAACGGGCTTGGTGACCATCGTGTAGCCGTTATAGTCCAGCCAGTCGATCAGCGGCCGGATCGGACTGTACTCCTGATCCTCCACCAATGTAGTGTAATAGTATGCGCGGATCAGTCTCCCTTGCTTTGCGAATAGATCCAAGAGTTTCTTGTAGTCTATGTCGAAGGCGAGCGCCCGCGCTGCTGAATAGAGATTGGCGCCATCTATGAAGAGGGCGATCCGCTCTTCTTTGTAGAAAATCATTTCACTGGTCCTGCTTTGTATTTTGTGAGGGTGCTATGGTCTTTGGTCATACTGCCGACAAGTACCAGACGCGCTGGAGTGGCAGCGCCATGCCATGATCTGCGCTCGTCAGATAGGGTCGGGTAGGTCTGCGTTGCAAGACCATGACAATCAAATCGGCCCAGGTTTCCTTGCCCTCGCGGAGGACGCTTTATATACCGTGAGAGGGCCCTTGAATGAGATTTGGATCGGACGACGATGGCGCGCGTAACCGTTGAAGACTGTATCGACAAAGTCACCAATCGTTTTGATCTCGTGATGATGTCCGCCCAGCGGGCCCGCGAGATATCGGCCGGTGCGGCGATTACGCTGGACCGGGACAATGACAAGAACCCGGTCGTGGCGTTGCGCGAGATCGCCGAAGAGAGGGTCCAGCCCGACGCCCTGGAAGAATCGGTGATCAAGACCCACCAGAAGCGCCCGCAGATCGAGCGGGACGCCGAGGAGGCGGTCGGCGGCATGATCCCGGGACAGGATGACTGGCAACGCCAGGGCGTGTCGTTCGACCAGGACACCCGCAGCGAGGAAGGCGGGATGGTCGACTTCTCCGGCATGGATGTCGACCTCGGCGATCAGGACATCTGAGCCCGGGTCGCCGCCGCCCCATGGACCGCGGTGACGCCTCGCCTTCCCCGGTCGTATCCGTCGGCGCGGTGGTGCCGCCCCATGCGCCGGTGAGCGGGGCGCCGTCGGCGGTCGCGGCCGTCCGGCGGACCGCCGCGACCCCGATGCGCGCGTTCGAGCTGGTCGAGAAGGTCCTTTCCTACGACCCGGACGCCGACGAAGGCCTGATCAACCGGGCCTATGTGTACTCCTTCAAGGCGCACGGAGCCCAGCGGCGGGCATCGGGCGATCCGTACTTCACCCATCCGTTGGAAGTCGCCGGTATCCTGGCCGACTACCAGCTCGACGCCGCATCGATCGCCACCGGCCTGCTGCACGACACGGTCGAGGACACCGTCGCCACGTTGGACGAGATCCGGCACGCGTTCGGCGCAGAAGTCGCCGATCTCGTCGATGGCGTGACCAAGCTCTCCCAACTGGAACTCAAGGACGGGTCCGACAAACAGTCGGAGAACTTCCGCAAGCTTCTGCTTGCGATGTCCAAGGATATCCGGGTGCTGCTGGTCAAGCTGGCCGACCGGCTGCACAACATGCGGACCATCGAGGGCATCCGGAAACCCGAAAAACGCGAGCGGATCGCCCGGGAGACGCTGGAGATCTACGTCCCGTTGGCCGAACGCATCGGCATCCACGACATCAAGGACGAACTCGAGGATCTGTGTTTCGGCGTCCTCAATCCCGATGCCCGCGATTCGATCGTGCATCGTCTCGACGACCTCCGCCGGCAGGGCGGCGACATCATCGGGCAGGTCGTCACCAGCCTGCGCCAGGTGATGCTGGAGGGACGGGTCCCGGCGGAGATCACCGGGCGCGAGAAGCGCCCGTTCTCGATCTTCAGAAAGCTGCAGCGCAAGGAAGTCGAGGTCGAGCAGCTATCCGACGTCATCGCGTTCCGGGTGATCACCCGGACCGTTCGGGACTGCTACCAGGCGCTGGGACTGATCCACAGCCGCTTTCACGCGGTGCCGGGACGGCTCAAGGACTATATCTCGACACCGAAGACGAACGGCTACCAGTCGATCCATACGACGGTCATCGGTCCGTCCCGCCGGCGGGTGGAGATCCAGATCCGGACCGAAGCGATGCACGAGATCGCCGAACGCGGACTGGCCGCCCATTGGGAGTACAAGCAAGGCGGCGGGGCCGGCACCGACAAGCCGCAGTATCGCTGGTTGCGCGAACTGGTCGACATTCTCAAGCATTCGCGGCCCGAAGAGTTCCTGGAGAACACCAAGCTCGAGCTGTTCACCGACCAGGTGTTTTGCTTCAGCCCCAAGGGGCAGTTGATCAGCCTTCCGGTCGGGGCCACGCCGGTTGACTTCGGCTACGCGGTGCACTCGGAAGTCGGCGACCGATGCGTCGGCGCCAAGGTCAACGGGCGGCTGGTGCCCTTGCGGCACGTGCTGCAGTCCGGCGATCAGGTGGAGATCCTGACGTCGAAGACCTCGAACCCCTCGCCGGAATGGGAACGGTTCGTCGTCACCGGCAAGGCCCGCGCCCGGGTGAGGCGGTTCATCCGGCTGAAGAAGCGGGAGGAGTTCCGCGATCTCGGCCGGGCGATGATGCAGAAGGTGTTCCGTCAGGAAGGCTACGATTTTACCGACAAGGCCTTCGAGTCGGTCCTCGGCCAGTTCAAGGCCCAGGCGGTCGACGATCTCTATGCCGCCGTCGGCGAAGGGACCGTCGGGGCCCGCACGGTGTTCAACGCCGTCTTCCCGTCGCACCGGCCGCCGCCGCCCGCCGCACAGCCGGGGCGGGATGGCGCCAAGGTCGTCCCGTTCACCAAGCCGCGGACCGGCAAGCCCAAGGGCAAGGGCCAGGCCCTGCCGATTGCGGGACTGATCCCCGGGATGGCCGTGCATTTCGCCCGCTGCTGCCACCCGATCCCCGGGGACCGCATCGTCGGCATCGTGACCACGGGCAAAGGCGTCACGATCCATACCATCGACTGCGAGACCCTGGAGAGCTTCTCCGACACGCCGGAGCGGTGGTTGGACGTCAGTTGGGAACCCGGTGCCACCGAAGAGGCCTATTCGTCCCGGATCCACCTGATCATGCTCAATGAGCCGGGCGCATTGGGCGGCGTCACGACGGTGATCGGCAAGACCGGCGGCAACATCACCAATTTGCGCTTCACCAACCGCCAGCGTGATTTCTTCGAGCTTCTGATCGATGTCGAAGTGCAGGACGATCGTCACCTCAACAACATCATGGCTGCCTTGCGGGCAACGCCCTCGATCACCGAGGTGAAGCGCGCCCGGACGGGCTAACACCGGGCCGGATCGCTTCCCATCTGTCAGTTTCGTGCGCATCGACCCCTGGAGCAGGATTCAGATATGAGGGTGAGTCACCTTCATATCTGAAGCCCGCTCTCCAAAGTGAGTGTCGGAGCGCGCTTCAGACGTCACGCGCGATCGCGAGAGCGATCGCACCTAACGTCGTCCCGCTCTGGGGAGTCTCCATGTCGGCAGTTTTGCTTCCTTTGCGGTTGGGCGTGAACATCGATCATGTCGCCACCTTGCGGAACGCCCGCGGCGGCGGCCATCCCGATCCCGTGCGCGCCGCCCTGTTGGCCGTCGCGTCCGGAGCCGATGGTATCACCGCCCACTTGCGTGAGGACCGCCGCCACATCCGGGACGCCGATATCGAACGGCTGATGGCAGCACTGACCGTACCGCTCAACCTCGAAATGGCGGCGACCGGGGAGATGCGGGCGATCGCCCTCAAGCACCGGCCGCATGCCTGCTGCATCGTGCCCGAGCGGCGGGAGGAGGTGACCACCGAAGGCGGCTTGGCCGTCGCCGGACAGGAAGCCGCGCTCGGGCCGCTGATCGACGATCTGTCGACCGCCGGCATACGGGTTTCGCTGTTCGTCGACGCCGATCTTCCCCAGCTCGATGCCGCCGCTGCGTTGGGCGCGCCGGTGGTGGAGCTGCACACGGGCCGCTACTGCGACGCAAGACCCGGTCCCGGACGGGCGGAGGAACTGAACCGCCTGCGCACGGCCGCCGAGCATGCCGCGGCGATCGGCCTCGAATGCCATGCCGGCCACGGCCTGGGCTTCGACACGGTGGGCAACATCGCCGCGATCCCGGCGATCGTGGAGCTCAATATCGGCCATTTCCTGATGGGCGAGGCCTTGATGACCGGCATGAAGGAGGCGATCGGACGCATGCGCACGCTGATGGATCGGGCCCGGGCCGACGCGGAGGGGCTCGAAGCGTCATGATGGTCGGTTCCGGCGTCGATCTGATCGACATCCGCCGGGTGGAACGCACGCTGGAGCGCTTCGGCGCCCGCTTTACCGAACGGGTGTTCACCGACCTCGAACGGCGGAAGGCCGATCGGCGCCGGTTGCGGGCGGCGACCTATGCCAAGCGCTTCGCCGCCAAGGAGGCGTGCGCCAAGGCCTTGGGCACCGGCCTGTCGCAAGGCGTCTATTGGCGGGACATGGGGGTGGTCAACCTGCCGTCCGGCCGGCCGACACTGCACCTCACCGGGGGGGCTGCAGAGCGCTTGCGGGCCCTGACCCCGGCCGGCTATCAAGCCGACATCCATCTCACCATCACCGACGAATATCCCCTGGCACAGGCGATGGTTCTCATCATGGCAGTGCCTGCGGACCGCGCGGTGCCGTAGGCCCGCGTGCCGCAATCGCGGCCGCGGGACATCGGACCCCGGACCCGGCGCACCGCTTCCGGCCATCGATCAACGGACAGACCGATTTCATGACCGCATCAAAGAAGGGCGAAGGCTGGGGCGAGACCATCCGCACGATCGTCGTTGCCGTGCTGATCGCCCTGACCGTCCGCACCCTGGCGTTCGAGCCTTTCACCATCCCCTCGGGATCGATGCGGCCGACCCTGCTGGTGGGTGACTATCTGTTCGTCTCCAAGTTCTCCTACGGGTACAGCTATCACACCCTGACCTTCGGGGTGCCGCTGTTCAGCGGTCGCTTGCTCGGTGACGAGCCCCAGCGCGGCGATGTGGTGGTGTTCCGGAACCCGCGGGACACCTCCACCGACTTCATCAAGCGGGTGATCGGCCTGCCGGGCGACCGCATCCAGATGATCGGCGGCGTCCTGCACATCAACGACCGTCCCGTCGAGCGGCGGCGGATCGAGGATTTCGAGATCACCAACCGGTTCGGCGATCCGGTGGCCGTCCCGCAATACATCGAGACCTTGCCGGGCGGGGTGGAGCATCGGATCCTCGAGGTCCGGGGCGACACCGGCTTTGCCGACAACACCGATGTCTACGCCGTCCCCCAAGGCCACTACTTCATGATGGGCGACAACCGCGACGACAGCACCGACAGCCGGGTGCTGAGCGCGGTGGGCTACGTGCCGATCGAGAACATCGTCGGCCGGGCCGAAGTGCTGTGGTTCAGCCTGGAAGATGCGAGCTTCATCGAGATCTGGGAGTGGCCGTTCGCACTGCGGCTCTCGCGCATGTTCACCGGTATCGATTGAGCGTGCCCGATGTCGTCCGTGACCGCCCATCCCTGGTCCGACACGCCGGTGACCGCGGCGATCGGCTACCGGTTCGAGGATACGTCCCTGTTGAAGGAGGCGATGACGCACCCGTCGATCAACCCCGGGGATCGGGGGGCCGCCACCCATGGCTACGAGCGGCTGGAGTTCCTCGGGGACAGGGTGCTGGGGCTGGTGATCGCCGAGTGGTTGCTGGAGCGCTTCGCCGACGAGCATGAGGGCCAGTTGGCCAAGCGCCATACCGCCCTGGTGCGGCGGGAAGCCTTGACCGACGTCGCCCAGGATATCGGCCTGGGCTCGTGGCTGCTGATGTCCTCGGCGGAGGAAGGCATGGGCGGTCGCGACAACAGGGCCATACTGGCCGACGCCTGCGAGGCCCTGATCGGCGCACTCTATCTCGACGGCGGACTGGACGTGGCCCGCGCCTTCATCCGCAAGGCCTGGGCAGCCGGGTTCGACCGGTACAGCCGGCCGCCGCAGGATCCGAAGACGGCGCTGCAGGAATGGGCCCAGGCCCGTGGCTTGCCACTGCCCGTCTACGAGACGCTGGACCGGACCGGCCCCGACCACGAACCCGTCTTCGTCGTCCAAGCACGGGTGGACGGACACGCGCCGGCCCGGGCGGAAGGAACCTCGAAACGCCTGGCCGCCAAACGGGCGGCACAGGCCCTTCTCGACACGCTCGCCGCATCTTGAACGGAACATCATGAGCGATTCGGACCGCCCGGAGAGCGGCCGTGTACCGGAGCCCGGCGATGCAGCCGGGACCCACGCACAGCGGGCCGGCTTCATCGCCTTGATCGGCGCCCCCAATGCCGGCAAGTCGACCCTGCTCAACACCTTGGTCGGGGCCAAGGTGGCGATCGTCACGCCCAAGGTGCAGACCACCCGCGCCCGCGTGCTCGGCATCGCCATCGAGGGCCGGAGCCAGCTCGTCTTCGTCGACACGCCGGGGATCTTCGCACCGCGGCGCCGGCTCGACCGGGCGATGGTCGCCGCCGCCTGGCAAGGGGCCCGGGATGCCGACACGGTGGCGGTCCTGGTCGATGCCTCCCACAAACGGGCGGCCGAGCAGGCGGAACCGTTGCTCCAGCGGTTGGCGGACGTGGCTCTTCCCCGGGTGCTGATCCTGAACAAGATCGACCGGACCCCGCGGCCGGCGTTGCTCGCGCTCGCCCAGGCGCTGACGGAGCGGCTCGACGTCGACCGCGTGTTCATGGTCTCCGCGCTGACCGGCGACGGGGTGGCCGATCTGAAGCGCTACTTCGCCGGGGCGGTGCCGGCCGGACCATGGCTGTACCCGGAGGACCAGCTCTCCGACATGCCGATGCGGCTGACGGCGGCCGAACTGACCCGGGAGAAGTTGTTTTTGCGTCTGCGCCAGGAGCTGCCCTACGCCTTGACCGTCGAGACCGAAACCTGGGAGGAGCGGGAGGACGGCGGCGTGCATGTCGGCCAGGTCATCTTCGTCGAACGGGAAAGCCAGCGCGCCATCGTGCTCGGCAAGGGCGGCCAGATGATCAAGGCCGTCGGCCAGGCCGCCCGGCTGGAACTGGCGGAGATCCTGGAGCAGCCGGTGCACCTGAAGCTGTTCGTCAAGGTGCGGGAGAAATGGGGCGAGGATCGCGACCGCTACCGCGACTGGGACCTCGACTTCGACGCTTGACCGGCGATGAGCCCGTGCCAAGTCTACCGGCGTCCTGGGGCATCCCTGCGTCCGACCGGATGCAGGGGTGCTCTCCCTCCTTGAAGTCGATCACCTGACCCCGCGTTCGGATGAGGCCATCCGAACGCGAGGTGATCTGACCGTCCCGACGGGGCGGGCGATCGGCGACCAATCGCCATCCAGCCGACGGATGGCTTGGCCGACCGTCCCGCGCGTGCTCTTTGTGCATAGGGGTCGGCTTGACCGGGATCCGATCGCCGGGCAGGCAGGAACGGTGTCCGGTAAGCCCGGCCGAATGCGGTCTCGCAGGGAGCACTCCGTGGCGTTTCTGTACATGTCCTTCGATCTGCCGCCGGAAGACCGGATTCATCGGTATGCCGAGGTCGCGTTGCAGATCGTCCGGGATCTGCGGACCGTGCCCGGCTTCAAGGCGATCACGGGTCTGCGCAGCCCCGACTACCAGTCCCCCGAGGTTGTGGTCGTCGTCGAGTTCGAGGACGAGCAGCAGGTCCGCGGCATGCTGTACGGATCGTTCATCGAAGGCGAGTTCAAGCGGCTGCGCCAATGCGGGTGCACCAACATGACCGCCCGTCTGTACCGTGCCTCCCCGATCATCCCGCGTGCATGAGCGTCGCCGCGAGCCTTTCAGGCCCCGAACGGCGGTTGAGCCTGGCCGCGATCCTGTGCAGCGCCTTCGGCGTCGGCGTCACCATCGGCCTGTCCACGCCCCTGGTCGCCATTCTCCTGGAAGCGGAAGGATACGACCGGGCCACGATCGGGGCGGTCTCCGGGGTCTACTCCGTCGCCATCCTCGCGACGGGGTTTGTGGTCCCGGCGGTGGTGCGTCGGCTGGGAACGGTGCCCGCGCTGTTCGTCGGCAGCGTGGTGGCGGTGATCGGGTTTGCCGGGCTGAGCCTGACCGAGGGGGTGCTCGCCTGGATGCTGTGGCGGGTGCTGATGGGGGTGGGCAATGCCATCGATTGGGTGGTGTCGGAGACTTGGATCAACCAGATCGCCACGGAGGCCGATCGCGGCCGGATCGTGGCGATCTACTCGACCGTCTGGGGTGGCGGGGTCGCGGCCGGCCCGCTGGTGCTGAGCCTGGTCGGCACCGCCGATGACAGAGGCTTCGCCGTGGCGATGGCGATCCTGATCGTGGCGTTCCTGCCGGTCCTGCTGGCCCGGCGGATCGCCCCGAAGGTCAGCGCCCGTCCCCTGCCGGGCGGGGTGTTCAGGGTGGCCTGGCTGGCCCCGGTCGGTATTCTGGTCGCGCTGATCGGCGGCGTCTCGGAAGGTGCGATCTATCCGCTGCTGCCGCTCTATGCCGCCGATGTCGGCCACACGGCGGAGATCGGGGTGCTGCTGACGGCCGCCTATGCCGCCGGCGCCCTGGCGTTCCAGATCCCGATCGGCTGGCTGGCCGACCGGGTTGGTCGCTACGCCCTGTTGTGGTTCCTGACCGCACTATGCCTGATCGGTGCGGTGATACTGCCGGTGATGATCGACTGGCTCGGCCCGGCTCTGGCCTGGTCGTTCGTTTGGGGCGGTTTCGTCTCCGGTCTCTACACGCTGGGTTTGACGGTTCTGGCCCAGCGCTTCGAAGGCGGCGACATGGCCAGTGCCAACGCCGCCTTCATCGCCGCCTATACCCTGGGCATGGTGATGGGGCCGGTCCTGGCCGGCGCCGGCATGGAGTCGGTCGGTGCGGATGGCCTGATCTGGGTGCTGGCCGGCAGTTTCGTGATCCTGCTGGCCGTCGGGCCGCCGCTGCGGGCCCTCGCCGAACGGTCCCGGGGACGATAGGATGTCTCCCCGAATCCGGTTTTTGGGGCGGCACCCCACCTGCCCATGCAGTGGACCGATGATGCGATCGTCCTGTCCGCCCGCCCCTATGGGGAGGGCAACGCGGTCCTGACCCTGATGACCCGCGCGCACGGCCGTCATGCGGGCCTGATTCGCGGACAGAAGGTGCGGCAGTCGATGCAGCCGGGGGTCAAGGTCGTCGCGACCTGGCGCGGGCGGCTGGAGGAGCATCTCGGCACCTTCGCCATCGAAGTGGACGACAGTCGATCGGCGAGCCTGGTCTACGACGATCCCCTGCGGCTGGCGGCGTTGGCCGGTGCCTGCGCGCTGGTGGAGGCCGCGGCACCGGAACGCGCGCCGATGCCGGATGTCTTCGAGGGGCTGTCCACCCTGTTGGATCTCCTGCCGGAACCGGTATGGGACGCCGTCTATGTCCGGTGGGAGCTTGGGCTGCTCGGCGCCCTGGGCTTCCATCTGAGCCTGGAGCAATGCGCGGCGACCGGGGCGAACGACCACCTCGCCTATGTAAGCCCCCGGACCGGACGGGCGGTCTCCCTGTCGGCCGGGGAGCCCTATCGAGACAAGCTTTTGCCGCTGCCGGCGTTCCTGATCGGCCGCGGGGACGCCGATCCCGACGCCGTCCATGACGGGCTGACCCTGACCGGCTATTTCCTCGACCGCGGGCTGTTTGCCCAGACCCATAGCGAGGTGCCGGCCGCACGCCAGCGCTTCGTCGATCGCTATCGGCGCTTGACCACCAGATCTGGTATAGCACCGGTGCAAGGCGACGAACCCTAGGCTTCCATCCGGAGGCAAAGGACGGCGCGCCGTTCCGAAACCGTTGTTTCCTGGCCGGTTGCCAACCATGTCCGACGCCGCAGACTCGATCCTGACCGTCCCGCTGGCCCGCGCGCTGGGGGAGCGGTATCTGGCCTATGCCCTGTCGACCATCACGGCCCGGTCGCTGCCGGACGTCCGCGACGGGCTCAAGCCGGTGCATCGGCGCGTGCTCTTCGCCATGCGCGACCTGCGGTTGGGCCCCGAGGCGACGCCGAAGAAGTCCGCCCGGGTGATCGGGGACGTCATCGGCAAGTATCACCCCCATGGTGACCAGTCGGTCTACGATGCCCTGGTGCGTCTGGCCCAGGACTTCGCGGTTCGCTACCCGCTGATCGACGGCCAAGGCAATTTCGGCAATATCGACGGCGATAACGCCGCGGCCATGCGCTACACCGAGGCCCGGCTGACGGCCGTTGCCGAAGCGCTGATGGACGGCCTCGATGAGGATGCGGTCGACTTCCGCGACACCTATGACGGTGAGGGGGCGGAACCGTCGGTGCTGCCGGCCGCGTTCCCGAACCTGCTCGCCAACGGCGCCCAGGGGATCGCCGTGGGCATGGCGACCAGCATTCCGCCGCACAATGCGGGGGAGCTGTGCGCGGCCCTCAAGGCGCTGATCGTCGATCGCGATCTGCCCGGTGCGGCCCTGCTGGACCATGTGGCCGGCCCCGACCTCCCCACCGGTGGGGTGCTGGTTGAAACCCCGGAGGCGATCGAAGAGGCGTATCGCACCGGCCGTGGCGGGTTCCGCGTCCGGGCCCGGTGGGCGACCGAGAAGCTGGGGCAGGGGCAGTATCAGATCGTCGTCACCGAGATCCCCTATCAGGTCGCCAAATCGAAACTGATCGAGCGGATCGCCGACCTGCTCAACGCCAAGAAGCTGCCGTTGCTGGCCGATATCCGGGATGAGTCGGCCGAGGATGTCCGGCTGATCCTGGAGCCGAAGAGCCGCAACGTCGACGCCGATGTGCTGATGGAGCAGTTGTTCCGGCTGACCGACCTCGAAAGCCGGATCTCCCTCAACCTCAACGTGCTCGACGCCACCGGCGTGCCGCGGGTGATGGGCCTGAAGGAGGCGCTGCTCGCCTTCCTCGACCACCGGCGCGAGGTGCTGCAGCGCCGGACCCGGCACCGGTTGGAGAAGATCGCCCACCGCCTGGAAGTGCTCGCGGGCATGGTGATCGCTTTCCTCAATCTCGACGAGGTGATCCGCATCATCCGGGAGGAAGACGACCCGAAGGCCGAGCTGATGCGGGTGTTCGAGCTGACCGACGTGCAGGCCGAGGCGATCCTCAACATGCGCCTGCGATCGTTGCGCAAGCTCGAGGAGATGGCGTTGCGCCGGGAACACGAGGCCCTGGCAGCCGAGCAGTCCGAGCTGTCGGCCCTGCTGGGCGACCCGGCCAAGCAGTGGACGGCGATCGGCGCGCAGATCGATGCCGTCGACCGGCAGTTCGGCAAGGCGACCGATCTGGGGCGCCGGCGGACCGATCTGGGGGCGGTGCCGAGTGCGGTCGTCGTACCGCTGCAAGCCGCCATCGAGCGGGAGCCGCTCACCGTCTTCCTGTCCGAGAAGGGCTGGATCCGGGCGGTGCGCGGACATCTGACCGATACCACGGACGTCAAGTACAAGGAGGGCGACCGGGCCCGCTTCGTCCTGCACGCCGAGACGGTCGACCGGCTGATCCTGTTCGACACCATGGGCCGGGCCTACACCCTGGCGGCCGACCGGCTCCCGCGGGGCCGCGGCTATGGGGAGCCGGTGCGGCTGTCGATCGACGTCCCCAACGATGCCGACACCGTCGCCCTGCGCGTGCATCGGCCCGATGGCGAGGTGCTGGTCGCGGCCAGCGACGGCCGCGGCTTCCGCGTCAGGGAGACCGAGCTTCTCGCCCAGACCCGGGCCGGGCGGCAGGTGCTGAACGTCACCGTCCCGGTGGTCGCCGCGGCATGCGTGCCGATCGACGGCGACAGCGTGGCGATCGTCGGGACCAACCGCCGCTTGCTGTGCTTCCCGCTGGCCGAGGTCAACGAGATGACCCGCGGTCGCGGCGTGATCCTGCAGAAGTACCGGGACGCGCGCCTGTCGGACATCACCACCTTCCGCAGCGCCGAAGGCCTGTCCTGGCGGCTGGGCGAGCGGGTGCGGACGGTTCCGGACATCCCGGTCGGCAAGCGCGGCGGCGTGGGACAGCTCCCGCCCCGCGGCTTCCCCACCACGAACCGGTTCCGCTAGGCGGGGACCGGGAGCCGGGAGCCGGGAGCCGGGAGCCGGGAGCCGGGAGCCGGGAGCCGGGAGCCGGGAGCCGGGAGCCGGGAGCCGGGAGCCGGGAGCCG
>JANQKE010000175.1 GCA_028281265.1 Alphaproteobacteria bacterium | reverse complement strand
GTGTGCCGGCCGCCCGCTGCGTTGCGCCGCTTGCCCGATGGCACCGCATCGCGCGGCGCGACGCGCCTTGCGGATCGATCCGGCACGCGCCAACAGATCCACCCGGTATTCCCTGAAAACGCTCCAGAGCATCCCCGCGTCGGACCGGACGCAAGGATGCTCTCCCTCTTTGAAGTCGATCATCGTCTCTGCGCTCAGATGAGCCCATCTGAACGCGGGGTCGATCTATCCGGGCAGCGCCTCGGTCACCAGGGCCTTCAGGCGCAGATCCGGCACCTCGGCGAAGGGCAGATCCTGCGTGCCGAGATAGGCGGCCTGATTGATCGCCGTCCAGCCGTTGACCGCGATGGTGTAGGTCCGACCGGCCGCCGGCGTGATCGGCAGGGCGTGGACGAAGTCGCCGGTCCGTTCGGCCAGACTCCGCGCCCGATGCTGGTTGGACCGTGCCAGGATGGTCGCCAGCACGGCGCCCGGCACCTCCGCGGTGCGGATATCGCCATCGAACCGGATATAGGCGTCGAAGGCATAACGGGTGACCGGGCCGGCCTCCAGGCCGGTGCCGAACGTGGTGTGGCCCAGGAAGGCGGCATCCGCACCGGCGGCATCCCGTACCGCCTCGACCGCGAACAGGATGCTTTCGGGCAGATCCAGGCTCTCCGGCATGTGGCCGAGGACGGCCTGGTCCTCGGGAGCCAGGTGATCGGCCATCGCCTGGTGGATCTGCGCCGCGATCCCGGGCTCGGCGACATCGGACGGCGCCACCGGGATCTCGACCCGCTCGAAGCGGGGACCGGCACCCTCGAACCGAACCGCCACGACGTCGATGACGTTGCCCCAGGAGCCGGGATGGAGGTAGAGCCCGCCCCGCTCCCGATGCTCGAAGCGCAGATGGTCGTGCCCACCGATCATCAGCGTGTGTTCCGGCACCAGCGGCAGCAGACCCTTGTCGTGCGCCACACCGGCATGGCTCATCACCACCGGCAGATCGGTGCCGGCGAACAGCCCCGGCAGGGTCGCTTCGGCCCACTCCACCGGATGCGGGATCGACAGGGTCGGCCGGATCGGCCGGCGATAGGTGAAGATGTTGTCCGTCGCCAGCCCGGCGATCGTCACCCGGCGATCGCCGACCGTGACCACGGTGGCCGGGTCGGCGTACAGGGCGCCGGTCCGGGCGTCGATGAGGTTGGAGATGACGGTGATCCCCGCCTCCCACCCCGCGCGGACGAAGTCGGCCATATCGTCGAGGATCGCGGTCTCGTGATTGCCGAGATTGACGATCACCGGTGCGATGCGGTTGAGCGTCGCCAGGGCGGCCAGGTCGACCCGGCCGCCGGAGCGCAAGGCGACCACATTGCCGCGTTCGAACACGTCGCCATTGACCAGCACGCGGACATCCGTGCCGGGATTGTCGGCCACCACCCGCTCGATCGCCGCGACCAGTTGGGCCAGCCGCGCATAGGGCGAGTGGAGATCGGCGATGCCGACCAGCAGGAGATCCGCGCCCGCGATCCGTGCCCGCGCCGGCCGCGCGAACCCGGCCAGCGGCAGCGCCAGGGCGGCAGCACCCGCCTTGAGCACGCCGCGCCGGCTGATCGTTCCCCGATAGACCATCTGTCGCTCCCATCGATGTCGTCGGCCGGCCGGCGGACCGTCGATCGACCGCCGCCCCGGCTTCCCCGCCGATCATAGCGGCGCAATGATGACAGTCGTAAGCACGGGTCCGGAATCCGCCCCGTCCACCGGTGTGTCGGGCCAAGAAGAAGGGCCCGCCGGTGCCGGCGGGCCCTGGTACCGCGATCGATCGCGGAACGGCGATCGAGAGCCGCCCTCGGGACGATCAGCGCTTGGAGAACTGGAAGGACCGGCGGGCCTTGGCCTTGCCGTACTTCTTCCGTTCGACCATCCGGCTGTCCCGGGTCAGGAAACCGTACTGGCGCAGGGCCGGCTTCAGCCCGGGCTCATAGTTGACCAGGGCGCGGCTGATACCCAGACGCACCGCACCGGCCTGACCGGACAGCCCGCCCCCCTTGACGGTGGCGACGACATCGAACTGACCCAGCCGGTTGGTCACCTGGAAGGGCTGCTGCAACAGCATCCGCAACACCGGACGGGCGAAATAGACCTCCTGGTCCTGGCCGCACACGGTGATCCTGCCGGTGCCGGGCTTGATCCACACCCGAGCGACCGCGTCTTTGCGCCGGCCCGTCGCATAGGACCGGCCGAACGCGTCCCGCACCGGCTCGACCGGCGCTTCGGCGACTTCCGCGTCCACCCCGGTGGCAGCCGCGAGATCGGACAGGTCCGACAGGGATTGGGTTTCGGCCATGGGGGATTACCTCGCGTTCTTGGCGTTCAGGCCGGCGATATCCAGCACTTCGGGCTGCTGGGCGTCATGCGGGTGCGCACCGCCGGCATAGACCCTGAGTTTCTTGAGTTGCTTGCGGCCCAAGGGCCCCTTCGGCAGCATCCGCTCGACGGCCTTCAGGATCACCCGTTCGGGATACTTGCCGTCCAGGATCTGCGCGGTGGTGCGGCTCTTGATCCCGCCGGGATATCCGGTGTGCCAATAAAAGGTCTTGGTGGCCCGCTTGTTGCCGGTCAGCCGCACCTTCTCGGCGTTGACGACGATGATGTTGTCGCCGGTGTCGATATGCGGGGTGTACATGGCCTTGTGCTTGCCCCGAAGCCGCATCGCGACCTGGCTGGCCAGCCGGCCCAGCACCACACCCTCGGCATCGACGACGTACCACTTGGCCTCCACATCGGTCGGCTTGGCGGAATAGGTCTTCATGATGCGTGGATCCGTAATGAAACTTGTCCAACAAGAAACCGGCCGGGACGGGCCCGACCGGAATTGCGGTCGCTTCTACGCCGCAGCAAACGCGGGGTCAAGCTGATCGATCATGCATTTTCAGCGCCTTATGTATGGGGTTTTATAATACCCCAAAACTCGGAGCCGCAGTCATCACCCGCCGCGCCCATGACTGGACGGGATGGCATAGTGCCCCGTCGCATGGGCCACCGGCCGCGGATCGCCCCGACTGGTCAGGGTGACGGTCCCATAGGCCAACCGGCGGCCGAGCTTGAGCAGATGGCTCTTGGCCTCGATCGGACCGGGATCGGGCTTGCGCAGAAAGCTGATGGTCATGTCGACCGTCACCGCCAGCGGCACCTCGCCGATCTCCGACATCACGGCCCCGTACAGGGCGACATCCGCCAAGCCGAACAAGGCCGGCCCGGTGATGGTGCCGCCGGGCCGCAACAACTCCGCACTGTAGTCGAGGCTGAGATGCGCGTAGCCGGGGGCGAGCGCCAGGACGGCGACGCCGTGGCGGCCGACGAACGGTACCTCATCGCGGATGAGGGTCGCCAGCCGGTCGGCGGAGATGGCACATGATTTACTGTTTTTCTCTGTCATATAAACACAACTCGCATCACCTATGTGTTGTATCGGGCCGACCGGCTGGGGCAGACTGCGGTTGACGGACGGCAGCGGGATCGCGACGTGCTATAGTCGCCGATCACGGTCGAACAGCGAAAGGGAAAGGCACGGCCATGGACATCCATGCCAGCCAGCCGGCGGCCGCCGGCATGCGCGATCCGCTGGTGCTGCGCGAAGACAAGGGGGCGGTCGCGACCCTTACCCTCAACCGCCCCAGCGCCCGCAACGCCCTGAGCCAGGCGCTGATGGCCGCCTTGCAGGATGCGCTCGAGGACATCGGCGACGACAATCGCATCAATGCGGTGGTGCTCGCCGGCGCCGGCAAGGCGTTCTGCGCCGGCCATGACCTGAAGGAAATGCGGGCCGATCCGCGGCGGGAGCTGTACGAGCAATTGTTCCGGCAATGCTCCCGGCTGATGCTGACCATCACCCGGTTGCCCAAGCCCGTGATCGCCCGGGTCCAGGGCATCGCGACCGCGGCCGGCTGTCAGCTCGTGGCGACCTGCGACCTGGCCGTCGCGTCGCAGGAGGCGATGTTCGCCACCCCAGGCGTGAACATCGGCCTGTTCTGCTCGACGCCGATGGTCGCCCTCAGCCGGGCGGTCGGCCGCAAGGCGGCGATGGAGATGCTGCTCACCGGCAACATGGTCAGCGCGGCGGAGGCGCAGGCGATGGGCCTGGTCAATCGGGTGGTCGCCGCCGACACGCTGGAGGCGGAGACCGACGCGCTGGCCCAGCAGATCGCCTCGAAGAGCCCGCTGACCGTCGCCATCGGCAAGGAAGCCTTCTACCGCCAGGCCGACATGGCGATCGCCGACGCCTACGCCTATGCCAGCGAGGTGATGACCCGGAACATGCTGGCCCGCGACGCCGGGGAAGGGATCGACGCCTTCCTGCAGAAGCGCGCGCCGGTGTGGAAGGGGGCCTGAGGATGGCAGGCTACGACGCCGGTGCCGTCGCCGCGGCCCCTGCCCCGCTGGTCTATGCCGACGACCATCTGCGCGGCGTGCTCGACCGGGTGAACACCATCGCCATGGTCGGCGCCTCCCCGAACTGGCGGCGGCCGAGCTACTTTGTGATGAAGTATCTGCAGGGCAAAGGCTATCGGGTGATCCCGGTCAACCCGCGGGCGGGCGGCGAGACGATCCTGGGCGAGACCGCGGTCGCCACCCTGGCCGAGTTGCCCGAGTCGGTCGACATGGTCGACATCTTCCGCGGTTCCGACGCTGCGGCCGGCATCGTCGATGAGGCCTTGGCCCTGCCGCACCCCCCGGCGGTGATCTGGATGCAGCTCACCGTCCGCCACGATGCGGCCGCGGCCAAGGCGGAAGCCGCCGGCCTCACCGTCATCATGGACCGCTGCCCCAAGCAGGAATGGGCCCGCCTCCATGGGGAGCTGAGCTGGTCCGGGGTCCGGAGCAACGTCATCTCCTCGAAGAAGCGCAAGCTCATGCCGTTTGGCGGCAAGAGCAGCTAAATCCTTGCAATACTGAGTATTTACCCCCAGGTGATGATCCAACATCGCCGCATCACCCGACAGATAGGGACACCACCATGACCGATCGCAAGCCCGGCTTCGACACGCTGGCCATCCATGCCGGTGCGAGCCCGGACCCCGCCACCGGCGCGCGCCAGACACCGGTCTACCAGACCACGTCTTACGTGTTCGAGGACGCCGAGCATGCCGCGAGCCTGTTTGCCCTGCAGAAGCTCGGCTTCATCTATTCCCGCCTGACCAACCCGACGGTGGCGGTGCTGGAGGAACGGCTGGCATCGCTGGAAGGCGGGGTCGGCGCAACCGCCACCGCTTCCGGCCACGCAGCCCAGCTTCTCGCGCTGTTTCCGTTCATGGAACCCAAGGCGGAAATCGTCGCTTCGAGAAAGCTTTACGGCGGGACGCTGAACCAGCTTGCCAACAGCTTCTCCCGCGCCTTCGGCTGGAAGACACACTTCGTCGACCCCGACAACCCGGAGAATTTCCGCACCGCGATCACCCCGGACACGCGCGCCCTGTTCATCGAGAGCCTGGCCAATCCGGGCGGGGTGGTCAGCGATATCGCCGCGATCGCCGACATCGCCCATGCGGCCGGCGTGCCGCTGATCGTCGACAACACCATGGCGAGCCCGGCGCTGTGCCGCCCGATCGAGCACGGGGCCGACATCGTCGTGCACTCCACCACCAAGTTCCTGTCCGGCAACGGGACGTCGATCGGCGGTGTGGTGGTCGACAGCGGCAAGTTCGACTGGTCGAGCTCCGACAAGTTCGCCGGGCTGACCGCACCCGATCCCGGCTATCACGGACTGAAGTTCCACGAGACGTTCGGCGACCTGGCCTTCACCTTCCACGGCCACGCGGTGGGCTTGCGCGATCTGGGCATGAACCAGCAGCCGATGAACGCGTTCCTCACCCTGCTCGGCATCGAGACCCTCGGCCTCAGGATGGCGCGGCACTGCGAGAACGCGCAGAAGGTGGCCGAATGGCTCGAAACGCATCCGGCCGTGGCGTGGGTCAACTATGCCGGCCTGCCGTCGTCGCAATACCACGCCCTGGCGCAACGCTACCTGCCGAACGGGGCGGGCTCGGTGTTCACGCTGGGCCTGAAGGGCGGCTACGAGGCGGGCAAGTCAATGGTCGATGCGGTCGAGATGCTCAGCCATGTCGCCAATATCGGCGACAGCCGGTCGCTGATCATCCACCCGGCCTCGACCACGCACAGCCAGCTCGGCGCCGAGGATCTGGTCGCCGCCGGGGCGGGGCCGGAGGTGGTACGGCTGTCGATCGGCATCGAGACCGTCGACGACATCATCGCCGACCTCGATCAGGCGTTCGACAAGGTCGCCGATGCCACACCGGCTGCGGCTCAATAGCCGTCGCAAGGCCCCGTCGCTGCCGGCCGGCGGCGGGGCCGCGGAGCCCCTACCAGCTCTTCAACGCCCCCGGTAGCGACGATCCGTCGGACCATCGGGTAGTCGCCGGCCGCTTCGGCGCCCAAGGTCACCATCACCCGCACCTGGCGCAGGCCGGCGGGAGGGCCGACACCGTACGCACGGGGCAGAGACCGGCTTCGGCATCCAAAGGCGTCGTCGGGATGACCGGGGGGCTGGGGGACATCATCATCGCCAGGTCGTTCGCCCGGTGTTCGGAATAGTGCGGCGGCCGACATTCGACGTCCGGCCGCCGTACCGCCGGCAAGGCTCGAACACCCCTGCCGGCGCGGCATCACCGCTACTCGTCGCCCATCTTCAGCGCAGCGATGAAGGCACTTTGCGGGATCTCGACATTGCCGAACTGCCGCATGCGCTTCTTGCCCTCCTTCTGCTTTTCGAGGAGCTTGCGCTTGCGGGTGACGTCGCCGCCATAGCATTTGGCCGTGACGTCCTTGCGCATGGCGGACACGGTCTCCCGGGCGACGACCTTGCCGCCGATGGCGGCCTGGACGGCGATCTTGAACAGCTGCCGTGGGATCAGATCCTTCAGCCGCTCGCAGAGCTGCCGGCCCCGGCGTTCGGCCTGGCTGCGGTGGACCATGATGGCCAGGGCGTCGACCGGTTCCTGGTTGACCAGGATCGCGAGCTTGACCAGGTCGTCCTGGCGGTAACCGTCCATCTGATAGTCGAAGCTCGCATAGCCGCGGCTGATCGACTTCAGCCGGTCGTAGAAGTCGAACACCACCTCGTTCAGCGGCAGCCGGTAGACCAGCATCGCCCGGTGGCCGCTGTAGGTCAGCTCGATCTGCTCGCCCCGCCGCTCGGTGCAGAGTTGCAGGATGCCGCCCAGATAGTCGTCGGGCAGCATGATGGTGGCCTTGATCCACGGCTCCTCGATGCGGGCGATCTTCAGCACATCCGGCATGTCCGCCGGATTATGCAGGTCCAGCCGGGTGCCGTCGGTCAGATGCACCTGATAGACCACCGACGGCGCGGTGGTGATGAGGTCGAGGTCGAACTCCCGCTCCAGCCGCTCCTGGATGATCTCCAGGTGGAGCAGGCCCAGA
>JANQKE010000153.1 GCA_028281265.1 Alphaproteobacteria bacterium | reverse complement strand
CCACGGATCGATCCGGCACACGCCAACAGATCCACCCGGCATTCCCTGAAAACGGTCTAGGTCTCGTGGTCGGCCAGGCATTCGGAATGATCGCGCAACACTTCCAGAACGCGGCAGTCGGACGTCTTGCCGCCAGCGCACTGGTGCAGCATGCGCTGAAGTTCGCCGCGCAAGGCTTCGAGGCGCGCGATGCGCTGTTCGACCTGCCGTAACTGCCTCTGCGCAATGACATCGACATCGTTGCAATCGTGGTCGGGATTGTCGGCGAGATCGAGAAGTTCACGAATGGCATCGAGGGAGAAGCCGAGCTGGCGCGCATGGCGGACGAAGGATAGCCGGTCCAGCGCCGCGGCGTCGTAGCGCCGCTGCCCGCCATCCGTCCGACCTGGTTCGGGCATCAGGCCGATCTGCTCGTAATAGCGGATCGTCGGGACCTTGGTGCCGGTTCTTCGAGATAGATTGCCGATGGTCAGCACGCGCATCGTTCTCCTTGTCGATCGTTCCGACTGTTGATGGCCTGCGGCCACGACACCCCCGAAAGCTCCAGCGACTTGAGGATGTATGCCGCTGTCGATCGGCAATCAAGGATCGGCGGAAAGGGCCATGCTCCGCCGCCAAACCGTTGTCTTGAGCGTTGCCGGCGGGGCGGCATGGCCGTCGCGATGACAAGTCGGCACCGACAACATGGCCCTGATGGCGGCCTCGCCGATCGTGGAGACGGCGGGTCTCGATCTCGACGTCGCACGGCCTTTGGTGGCGGAGCCGGGCGTTCTCGAAAGGGCGTGGATGGATCTCGAAGACGTGCTCGGCTTCGGCGTTCGCGCCACACCCACCTTCTTCGTCGACGGCCGGCTGCTCGATCCGTTCGGCGCCGCCGAACTGCGCGCCCTGGTGGCCGAAGAGGGGGCCGCAGCCGGATCGTGACGTGGCCGGACACCGTATCGAAGGAAAGCACATGACGGGTCTTGAGGCTCTAGTGGCTAGAGCCTCTACATCGCGACGGGAGATCGAGACGCCCCATCGAGCGGACGGACCAGACGATGGATACCAAGACAGTCTCCGGGACATGCTGCGGCAGCGTCGTGACACCGGCTGTCGAGCGGCCTGTCACGGCTCGCCCCAAACCGCCTCGTCCTGTTGCGGCGGTGGCGGGTCGGCCACGCCGGCGGCCGCGGCCAGCATGACCGTCCCCCGAATGGACTGGCTGCTTGTCTTGTCCGGGGCAGCGATCGCCGTCGCCTATCTGGCCTCTCCCGTACTGAGCCATGACGCCCTATGGGGCTTTGGCCATTTCACCCATGCCGTTCACGACATGATGAACCTCATGTGGTGGGGTATCCTGTTGGGCATGCTGGCGGTCGGGTTGATTGACCGGGTGCCGCGCGCCTTCGTCATCGGCATCATCGGCCGCGATCAGGGAGCCGGAAGTCTCCTTCGGGCGGTGATTGCAGGATTCGTGCTGGATCTGTGCAATCACGGCATCCTGATGGTCGGCGCCAAGCTCTACGAACGCGGCGCGAGCCTGGGGCAGGTGTTTGCCTTCCTCATCGCCAGCCCGTGGAACTCGCTGTCGCTGACGATCATCATCGGGGTGATGATGGGCTGGGGCTGGATGGCGGTGTTCATCGTCGTGTCGCTGCTCATCGCCTTCGTAACCGGGCTGATCGTCGAGGCGCTGGAGCGGGCGGGCAAGGTCAGGCGCAACCCGAACCGCGTCGACCTGCCCGACGACTTCCATGTCTGGCGTGAGGCCAGGGCAGGGTTGAAGGCGCAACGCTACGATCTGGCGTTCGCCCGCGATGTCGCCCGCCGGTCGGTGACGGCGAGCCGCATCGTGCTGCGCTGGCTGTTCTTCGGGGTCGTGCTGGCGGCTCTGATCCAGGCGACGGTGTCGACCGAGATCTTTGCGACCTGGTTCGGCGCGACTGTGCTTGGATTGTTCACGACGCTTCTGGCCGCGACGATCATCGAAGTGTGCTCGGAAGGGTCGGTGCCGATCGCAGCCGACCTGATGCACCGGGCGTCCGCACCCGGCAATGCCTTCACCTTCCTGATGGCCGGTGTCGCCACCGACTATACCGAAGTGCTGGTGCTGCGCGAGGTGACGGGCCGTCTGAAAGCGGCGTTGCTTCTGCCCCTTCTCACCGTCCCGCAGGTCATCGTCATCGGATTGGTGTTCAATGGTCTGGTGTGACGGGATGGCCGGCAGCTCCACTGAGCCAATGCAAGATGTCTGGCTGTTCAGTCCCGGGAAGTGATGGAGCCGGCGGTCACTTGGTTTGAGAAGGGAAAGATTGCCGCGGTTTGAGGGCAGGTCTCCGCCACCGCGCATATCGGCGCAAGGCGCTGCGCTCCGCAAGCGACGGGACGGACCGGGCGGGGACGCTGGTCCGTCGCCGGGCTCGGACGATGTCGCAGACGGACCAAGGACCGGGAGAAATCCGTCGCTTCCGCCGAACCATGGGGCAACGTCTCCCCTATCCGCCTCACCACCCGGCGCCTCGCACGGTATCGCTATCCCTGACGGAGTTTCGAGGCGGGCACGAGGGTGTTGGAGCCGCCTTGCCGCGATCAGATGGTGAAGTCGATCGGCGGGTCGTCGTCCTTGCCGATCCCCTTGGTCCGTGCCTCCCGCACCAGGGTGTCGATCGTGATGGCATCCAGTTTCGACATCCACTCGGTGTTCAGGTCGCGCCACAGCGGCTCGACGACGTGACGCCCGAGATCGGATGTCAGGTGCTCCGGCTCGGCGTCGGCATCGATGCCCTGAACCACGCGCACGATGGCTCCCAGGGAGATCAGCCGGCGTTCCCTGGCCAGCCGGTAGCCGCCTCTGGGGCCGCGTACGCCGGCCAGGATCTCCGCCCGGACGAGGTGCTGGAGCACCTGCTCCAGATAGCGGCGGGGAATCGACTGCCGTTCCGCGATCTCGCCGCTTCGGACCGGACGGTCCGAGGAATGGTAGGCAATGTCCAGAACGGCCTCGATCGCGAAGAGCAGTTTACGGGGCAGGGTAAGCATGATGTCGGTCTACTGAAGTAGCGGAATCATCGGGCGGTGCCCGAAGCAGCATGCGAGGGGGGCGGTGCGGTGCCCTCGACGGCGAAAAACGCGGTGCCGGTCACGCGCCGGTCGACCCGAACCCGCCGTCACCCCGTTCGGTATCGGGCAAAACGTCGACAAGGTCGAACCGCGCAACCGCATGGCGGGCGATCACCAGCTGTGCGATCCGCAGGCCCCGGGTCACGGTGAAGTCCTCGCCGCCGAGATTGGCGAGGATGACCTTGACCTCGCCGCGATAGTCGGCATCGACGGTGCCGGGACTGTTCGGCAAGGTCAGCCCATGCTTGAGCGCAAGGCCCGACCGGGGGCGAACCTGCCCCTCGAAACCGGGTGGAAGAGCGATCGACAGACCCGTGGGGATCAGAGCCCGCCCGCCCGGCGGAATGACCACCGGCTCGGTGACGGCTGCCAGAAGATCCGCCCCGGCGGCATGCGCGGTCGCATAGGACGGCAGCGGCAACCCTTCGGCATGCGGCAGGCGCGTGACCCCCACGCTCACGGTTTCGGCCGGCGCAACATGGTCCATGGACAGACATCCCTGGCATCAGCGGACAGTCGGGGGGTGCGTCGTTCCCGCGCACCGGTCCAACAGATATCCGCGCTGAGGGTCAAGACGCCAATATGCAGCCCCGATCCGATCTCATGCCGTGAAGACCGCCTGGATCGCCGCGACCAGCCGGCTCGCCACCGCCGATTTGCTGATTTGAGGCCAGCTCTCGACACCGTCGGCGGTGATCAGATGCACGCGATTGTGTTCGCCTCCGAACGTCCCGGTTTCGGGCGACACGTCGTTCGCCAGGATCCAATCGCACCGTTTTTTCAGGCGTTTGGCCTGCGCGTGTTCGATCACCCGGTCCGTCTCCGCGGCGAAGCCGACCAGCAGCGTCGGCCGGGCGGTCGGGTGACGGCCGAGCCCGGCCAGAATGTCGGGATTCTCGGTCAGCTCGAGGATCGGCAGATCCCCCGATACCTTCTTGATCTTCGAGGTGCCGGCGTTGGCGACCCGCCAATCCGCCACCGCGGCGGCGCACACGGCGATATCGGCCGGCAGCGCGGCCTCGACGGCGGCGCACATCTGCTCTGCGGTCTCCACATGCAGGCAGGCAACCCCGGGCGGATCGGGCAGGATGACCGGTCCGGTCACCAGGGTGACCGAGGCGCCGGCCCGCGCCAGCGCCTCGGCGATGGCATGACCCTGCTTGCCGGACGACCGGTTGGCGATGAAGCGGACCGGGTCGATCGGCTCGTGGGTCGGTCCGCTGGTCACGATCGCCGTCCGCCCGGTCAAAGGGCCCGGTCGGGGCACGAGCCGATCGGTGACCGCCGTCACCAGATCGGCCGGCTCGACCATCCGGCCCGGCCCGGTCTCCGGTTCGGCCATCGCCCCGCTCGCCGGCCCGATGATGGTGACCCCCCGATCCCGGAGGGTGCGCAGATTGGCCTGCGTGGCCGGATGCTGCCACATCGCGGGGTTCATCGCCGGTGCCGCCAGGATCGGTGCCCGGGTCGCCAGCAGCACCGTGCTGGCCAGATCGTCGGCCAGGCCATGGGCCATCTTGGCCAGCGTATGGGCCGTCGCCGGTGCCACCAGCACCAGGTCGCCGTCCCGGGCCAGGCGGATATGGCCGACCTCCGCCTCCTCGTCGCGGGACCAGAGCTCCGTGTACACCCGGTCCGAGGAGACCGCGCCCACCGTCAGCGGGGTCACGAACCGGGTTGCGGCCTCGGTCATGAGGGCCCGGACGAAGGCGCCGCGTTCCTTGAGACGGCGGATCACTTCCGGCACCTTGTAGCAGGCGATCCCGCCCGTCAGCACGATCAGCACCCGCTTGCCGGCCAGATCCGGCGCCGGTCCGGTCACGGGCCTGACTCCGCCGCCGCCCGCGGCCCGGGAGGGCGGGCAAGACCGCTCACAGCCGCCAGCCGCTGTGGATCGCGGCAACCCCGAAGGTCAGGTTCTCGTAGGCCACCCGGGCCAGTCCCGCCGCTTCCATGCGGCCCGCCAGGGCGGCCTGATCGGGATGCCGGCGGATGCTTTCGACCAGGTACCGATAGCTGTCCCGGTCGCGGGCGACGACGGCACCGATCCGGGGGATGACCTGGAACGAGTAGGCCTGATAGAGCCGTTCCAAAGCGGGGTCGGTGACCCGGCTGAACTCCAGGCAGAAGAACCGGCCCCCGGGCCTGAGCACGCGCCGTGCCTCCCGCAGCGCGGTATCGATCCGGCTGACGTTGCGCAAGCCGAAGGCGATCGTATAGGTGTCGACGCTGCGGTCCGGCAGGGGCAACTGCTCGGCATTGCCGACCACCGGTCGGATCTGGTCCGCCACCCCCTGGTCGATCATCCGGTCGCGGCCGACCCGGACCATCGCCTCGGTCAGGTCGCAGACGATCACCTCCGCGGCCGGAGCCCGGCGGACCATCGCCAGCGCGATGTCCCCGGTGCCGCCGGCGACATCGAGCACGGTCCGCCCGTCGCGCGGGGCGATCCGGTCGATGAACCGACGCTTCCACAGCCGGTGGATGCCGCCCGACATCAGGTCGTTCATCAGGTCGTAGCGTCGGGCGACGCTGTCGAACACGGCGTGGACCCGGCCGGTCTTGGCCGACGGGTCGACCGGCTGGTCGCCGAACCAACCGGCTTCGGCATCGGCGGCGGCCGTCGATGGGTCGGGGGCGGTATCCCGCCCGGCGGAGGAGCAAGCGGTCGTCATGAGCACGGACGATAGCGCCGGGCGGGCGGCCTTGCTATAGCCGCCGACCATGCCGGAGCTTCCCGAAGTCGAGACCGTCCGTCGCGGCCTGGCCGTCCGCCTGGAAGGGCGGCGCATCGTCCGCGTCGAGCAGCGCCGCGGCGATCTGCGCTGGCCGCTGCCCGTCGGCCTGCCGGCCCGGGTCGAGGGCCGGACGGTGCGGTCCGTCGGCCGGCGGGCGAAGTACCTGCTGATCGGCCTGGACGACGGGATGGTGCTGCTGGTGCATCTCGGCATGTCGGGCCGGATGGTGCTGACCCCGATCGACCGGGCAGCGCCGCCCGGACCGCACGATCATCTGGTCTTCGATACCGATGACGGCTGGCGGATCGTGTTCAACGACCCGCGCCGGTTCGGCATGATCGACCTGGTCTCCGGCAATGCCCTGCCGACCCACCGGCTGCTGGCGGCCCTGGGTCCGGAGCCGCTGGAGGAATCGTTTTCGCCCGACTGCCTGAGCGACCGGTTGGCCGGGCGACAGACATCGATCAAGGCGGCTCTGCTGGATCAGAGAACCGTTGCCGGGCTCGGCAACATCTATGTCTGCGAAGCCCTGTTCGAAGCGGGGGTGTCCCCGAGCCGGTCGGCCGCCAGCGTGGCCGGCAAGCGCTGTCTGAGGCTAGTTCCGGCGATCAAGGATGTCCTGACCCGGGCGATCGCGGCCGGTGGTTCCAGCCTGCGGGACTATGTGCAGACGACCGGGGAGCTCGGCTACTTCCAACACGCCTGGGCGGTCTATGGCCGGGAGGGGCAAGCCTGTCGGCACTGTGACTGCGAGCCGGCGCGGACCGGGGGCGTGCAGCGGCTGGTCCAGAGCGGACGCAGCACCTTTTTTTGTCCCCGCCGGCAACGGTAGCGCTGCCGGCGGGTCGGACTCCCCGTTGTCGACCCGACCGGGACGCGCTAGACGGGCACCGGTCGCGCCCCTGGAAGCGCGTATCGACACCAGCGGCGGGCCCCGTCCTCGATCCCGTAGAGACGATCGTGCCCTGACCCAAGGGAGGCGCCCCATGGCCTATGATACCCTCATCGTCGAGACCCGCGGCAAGGTGGGCCTGGTCACGCTCAACCGGCCGCGGGCCCTGAACGCCCTCAACGCCCAGCTGATCGACGAGTTGGCCAAGGCCCTGGATGCGTTCGAAGCCGACGACGGAACTGGGTGCATCGTCATCACCGGATCCGAGAAGGCCTTTGCCGCCGGCGCGGACATCAAGGAGATGGCCGGCAAATCCTTCATGGACGCGTTCGACGGCAATTTCATCGAGAGCTGGCAACGGGTCACCCGCTGCCGCAAGCCGGTGATCGCGGCGGTGTCCGGCTACGCGCTGGGCGGGGGGTGCGAACTGGCGATGATGTGCGACTTCATCCTGGCCGCCGACACCGCCCGGTTCGGGCAGCCCGAGATCAATATCGGCACCATCCCGGGCTCCGGCGGTACCCAGCGGCTGACCCGCTTCGTCGGCAAGTCCAAGGCGATGGAAATGTGTCTGACCGGCCGCATGATGGACGCCGAAGAGGCCGAACGGTCCGGGCTGGTCAGCCGGATCGTGCCCTCGGGCGACCTGATCGACGAAGCCCTGAAGGTGGGGGAGCGGATCGCCAATCTCTCCAGACCCATGGTGATGCTGGCCAAGGAAGCGGTGAACCGCGCCTACGAGACCACGCTGGCCGAAGGCGTGCTGTTCGAGCGGCGGCTGTTCCATGCTACCTTCGCCACCGAGGACCAGAAGGAGGGCATGGCAGCCTTCGTCGAGAAGCGGCAGCCCGACTTCAAGCACCGCTGACGGCCGGCGGCTCGCACCGGCTCGTCCGATGCGAGCCGACGGGGCAGCCATTCGCCGGTCCGACGGGCATGTCCCGACCTTGACATCCGCGGGGTGCGGGGATAGATCCCCGCGCTCGACCCGTTCACAGTTTTCACCCTGGCAACAACTCTATGGCGAACATCAAGTCTGCAAAGAAACGTATTCTGCAAACGGTCAAACGCACCGAGCGCAACATGGCGCGTCGGAGCCGGATCCGTACCTTCATCAAGAAAGTGGAACTGGCGATCGCCTCGGGTGACGGCGCCGCGGCGCGGGATGCGCTCAAGAACGCCCAGCCGGAGATCCAGCGCGGCGTCACCAAGGGTGTGCTGCACAAGAACACGGCCGACCGGAAGGTGTCCCGCCTGGCCAAGCGCGTGAAGGCGCTCGACGCGTCGGCGTAAGGCCGGCGCACACCGCCCGCGGGGCACGCTGACCGAGGCCGTCACGGTGACCGTGGCGGCCTTTTTTGGTCGGTCGAGGTCGTTGCCCGTTCCCCTCTCCACCGCCGGCCGGCACACCGTGCCCCGGGCCGAGGCGGGGGGGCATTTGGATGACATATCGGCGTCGGTTCGATGACTCTCGTCACCTGAGACGCCCTGGCTGTTCGAATCGGTCTTTTTTGACGGGGTCACTTTTTGTTCGGTTGATGGCCCCTCACGCCCTGGTTATCCTACAAGCCGTCGACTGATGGCACCCAAAAAAGGCAGTAAATAGCAGCGACCAGATCGGTCTTGTTGTGGTTTCGGCCATATGAATACAAGCCTGAGCTGGCGCGAGCGGCTTTGTTGTGTCTGATGTCTGTGATAGTCTTGGATCAAAGGCGATATAACTTGGCACGCTGTGTGAAGTCTCGCCGAGGGCAGAAGGAGTATGGATGAATGTCTTGCGTCAGAATGATGAAATTTATGTTTAATTTCTCCACCAAAGAATCGAGCACCCGGTCATCGTGACGATCGGCATGCGTGCTGTGAGCGCGGCCTCTTTGAACGTTTCGTGACCATCGAGGGCTTCACATGGCGGGTGTGATGGTGGCTGAGTATTCTCTTGAACAGAAATGGGCGCGGGTGCGGCAGCGGCTGCGCCACCATGTGGGTGAGAGCGAATTCGCCGCCTGGCTGAAGCCGATCGAATTGTCCGGCCGGCAGGCCGAAGCGATCGTCATCCGGGTGCCGACCCCCTTCGTCCGTGAATGGATCATGACCCATTACATGGACTACCTGCGTCGGTTCTGGCGGCAGGAGGATTCCGCCATCGAGGTCGTCCGGATCGACGTCGAGGAAGCCCCGGCCCGTATGGGATCGCCGCGTGACCAGGACCTGTGCACGAGCGGCGTCCAGCCGGCGGCCAAGGGGGCACAGGCGCCGGCGGTGCGTCGTGCCATGACGCTCGTCGCCGCGGAGCCGGTCGACGAACCGGACGACGCCGACGCGGACGCCGAATGCGGGGAATCCGGTGCCGAGGAGGCCGCGGCCGGCAGCGACCTGATCGCGCAGTTCGGCGCACCGCTGGACCCGCGCTTCACCTTCGACAGCTTCGTCACGGGTCGGTCGAACGAACTGGCCTACGCCGCTGCCCGCCGGGTCGCCGAGGATAACAGGGTCACCTTCAACCCGTTGTTCCTGCACGGCGGCGTCGGGTTGGGCAAGACCCACCTGATGCATGCGATCGCCGTGCGCATCCAGCAGAAATGGCCCGGCCGCAAGGTCCTGTACATCACCGCCGAGCGGTTCATGTACAGCTTCATCCGGGCCGTGCGGTACAAGGACACCGTCAGCTTCAAGGACCGGTTCCGCTCGGTCGACGTGCTTATGGTCGACGATATCCACTTCATCGCCGACAAGGACAGCACCCAGGAAGAGTTCTTCCACACCTTCAACGCGCTGGTCGATGGGCATCGGCAGATCGTCGTCAGCGCCGACAAGTCGCCCGCGGAGCTCGACGGTCTGGAGGAGCGCCTCAGCTCCCGCCTGGGGTGGGGGCTGGTCGCCGACATCCATCCGACCAACTACGAACTCCGGCTCGGGGTGCTCCAGCAGCGGGCGGAGCGGGCGCCGGTCTCCGTTCCCAACGCCGTGCTGGAGTATCTGGCCGACAAGATCGCGTCGAACATCCGCACCCTGGAAGGGGCGTTCACCCGCATCGTGGCGAATGCCGAGCTGGTCGGGCGGGCGGTGACCATCGAGACGGTGCAGGATCTGTGTCAGGACCTGCTGCGTGCGGCCGACCGCCGGGTGACCATCGAGGAGATCAAGAAGAAGGTCGCCGACCATTACCGGGTGCGGCTGGCCGATATGACGTCGGCCCGGCGCAGCAAGGCGATCGTGCGGCCGCGCCAGGTGGCGATGTATCTGTGCAAGCAGTTGACCCAGCGCTCCCTGCCGGAGATCGGCCGGCATTTCGGAGGCCGCGATCACACCACGGTCATTCACGCGATCAAGAAGATCGAGCAGTTGCTGGGTACCGACGGCGATCTGAGCGAGGACGTCAACCTGCTGCGCCGCCTGCTGGAGTCCTGATCGGCGGCCGGGATCCAGCGACCCCGACCGGAATCCTGTTCCGACGGCACCATCAGATCAACCTGCGTTCAGATGGACTCAATCTGAACGCAGGTAAGCTGATCGGCTTCAAAGAGTGAGAGCATCCTGCGTCCGTTCGGACCCAGGATGCTCTGGCGCGGCGCCCGTGGGCGTCGTCTCCCGATGGCGGGACCGTTCGATCGACCGGACGATGTCCTCGTCCTGGCGGCCGAGCCGGCGCATCACCTCGTGGCCCAGATGCAGGCTGAGTTCCAAGGCTTCGAGCACGACCTGGCTGGCGCCGGCGGCCCGCAGGCGCTCGCCATGCTCGACATCGTGGGCGCGGGCGATGATCACCAGGCCGGGATAGCGTTGACGCAAGGCACGGACCAGTTGTTCGGCCTGCCGTGGCTGGTTGATCGTGACCACGGCGGCCTGCGCCCGATCGACGCCGGCCCGGTCCAGCGTCTCCGGCTGGCCGGCATTGCCGTAGAACACCGGCCGTCCGCGCTCCCGCGCCTGGCGGACCCGCACGACGTCCAGGTCCAAGGCGACGAACGGGACCTCGTTGTCCGCGAGCAGTCGCGCGATGGCGCGGCCGACCCGGCCGTATCCGGCGATCACGATGTGATCGGAGAGATCGGCGATCTCATCTTCATCGAGGGTGAGGATACCGTGCTCCTCGCGCTCTTCCAGGCGGTGGGCCGCCCGCCGGCCCAGCATGTCGAGAAACGGGGTCAAGGCCATGGTCAGGGCGACGGCCGTGACCAGCTTCTGGCCCACTTCGCCGCTCATCAGCCCCAGGCCCATCGCCATCCCGAAGATGACGAACCCGAATTCGCCCCCTTGGGCGAGCAGGAACCCGGCCCGGAGGGAAATCGGCCGGGGCAGCTTGAACAGGACACACAGCACCGCGACGATCGGGCCCTTGATCACCAGGATGCCGACTACCAGAGCGGCGATCAGCGGTGCTTCGGACAGGATGAACGCCGGATCGATCGCCATGCCGACGGTCATGAAGAAGAAGCCCAGGAACAACCCGCGGAACGGATCGATGTCGATCTCGACCTGGTGGCGGAACTCCGTTCCGGCGAGTACGAGGCCGGCCAAAAAGGCGCCCAGCGCCATCGACAAGCCGATCTGATGGGTGGCGTAGCCGGTTCCCAGCGCCACCAGGATCGCCGCGGCGATGAACACCTCCCGCGCGTTGCCTTTGGCGATGAAGCGCAAGGCCGGGCTGAGCAGCACGCGGCCGACCGTCGCGATCGCCACCACCGCCGCGACGCCCTTGGTCAGCGCCCACGCCATGGCCAGCAGGATCGACCCGTCCATGTTGGACAGCAGCGGCACCAACGCCAGGATCGGTGCCACCGCGATGTCCTGAAACAGCAGGACCGCCAGGCTGACCCGGCCGATCCGGGCGATCAGCTCCCCGCCGTCGCCCAGCATGCGCAGCACCACCGCCGTGGACGACAGCGCGAGCCCGCAGCCGATGACGATCGCCGTGGCCAGCGGCTGGCCCAGCGCCAACGCGGCCACCGCAAACACCGCACCGGTGACGACGACCTGGACCAGACCCAGACCGAAGATATGATGCCGCATCGTCTGCAGCCGGCCGAACGACAGCTCCAGCCCGATCAGGAACAGCATCAGGACCACGCCGATCTCGGCCAGGACGCGCGTCGTCGCGTCCTCCGCAATCAGCCCGAAGCCGTGTGGACCGATGACCGCGCCGGCGATCAGGTAGCCCAAGACGGAACTCAACCGCAGCCGGTGGGCGAGCGGCACCACCACCACCGCCGTCGCCAGCACCACCATCGCCGTGCCGAGCATGTCCGGTCCGTGGGAGACTGCGTGGGCGTCCATCTGTCCTCGCCGAAGGGGAGCCGGGACCGGGGAGGGCGCTAGGCCGCCCGTGCTGCAGGCCGGCGGCGTCGGCACGGTTCGATTTCCGCCACCAGGCACGGCAAGCGGCGCTCGACGGCCATGACGTGGCTCAACTCCCTACAGTCTGTAGGCTTTATGGTCGATTAAGAAGGCGACCGTCCCATGAGCGGGATCGTGTGGGGTGCGATCGCGTTTGCGATCGTATGTGACGTCCGAATCCCGCTCCGACACGTGCCTTTGAGAACAGGAGGCAGGCATGAGGGGAAGGCGACCCCCTCACCCTCATGTCATCTTGCTCATGCGGGCGGCCGCTTTGCCTGCCGTCGAAGCGGAGCGTTTCCGTACGGGGCCCGCGCGGTCAGGCCGCCATGGCGGCCTCTCCGTCCAGGGTGGCGGCAATGGCGTGGATCACCGAGGCGATCCTGACGGCGGTCTGCACCGCCTCTTTGCCGGCGCCCTTGTCGATGACGATCTTCTCGTGGCTGTCGACGCACATGCCGCAGCCGTTGATGGCGGACACCGCCAGGGAGAACAGCTCGAAATCGGCCGTGTCGATCCCCGGACGGGCCAGCGCGTTCATCCGGAGTTTGGCGGGCAGCGTGGCGTAGTCCTTCCGGCTCACCAGATGGGTGAAGCGGTAATAGACGTTGTTCATGCCCATGATGGCGGCCGCGGTCTTGGCGGCCTGCATCGCCGCGTCCGACAGATGGGATCGGGCTTCTTCGGTGACCGCCCGGATCACCGTCGTGTTTCGGCAGGCGAGCGCGGAGGCGACGGCCACGCCCCAGATCTGCTGCTCCGTCAGCTCCGGTGCCGACAGCACGCTGCCGAGGTTCAGCTTGAGGTCTTTGGCGTAGTCGGGAAGGGTGCTCTTGAGGGTATCGATCGACATGGCGGGGTCGGCTTCGTGACGGGCGGGTCATCATGCGCCCCGGGGAAGGCCGGTCCGGTCCGGGCGACCGGCCCCCGGGGCGCCACAGCTTTTCGGGTTCGGAACGAACCGGGCGGCGTCGGTCCTTGTGGCCGCGGGGCGACCGGCCGACGCCCGGACCGGCCTCAGGCGGCCTGCAGCGTCTCCTCCCCCTTGTGCCAGTTGCACGGGCACAGCTCGTCGGTCTGCAGGGCGTCCAGCACGCGCAGCACTTCGGCCGGGTTCCGGCCCACCGATAGATCGTTCACCGAGACGAAACGGATCACGTTGTCCGGATCGACGATGAAGGTCGCCCGCAGGCAGATCTCTTCGGCCTTTTCGAGGATGCCCAGCGAGCGGCTCAGATCCTTGCGGATATCGGCCAGCATGGCGAACGGCAGGTCGTTGAGGTCCTCGTGGTCACGCCGCCAGGCCAGATGCACGTACTCGCTGTCCGTGCTCACACCGTAGACCACCGCGTCGCGATCCTCGAACTCCTCGTTCATCTTGCCGAACGCCGCGATCTCGGTCGGGCAGACGAAGGTGAAGTCCTTCGGCCAGAAAAACACGACTTTCCACTTGCCCCCGGCGGTGTCACGGCTGACCTCGGCAAAGGCGTTGGCCGGATCGGTCGATACCACGGCCTTGAGCGTGAAATCGGGGAAGATATCGCCAATCGTCAGCATAGTTAGTGTATCCTCTGCTTCGGGATCATCCCATTCGGACGGGACCGCACGCACGGAGTCCACGCTGCCATTGGGGACAGGCTGCGAACGCTATGCTGCGATGCATTATAGATGTGAGGGCCATGGGAGTTTGTCCAATCGCTTCTTCTGACGGATGTGATAGACGGTTTCTATGGGTCCCAAGATGACGCTGAAGCAGCTTCACTATGCCGTCGCGGTCGCCGAGACGCGCCATTTCGGACGCGCGGCGCAGGCATGCGGGGTCAGTCAACCGACCCTGAGTGCGCAGGTGCAGCAACTGGAGAAACAGCTCGGCCTCCAGTTGTTCGACCGTGGCTCACGCCGCATCCGGCCAACCCGCGAGGGCGAGCGCGTCCTCGCCAAGGCCCGGTCCATTCTGGAGGAAGTCGCTGCGCTTACGGAACCGTCTCGGGACTCCGGGACACCGTTGACGGGCACCTTGCGGCTCGGCGCGATACCCACGCTCGGTCCCTATCTGCTGCCACGCGTGCTGCCCCGTCTGCGGGCCAGCCATCCCGACCTCCGGCTGTATCTGCGGGAGGATCGGACCGACCGGCTGTTCGATCACCTGGCGGGCGGTGACTTGGATGCGGCTCTCGTCGCCTTGCCGACGGATCAGGGCGCGCTGGAGGAGATGCCGCTGTTCGACGAGCCGTTCGTGCTCGCGACCCCGCCGGACCACCGATTGGCGCAGTCCGGTTCGCCGCCGACCGAAGCGGCGTTGGCCGGTGAGCCCGTACTGCTGCTGGAAGACGGACACTGCCTGCGGGCCCAGGCGCTGGACATCTGCGGTCGCGCCCGGGCCGATGTCGAGACCGACCGGTTTGCGGCGACCAGCCTGGAAACCCTCAAGGAGATGGTTGCCGGCCGGATCGGGATCACGCTGCTTCCGGCACTGGCTGCGGAGGCCGCGGCCGGTCGGTCCGAAGGCCTGGCGCTGACGGCGTTCGCTCCGCCGCGGCCCTACCGGCGCATCGGCCTTGTGTGGCGACGGGCAGGGGCCTGGGGCAACGGACCCCGCCTGTTCGGCGAGACCCTGCGGGCGGCGTTGCCGCCTTGCGTGATCGCGTCCCATCACGCCGTATGAGCCTGGTGCCGGGCCGGTGCCTTGCCGGAACTTCCGTGATGCAGGGGCATGGCCCGGCCTTCCGGTCGGCCCGGGCCCGGACGCACGGCTCCCGCCCGGTCGCCGCGCTTGCCGCCGGCTTGCCGGTGCGACATATAAGCCGCATCACGCCATCCCGCCCCGCGAGGTGACCGGCCGGCCGCCGCGATACCGGCGAGCCGCTCGCCCCCGCGCCGGTTCCACACCGTTCCGACACCCCGCGCCGACCCTTTCCCGGTCGCCCTTCGCGAGCCGATTGCCATGCGTTTGCGCAACATCGCCATCATCGCCCATGTCGACCACGGCAAGACCACGCTGATCGACGTGTTGCTGCGCCAGTCCGGGGTGTTCCGCGACAATCAGCAGGTCGCCGAGCGGATCATGGACTCCAACGATCTGGAGCGGGAGCGGGGCATCACCATCCTGGCCAAGACCACCTCGCTGGTCTGGCGCGGTGCGGACGGCGAAGACTACCGCATCAACATCGTCGACACCCCCGGCCACGCCGATTTCGGCGGCGAGGTCGAGCGCATCCTCAACATGGTCGACGGGGTGGTGGTGCTGGTGGACGCGGCCGAGGGACCGATGCCGCAGACCAAGTTCGTGGTCGGCAAGGCGCTCGCGCTCGGCCTGCGGCCGATCGTTGCGATCAACAAGATCGACAAGCCCGAGCAGCGGGCCGAACAGGTGCTGGACGAGGTCTTCGACCTGTTCGCCGCGCTGGACGCGGACGAGCACCAGCTCGACTTCCCCTGCCTGTACGGCTCGGCCAAGCAGGGCTGGATGGCCGAGGACCCGTCCGGTCCGCAGGACGGCATGGCGCCCTTGTTCGAGACCATCCTGCGGCACGTCCCCCCGCCGCGGGTGGAACGAGGGGCGTTCCGCCTGCTCGCCACCACCCTGGAGGCGAACCCCTATCTGGGCCGCATGCTGACCGGGCGGATCCTGTCGGGGGCGGTCAAGCCCGGGATGGCGGTCAAGGCCCTCGACCGCCATGGTGCGGTGGTCGAGCACGGCCGGATCTCCAAGGTGCTGGCCTTCCGCGGGCTGGAGCGTCAACCGATCGAGGCCGGGGAGGCCGGCGACATCGTCGCCCTGGCCGGCCTGTCCGAGGCGACGGTGTCCGACACCGTCTGCGATCCCGCGGTCGAGGCGGCCGTGCCCGCGCAGCCGATCGACCCGCCGACCCTGTCGATGACGTTCTCGGTCAACGACAGCCCGCTCGCCGGGACCGAGGGCGACAAGGTCACCAGCCGGGTGATCCGCGACCGGCTGCTGCGCGAGGCGGAGGGCAATGTCGCGCTCAGGATCACCGAGACCGAGGCCAAGGACAGCTTCATCGTCGCCGGCCGGGGCGAGCTGCAGCTCGGCATCCTGATCGAGACCATGCGGCGGGAAGGCTTCGAGCTGTCGATCTCCCGCCCCCAGGTGGTGATGAAGTCCGACCCCCAGACCGGCCAGCAGTTGGAGCCGATCGAGGAAGTGGTGATCGACGTCGACGAGGACTTCTCCGGCGCGGTCGTTCAGAAGCTCTCCGAGCGCAAGGGCGAGCTGGTGGAGATGCGCCCTTCCGGCGGCGGCAAGCAGCGGCTGGTGATGTACGTGCCGACCCGCGGGCTGATCGGCTATCTCGGCGAATTCCTGACCGACACCAAGGGCACGGGCGTGATGAACCGCCTGTTCCACGGCTACGCGCCCTACCGCGGCCGGATCGCGACCCGCTACACCGGCGTGCTGATCAGCAACGCCGACGGGGAGGCCGTCGCCTACGCCCTGTTCAACCTGGAGGACCGCGGGCCGATGATGATCGACCCCGGCACCAAGGTCTATCAGGGCATGATCATCGGTGAGCACACCCGCGGCAACGATCTCGAGGTCAACGTGCTCAAGGGCAAGAAGCTGACCAATGTGCGGGCCGCCGGCAAGGACGACGCGATCCTGCTGACCCCGCCGTTGCGCCTGACCCTGGAGCGTGCGCTCAGCTATATCAACGACGACGAGCTGGTCGAGGTCACGCCCGGGGCGATCCGGCTGCGCAAGCGCTATCTCGACCCGCATGAGCGCAAGCGCCACGAGAAGAAGGCGGCCGGGTAGGCGGCCGTGCGTCGAACCGTGCACCGGTGATGGGCGGCGGAGCCGGCCCCTGACAAGGACGCGCGGGCGGGACCGTCGCGCGCCACCTCCGGAAGGCCCGGCCGGTCACGGACCGAAGAGAAAGTCGGATCCGTCGATCTCGGTCACAGCGGTGGTGCGCAGCACGACCGCTCCGGTCGCCCAACTGACGACGGTGTTTCCTGCCTGGGCGGCGATCGTGAGGTCCGACAGGCCGGTGGGGGTGCCCGCGCCGGCGAACTGGATGCGATCGGCGCCGTCGGTCCAGTCGCCGATGGTATCGGTGCCCGGCGAGCCGTCGAACACGAACGTGTCGGCCCCGTCGCCGCCGAACAGCAGATCGTCGCCGCCGCGTCCCGACAGCCTGTCCTGGCCACCGCCGCCCCAGATGCGGTTGCCCTGGTCGTCGCCGGCCAGGATGTCGTCGTGGGCGGACCCGCCGAGGTCTTCGATCGAGGTGTAGCGGTCTCCTGCGGCTTCGCCGGTATTCGTCGCCGGATCCAGAAGATCGGCGCGAACGCCGCCCGGCGCATAGGTGTACTGGGCGCGATCGGTCCCCGCACCGCCCACAAGCGTGTCGGCGCCGGCGCCGCCCCAGAGCAGATCGTTGCCGTCCTGGCCGCGCAGGGTGTCGTCGCCTGCCCGGCCGTGCACCGCGTCGTTGCCGCCCGCCGCCCAGATCGCGTTGGGGCCGTTGTCGCCGCGCAGGCTGTCCGTATCGAGCGTTCCCCAGAGGTTCTCGATGGAGCTGTAGGTATCGCCGGCTGCGACACCCGTATTGTGCTGGGGCAGCAGGAGATCGGCCACGATGCCGGTCGCGCTCATCGTGTACTGGGCCCGATCGATCCCGTTGCCGCCGGAGAGATAGTCGGCGCCGGCGTTGCCCCACAGGACATCGTCGCCGTCCTGCCCCAGGAGCCGGTCGTCGCCGGCCCGCCCGTGGACGCGGTCGTCGCCGCCGCCGGCCGCGATCCGGTTGCCGCTCGCGTCACCTCTGAGACTGTCGGCATGGCCGGTGCCCGAGAGATCCTCGATGGACACGAAGATGTCCCCACCGGCATCGCCCGCATTGTGCCGGGGGGCCTGCAGATCCGCCACGATCCCGGACCGGCTGGTCGTGTACATCGCCCGGTCGGTGTCCGCGCCGCCGTCCAGGCGGTCGGCCCCGGCATTGCCCCATAGGAAGTCGGCACCGTCCCCGCCCAGGATGACATCGTCTCCGCCGCGCCCGTGCAGGGCATCGCCCCCGCCCCCGCCCACGATCTGGTTGGCGACCGCATTGCCGCGCAGGCTATCGCCGTGATCGGTGCCCTCGAGGTTCTCGATCGAGACGTAGGTGTCACCGGCCGCCTCCCCGGTGTTGAACTGCGTGTAGCCCAGATCCGCCGTCAGGCCTTGATCGCTGTGGCGATACAGCGCCAGATCCGCGCCGGGACCGCCGTCCAGACGGTCGGCGCCGCCATGCCCGTCGAGACGGTCATCGCCCTCCGCCCCCCGAAGCACGTTGTCGCCGGCGTTTCCGGTCAGGCTGTTGTCCAGGGCGTTGCCCGTCGCACCGATGGACGCGGTGCCCGCCAGGATCAGGTTTTCGACTTCGCCGAAGCCGGCCGACAGGGTGAACGGGACACTCGCCACGACCGTATCGGTGCCGCCCAGAGCCGCCTCGCCGATCGTGTCGCCGATATCGTCCACATAGTAGAGGTCGTCGCCGGCGCCCCCCGTCATCCTGTCGGCTCCCGACCCGCCGTCCAGTACGTCCGCATCCCCGTAGCCGAACAGGCGGTCGGCCCCGTCCAGTCCGCGGAGGACGTCCGATTGTCCGGTGCCGGACAACGTGTCGGCTCCGGGTCCGCCGACGATATCGCCGGTCTGCGGACCGGGGGCTCGGTGCACGCCGAGCGTATAGCTGCCCAGGTCGGCCGCGGTCGCGCCCTGTGCGGTGACGTACACGGTGCCCCTGACCAGGGGACGCAGCATCAGCGTAGCATCCGTGCCGGTGCCGTCGCCGTCATCGGCTGCGATGACCGTACCGCCGGCATCGACGACCCGCAGCACCGGATCGCTCAGGCCGCCATAGGCCGCAGCCGACAGGGAGACCCGGTACTCCTGGCCGGCTTCCAGCGTCGCGGCGAACCAGTCCGTGTCGCCGCCGGTCTCGATGATCCCGGTCGCCGAGCCGTCGATCGCTATCCCACCCGCGGTCGTCGGCGCGCCGGTGTAGTCATCCGCCGGCGTCGTCCCCGGGCCGGTGATCTGCGTAGCCGACAGCCGGTAGGTTCCGGTGTAGCGGTCGTCCCAGGCGCCGGCTTCGAGGAAGAACAGGCCGCTGGCATCCGCGGTGAAGCTGAGCCGGGAATCGAACCACGGCCCGCCGTCATCGTCGAAGGTGAGGTAGCGGCCACCGGTGTCGTACAGGCGCAGATAGGGATCGGACAGGCCGATGCCGGTCAGATCGAACCGATAGTGCGCGCCTGCGGTCAGGGTGATCGCGAACCAGTCCCGGTCGCTGGCGTTCTCCAGGTTCCCGGTGGCCGAGTCGTCGACCGAGAGCCGGCCCGTCGTGTGCCGGCCGCCGGCATAGTCGTCGCCGGGGGGAGCCGGCGGCACCCATGGGCCGTCCGCCCCTTGGACGGCGGCCAGAGCGTCGACCAGCCCGCCCGTGGCTACCCGACCATCCAGTCTGGCCAGCGGCTCGGCCGTCGCCAGGATGGCCGACGTGATCTCGTTCACCGTTGCCGCGGGCCGCGCTTCGATGACGAGGGCCGCCACCGCGGCGATGTGGGGGGCGGCCATCGACGTACCGCTGGCGTATCCGTAGATGCCGCCTGGCAGGGTCGACAGGATGCCCGATCCCGGCGCGCCGATATCGACGTCGGTGAAGCCGTAGTTCGAAAAGGAGGCCAGACCGTCGCTCGACGTCGTCGCGGCGACGGAAATGATGTTGGAGAGCTCCAAGCTCGCCGGATATTCCGGGAAGACGTCGATGTTCGAGCCGTCATTGCCCGCGGCCGCGACGACCACGACGCCTTGCTGGGCGGCGTGGACGATCGCGTTGTAGACCGCACTCGAGAAGCTGGAACCGCCGAGCGAGAGGTTGATGACGTCCGCGCCGTTGTCGGTTGCGTAGCGGATCCCGTCGGCGAGCGCGGCGTTGGTGCCGGTCCCGGACGCCGAGAGCACCTTGACCGGCATGATCTTCGCGTTCGGCGCGACGCCGACGATGCCGATGCCGTTGTCCCGTTCGGCGGCGATCGTTCCGGCAACATGGGTGCCGTGCCCTTCGTCATCGAAAGGATCGCCGTCGCCATTGACGAAGTCGTAGCCATGCACGTCGTCGACGAAACCGTTCAGGTCGTCGTCGATCCCGTTGCCGGCGATCTCGCCGGTGTTGCGCCAGATATTCGCGTCCAGATCGGCGTGGCCGTAGTCGACACCGGTATCCACCACCGCGACCGTGACGCCGGCACCCGTCCCGAACTGCCAGGCGGCCTCGGCCTTGATCCGGGAGGCGCCCCAGAGGTCGCCGAAGCGCGGATCGTCGGTCGCCAGAGGCTTCGGTGCGCCCGGTGACGGCTTGATGGCCAGCGGATCGGCCCGGTGCTGCGTATCAAAAGCCGTCTTCGACATTCATCGGCATCCGCCTGCGGGCGATCGGGAAAGCCCCGTCACCCTTCCCTTGACGATACGACGGGGGCATGTCGGAAGTGTGGTCCGTGCCGCCCCCTTCCGGCCCGCGGCATCGGCGGCGGGGAGGACGGGCGACGGGACCGGAGCCTTTGCGACCGACCTGGCATCGCAGGTATTAAGAAGCCCCTCACAGGCTCAGAATATCGCGGCATTTGGTCGCAACGGTACCGCACTCGCCTTCGGGTGGCCATGCCGATCTACCGCAAGCTGAAGATCGCCGGCGCGGCGCTCCGTGTCGTTCGGCCAATGGCGCGGGTCACGGTCCGGCGACGATGGCCGCGAATACCCCTCCGGCAGCCGAAGGCGGGGGCGGGCACGGCTTCAGCTTGGGGGGCGCCACCCAGCGGCCAGCCGAACTCAGGGCTGCACGGCCGCCGCCGCGACGGTGACCGTGCCCGCGTCCCCCCAATAGTCCTTGACGCCCACCAGATACTGGCCGGCCGGGGCCCGCATCAGGATGGCCGCATCCGACCAGCGCAGACGGTCCAGGCCGGCGGCCGCTGCCGCCAGTGTCCCGATCCGTTCCGGCCCGGCGTCCATCCAGGCATGATAGCTTATGGTTTCGTAGTCGTCGTTGCTCGCCAGCGGCGCCCCCACGCCGGCCTGGCACAGAAACAGGACCGGATCGTTGGTCGCACTGACGGCCGTGATCACCAGCGCCGTCTCGGTCTCGATCGTCAGCTCGAACCAGTTCAGGCCTCCTTCGGCCAGCCCCACATCGTCGATCGGCGTGCCGACCGACAGCGCCGGCAGGCCTTCCAGATTGGTCGGGCATCCACGGCTCGGTGCGGCGAGGGCGTCGAACGGATCGACCGCCGTTGTCGGCTGGATGTCGAACGTGTTGCGCGGTCGAGGCAACCCTTGGTTCTCCAGCCCGTCGGCGACGCGTTTACCGATCCAGGTCAGCGCGATGCTCCGCACATCGTCATAGTTCATCCGGATCAGGCCGAGCCCCCGGAGGCGGGCGACATCGGTCTGGAACTGCGGCTGATCGCCGTAGCGGAAGACCCAACTGGCCATGCTGGCGCCGGCATCACCGGCCAGCTCCGCCTCCCCGAGATGCAAGACCAGGCCTTCGAGCGACCAACTGGTCACGGTCTCGACCAGCCGTTGGATCTCGTGGTCAGTGATGGCCGTCCGCACCGGTCCGCGGAGGCGATCCTCGTTCATCGCCGCCGCTGCCGTGCCCTCCAGGTTCTTGCGCACCACCCCGATGATCACGTTGGTCAGGGCCTCGGACCGGTACAGTGTGTTGACCGACACGTCCTCATTGCTGGGATAGAGATCGGCGATCGTCGCATCGGGGCGGGTGGCGATCGTGACCAGCCGGATGACGTCGCTGGTCGGCAGCAGCAGCGACAGCACGCTGAGCAGCAACACGGTCACGACCCAGCCTTCCTTCAGGAAGGTGATCAACAGGACCAAGAGGCCCAGGGCCGCCACCTTGAGGGCCGTTGCGGTCTGGAATTCCGCCGTCGGCAGGCGCGCGTGGCTGCCGAACAGGCTCAGCAGCAGCAGCACGACCGATGCCGCGACCAGGATCAGGATCGCGCCCCAGCGCAGCGGTACGCGCCAGTCGCCCCGACCGCTCAGGCCGGCGGTCAGCAGGGCGGCCCGGTCCGGCTTGCCGCCGGACGGTGCTGCCGGTCCATCCGGGGCCGCCTTCCGGCCGTCCGGTTCGTCTGCCGCCATGGCCCTTCCTCCGCCGCGCTTGTCCGTGTTCGGGGAAAGGGTACTCTAGAGCATCCTGCGTCCGAACGGACGCAGATAAGATGCTCTAACTCTTTAAGCTAGATCATCTTATCTGCGTTCAGATGAGTCCATCTGAACGCAGGATGATCTAGATCAACCTATGTTCAGATGAAATCATCTGAACATAGGTAAGTTGATCGACTTCAAAGAGTGAGAGCCTCCTATCTGCATCCGTTCGGACGCGGGATGCTTGTCTTATGAGGATCGTGGTCGATCATGAAAGTGGTCAGGCCATGGCCGTCCGTCGGCCCGCTGGGATCAGTTCCCTTCGAAAGCCGGCTTCTGCTTCGCAGCGAAGGCGTCGAAAGCGCGGCGGAAATCCTGGGTGGCCATGCACAAGGCCTGAGCCTGCGCCTCATGCTCGATCGCCTGGTCGATCCCCATATCCCATTCCTGGTGCAGCATGGTCTTGGTGATGCCGTGGGCGAAGGTGGGGCCGGTGGCGAGCTGCTGGGCCATGTCGCCGGCCTCCGCCAGCACCCGGTCGGGCGAGCACAGCCGGTTGTAGAACCCCCAGCGCTCCGCTTCCTCCCCATCCATGCCGCGGCCGGTATAGAGCAGTTCCGCGGCCCGGCCGTGGCCGATGATCCGGGGCAGGATCGCGCACGCTCCCATGTCGCAACCGGCCAAGCCGACCCGAACGAACAGGAACGCGACCTTGGATCGGTGCGTGCCGTAGCGGAGATCCGAGGCCATCGCCAGGATCGCGCCCGCGCCGACGCAGATCCCGTCGATCGCCGCCACGATCGGCTGCGGGCAGGCGCGCATCGCCTTGACCAGATCGCCGGTCATGCGGGTGAAGGCCAGAAGCTCCGGCATCGTCATCTCGGTCAGCGGGCCGATGATTTCGAAGACATCGCCGCCGGAGCAGAAATTCCCGCCCGCCCCGGTGAGGACGACCGTCTTGATCCGGTCGTCGTGGCGGAGAGCGCGGAACAGGTCGCGCAGTTCGGCATAGCTGTCAAAGGTCAGCGGGTTCTTCCGATCGGGCCGGTTCAGGGTGACGGTCGCCACCGGTCCCTCGACGGCGAACAGGAAATGCTGGGCGGTGTAGGTCGAAAGCGACATCGGATCGGCGACTCGAAGCGGACGAGAAACGGCGGCGGTGGTCAGATCTCACCGCCGGCGACGGGCAGGGCCACCCCGGTGACGGCGGCCTGATCGGGGGCGGCAAGCCAGGCGACGGCGGCGGCAACCTCGTCGGCGTCGACCATGCGGCCGATCGGCATGCCGGCGGTCAAGGCCTGAACCGCCTGGTCGCGGGTCTTGCCGGTCTTGCGGATGATGGTTGCGATCGCTTCGGCCGACAGGTCGGTGTCGGTATAGCCCGGGCACACGGCATTCACGGTCACACCCGTCTTGGCGAGTTCCACCGCCAGCGCCCGGGTCAGGCCCACGACACCGTGCTTGGCCGCACTATAGGCCGCGACATAGCCGTATCCCTTCAGCCCCGCCGTGCTCGCCACCGTGATCACCCGGCCCCAGCCATGGGTCACCATCGCCGGCACCACCGCGTGGGTGACGGCGTAGACCCCTGTCAGGTTGACCGCGATCATCCGGTCCCAATGGGCACGGTCGAGCTTGGCGAACGGGGCGCTTGCCGCCGCCCCGGCATTGTTGACCAGAATGTGCACGCGGCCCCGCCGCTCCGCCAGGCCCGCCAAGGCCGTCCTCAGCGCCGCTTCGTCGGTGACGTCGAGGGCGAGGCCTTCCGCGCCGTCGCCCAGGTCTTCGGCCGCGGTGTTGGCCGTCTCCGGGTCGCGGGCGGTGACCGTCACCCGCGCGCCCTGGTGGCTCAATCGGCGGGCGATCGCGGCACCGATCCCGCGGCCGCCGCCGGTGACCAGCGCGTGCAGCCCGTCGAGCGGATGGTGGGGGGCGCGATCGGCCGGCATCGGGGCCTGTCTCCGGAACAACGGACGGCATGTCCGGCGTGCGCCGGATCAGATCTGACATCGGATCGTACTTTTGGCGTATGCACCAGGGCAAGACGACCGACAGCCGGAGGATCCCCCGCATGGCCGACACGACCGCGCACGACGGCACCGACGCCCCGGAACACGGCATCCGCACCGATTTCAAGGGCCGGATGAGCTATGGCGACTATCTGGGGCTGGATCGCCTGCTGGCGGCCCAGCACCCGTTGAGCGACGCCCATGACGAGATGCTGTTCATCATCATCCACCAGGCCAAGGAGCTGTGGATGAAGTTGATGATCCACGAGATCCGTGCGGCCATCGCCGCCGTGCAGTCCGGCGATCTCGGCCCCGCCTTCAAGGGGCTGGCCCGGGTCAGCCGGGTGCAGGAACAGATGATCAAGGCCTGGGACGTGCTGTCGACCATGACGCCGGCCGACTATCTGTCGTTCCGGCCGTCCTTGGGCGAAAGCTCCGGCTTCCAGTCCTTTCAGTACCGGATGATCGAGTTCCTGCTGGGAGCCAAGGACCGGCGCATGATGGGGCCGCATCGACACCGCGCGGCAGTCTTCGCCGACTTGCAGGCGACCCTGGAAGCCCCCAGCCTGTACGACGAATCGATCCGGCTGCTGGCCCGGCGCGGGTTCGATCTGCCGGCCGAGGTGATCGAGCGGGATTGGCGCGAACCGCATCGGCCGCATCCCGCCGTCAAGGCGGCCTGGCGGGCGGTCTATGCCGATCCGCAACGCCACTGGGATCTTTACGAGCTGGCCGAGAAGCTGGTCGATGTCGAGGACTGGTTCCAGCAGTGGCGGTTCCGCCACATGAAGACCGTCGAGCGGATCATCGGCCGTCGCCGCGGCACCGGCGGCTCCTCCGGCGTGGGGTACCTGCAGAAGGCCCTGGATCGTACCTTCTTCCCCGAACTGTGGGCCCTGCGGACGGAGATGTAGCCAGGCCGGCCGGGGCCGGGGGGCGAGCGCGGACCTCAGAACATCCCGTCGGGTGCGATGGGAATGCAGGCGGTCCCCGCACTCATCAGCCGCAGGCAGGCCAGGGAGGCGGATTGCTCGTCCAGTCCGAACAGCCGCGCCCGGTAGAGGGTGCCGCGGCGGGTGTCCACCCCCTCGACCTGGATGGCGGCGCTCGCCAGCAGATCGGGCGCCTGGGCCCGGGCCGCCCCTAAGGCACGGGTGCTGTCCGAGGCGGTGGCGAAGGCGCCGACCTGGATGCCCCAGCTTTCCCCCGGACCCGGTGGCGGCGATGTCACCGCCGCGATCTGGGGAGCGGCCGTCGGCGCCGCGGTGCCGTCGGTGCCGCCTGGCGCGGCCGCTGCGGGGTCGATCGTCGGCATCGGGGGCAGGGTCGCCGCCGCGGCGGCCGGCCCCATGCCATCCCCTTGCTCGATCACCGCAGCATCGGCTTGGGCGATCTGCGCGGACCCCCGGGTCGGCCCTCGCGGATCCTGAGGCGGCAGCGGAGCCCGGGCGTCCGCCGCCGCCGCCGCCGGGGCTTCCGCCAGCAACGTCCTTGCGCGGACATCGGGCCGCAGGTCGATCGGCGGCAGCGGCGGCAGGGGGACGAAGCCGATCCTTCGCCCGGCCCGGTCGATCATCGGAACCGAGACCTCGGCCACCATGACGACCGGCGCGCCCGGTCCGCGCGGCGGCAGCGGCGGCCGGAACGGCACCGAACCGTTGGCGATCAGGAACCGGCCGCGGTCGGAACCGAAGGCCTGGTCGGTCAGGTTGGCGACCCGGGCGTTGCGCCAGCGGGAGCTCTCGCCGCCCATCACGATGGTGATGACGCGCAGCTCGCCCCGCAGGGCCGAGGCCATCAGATTGAAGCCCGACGCCCGGATATAGCCGGTCTTCAAGCCGTCCATCCCCTCGTAGTCATCGAGCAGATGGTTGTGGTTGCGGAAGCTCTGTCCGTTGTAGGACCAGCGTTCCATCGAGAAGTAGTGGTAGTATTGCGGGAAATGCCGGATCAGCGCCTGGGCGAGACGGGCCATGTCCCGTGCGGTGGTGACCTGGCGTCGGTCGTGCAGTCCCGAGGCGTTGCGGAACACCGTCCGGGTCATGCCGAGATCGCGTGCCCGGTCGGTCATCGCCCGGGCGAAAGCGCTTTCGGTGCCGCCCAGCGCCTCCGCCACCGCAACGGCGATGTCGTTGGCGGATCGGGTGATCAGGGCGTAGATCGCGTCTTCGACCTGGATGCTGGAGCCGGCCGGCAGGTTCAGATGCGATGGCGGCTGCCGATCCGCGTGGCGCGAGATCGTGATCCGGTCACCGAGGTCGATCCGATCCGCCTCCAACGCCTCGAACAGCATGTACAGCGTCATCACCTTGGTCAGAGACGCCGGGTGCCGTTCTTCGTTGGCGTAGCGCGAATGGAAGACCTCGCCGCTCACCGCATCGATGACCAGTGCTGCGTACCGATCGCGGTCCTGGGCCGCCACCGGGACGGCAAACAGCCAGGCCAGGGCCAGGACGAGCAGCGCCAGGGCCGCACCCCGGCGCGTGGGTGACGACCTGAGCGGATCGGGTGTGGCGGATGGGGCGACGGCGAGCGGAGAGCGCATGGCGGGAAGGCGGTCGTGATGATTGACCCGGTTCGGTCAATCAATAAACACGATTTGGACGATTCATGTCTAGTTCCAAATGTTTGCAGAGTGTTTTTTATGCAGGAATCGAACCCGAGCCGTAGCTTGGGTATTTATCGTCAATTTTATGCAACCGCTTTGCAGCCGGCGGCTCACTCTGCGCGGTTCTGGACCACCGACAATCGCGGGTCCGCCGCGCCGGTGCCCGGCGG
>JANQKE010000147.1 GCA_028281265.1 Alphaproteobacteria bacterium | reverse complement strand
TCCTGCGTCCTAACGGACGTAGATAAGATGCTCTAAATCTTTGAAATAGATCAACTTATCTGCGTTCAGATGAGTCCATCTGAACGCAGGTTGATCTAGTCGTCGCGCGTCGTGTCCTTTGGACCGGAGCCTGCGTCGGCTGCCGGGGGGGCGGTCTCCGCCGTGTCGGTCTCCTTCGGGGTCTCCTCGGTCGACGTCTCGGCCTGCCGTCGGCCGCCGCCGCTCACCTCGAAGGTGTTGGCGAGCTGTTCGGCCTGGCTCAGCCGTTCGTCCAGCGCCTTCATCGTCGCCGCCATATCGGCGCTCTCATCCCGGCGCCAGGCGCGCAGGACGTCGAGATAAAGCAGCCCCAGCACGCGGATCTTCAACCGGCCGCGCAGCCCCCGGGTGCCGATCCCGGCCGCCTCCAGCATCCAGGCCATCGACCGCTCGAACGGGATCGCCTGCAGTGCCGCACCGAGCGGGTCTCGGCGCAGATCGTCGAGCACCGCCAGCACCCCGGCACGATGGTCGTTCAGGACATCGAACCGGCTCATCAGCACGTCGAACAGCCGGTCCCGCGGGTGCGGATCCGGCTCGGGATCGTGCTCGGCCAGCACCCGGCGGTCGACATAGGTGCCGAAGCCGGTCAGCAACGCGTCCTTGCCGGTGAAGTGGGCCCGCAGGGTGCCGAGGTCGGACTTGGCCGCCGCGGCCACCTGGGTCAGGGTCAGCCGGTCCCAGCCGACCTCCCCGGCCAGATCCACGGCCGTGGTCGGAAACAGGGTCTGGTAGTCGGGCTTCTTGGCCATCGGGGGAACCCTCGAGCGCAGCGGATCGGACACGCAGGCGACGGCGATCACCGCTTCAGGAACATAGCCCGACCGGCGTCCGTGCCAAACCCGCCCCGTTCCGGGGCGGATCGTCGCTGCGGCGCCGTCCCCGGCCGCGCTAACGCTTGGCGATGTCGGCCAGAGTCGCGCCGGTGAGCCGGAGGAGGGTTTCCGCTTCGGTCCGGAACACGGCAAAGGGCGTGCCGGCTGCGGCCCAGATCGGGCTGAGCGTCGTCAGATGCCGGTCCAGCACCACATGGCCGCCGTCGAGCCGGCCGATCGGCGGCACTCCGCCGATCGCGTAGCCGGTCCGCTCCCGCACGAACGCGGCGTCGGCCCGGGCGATCTCCTGGCCGTCGATCCGGGCGGCGAGGGCCCGGGCCACGGCCGTCTCGTCGACCCGATGGGCGCCGCTGGCGATCACCAGCACCGGCTCGGCCGACCCTTTGGTTTGAAAGACCAGCGATTTGGCGATCTGGGCGACGGCGCAGCCGATGGCCGCCGCCGCTTCTTCGGCCGTACGGGTCGACCGGTCGAACAGCACGACCCGGCCGTCCACCCCCGCGGCCAACAGGGCGGACTGAACTCTGGCGGCGCTGGGGGGTAGGTCGGCTGCCATGATCTGGCCTCCATCCGGTGAGGGCGTCAGGGGCGGGCTGCGGCGACGAAGCCCAGGCCGATCATCCCCAGGGCCACACCGATCGTCCGATCCACCGCCGTCTTGATCCGGGCGTAGACCGCCTGGGCCGGCGGACTGGACAGCAGCACCGCCAGCAGGCCGTACCAGCCGAAGCACAAGATGCCGATCGCGGCCAGCAAGGCCAGCTTGACCGCCGCCGCCATGCCGGGGTCGATCGCCGTGGCGAAGATCGAAAAGAAGAAAGCGATCGACTTCAGGTTGCTGATGCCGGTCAGAAAGCCCAGCCGGAACGCCGGCCAGAACGCCGACTCGCCCACCCCGGCGGCCAAGGCATCGGCCGGCACGCGCAGGCGGGCCGACCGCCAGGTCCGGATCCCGATCCAGATGAGATAGAGCCCGCCGACCAGCTTGATCGCCCAAGCCACCTCGTCCAGGACGGCGACGATCACCGTGACCCCGAACAGGGCGATCGCCGCGAAGGACAGGCTGGTCAGCCACACCCCGGCAAGGCTGTACAACGCCGCGCGGCGCGACACCGTCAACGCCTGCCGCATGATGATCAGCGTGTTGGGCCCGGGCGTCATCACACCGGCGAGGTAGATCGACACGGCGATCGCGAAGGCACTGAGGGTGTCCATGGCACCGACCATAGCCTGGCGGCGCACGGCACGCCCGCGCCGATCCCGCATGACGCGGTGTGTCCGGGTGCAGGCATGCCGCCACCGGCCGGCGGCGCGTCTGCCGGACGGTCTTGCGCGGCCCGGCCGGTCCCGCAACGACCGCGTCAGGAACCGTCGCCGGGATCGGGCAGCGGGTCCCGGATCCAGAAGGCATCGGCCGGCTGCGGCCGGTCGGGCCGGACCCGGAAGAAGCCGACCTCGATCAGCCGTTCCGCCGCGCCGGCCAAGGCATCGATCGCCGGCAGCACGTCGCCGCCGTCCGCCGCGGCCCGCAGCGCCGTCAGGCTGCCGCCGATCTCGTCCACGACCTCCGGATCGTCGGTGGCGATCTGCTCCAGCGCTGCCATGGCTTCGGCGATGCCGTCGCAATCCTTGACCGACAGATGCTGGACCGCGCGCATCAGGCGCCGCACCAGTTCGGCATTTTGAAACAGGCTGGTCATGGGGCGCGGGCTTCCCGAACGGACATGGCGGATGAAGCCCGACCGTAGAGCCGAGGCGTTGCCAAACCATTGCCCGGAGCCACCGGGCGCCCGAACGCAGACCCGCCCCCCCGCCCATGCGCGTTGACGGCGGTGCGGCGGGATCGGGATCATATGCACCGATATGGCCAGCCCCGCTGCCCCGAACCTTGCCGCCACCCGTGCCGTGCTGGCGGTGATCCTGTCGACGGTGTTCTTCTCCTGCATGCACGGGGCGATCCGGCATCTGTCGGCGGAGCTACACCCCTTCGTCATCGCCTTCTTCCGCAACGTCTTCGGGCTGTTGGTGATCCTGCCCTGGTTCATCCGGGACGGCCTGGATCTCCTGAAGACCGGCAAGATCGGCCTGCACATCGCCCGTGCGCTGATGAACACCGCGGCGATGCTGACCTTCTTCTACGCGCTGTCGATCACGCCGCTGACGGTGGTGACGGCCCTGGCCTTCTCCGCCCCGATCTTCGCCACGCTCCTGGCGATGCTGTTGTTCCGGGAGGCGGTCGGCTGGCGGCGCTGGACGGCGATCGTGGTCGGCTTCCTGGGCTGTCTGATCGTGCTGCGCCCCGGCTTTGCGGAGATCGGGCTGGGCCCGATCCTGGTCCTGATCGCGGCGTTCGCCTGGGCGATCGCGCTGTCGATCATCAAGGTGCTCGGCCGGACCGACAGCTCGGTGGTGATCACGGCCTACATGTCGTTGCTGATGGCGCCGCTGTCCCTGATCCCGGCCCTGCTGGTGTGGCAGACGCCGAGCTGGGAGCAGGTTGCCTGGCTGGTCGCCCTCGGCGTCTCGGGTGGCGTGGGCCAGATGCTGATGGCCGAGGCGCTGCGGCTCGGGGACATCAGCCTGGTGATGCCGTTCGACTTCTTCAAGCTGGTCTGGGCGACGCTGATCGCCTGGTACTTCTTCCAGGAACGCCCGGATCTCTACACCTGGGTCGGCGGTGCGGTGATCTTCGTTGCGACTCTCTACATCGCGATTCGGGAACGGCAGCGCGGCAACACGGTTACGGCCACCGCCATCAAGGGCTGATACCGAGTTGTGATGAGCAAGCCTCATCGCGACGTGGCAGGCGCGCCCGCGCCCGCGCCCGCGCCCGGCCCGCGCCTACGCGAGCCTAAAAGTCTTGCGGGACGCCTGAACGCGAGGACGACGGGAGAGGAGGTCACTTCGGCGCAAACCGGTATGAGCCGCAGCGCAAACCGGTATGAGCCGCCTGGGCGACCGGTTCAGCCGGTCTGCCGGGTCGCGGGCCAGCCATCGGGATCGGCCAGGAAGGCCCGGATCGATGCCGCCTGATCGGCAGTGAACGCACCGGCCTGATCGGCGGTCTCGACCACGTCGGACCAGGTCGCCAGCGCGTGCAGGCTCACCCCTTCGGCCGCCAGATCGGCCACCGACTGGGGGAAGATCCCATAGTGGAAGACGACGAAGCAGTGCGCGACCTCAGCCCCCGCCTGGCGCAGGGCATGTACGAAATTGAGCTTCGAACCGCCGTCGGTGGCCAGATCCTCGACCAGCAGCAGCCGGTCGCCCTCCTCGACGATCCCCTCGATCTGGGCGTTGCGGCCGAAGCCTTTCGGCTTCTTGCGCACATAGGCCATCGGCAGCCCCAGCCGGTCGGCGATCCACGCGGCGAAGGGGATGCCGGCCGTCTCCCCACCGGCGATCCGGTCGAACGCTTCCGCCCCGGCCGCTTCGGCAAGCTGCTCGGTCGCCAGGCGCATCAGCGCCGCCCGCGCCCGGGGAAAGGAGATCAGCCGCCGGCAATCCACATAGACCGGGCTGATCCGGCCGGAGGTGAAGGTGAACGGCTCGTCGGGTCGGAACAGAACGGATCGGGTTTCCAGCAGGATGCGGGCCGTTGCGGCCGCGCGTGGGGTCGGTGAGGGCATCGGCGCTCGGGTGCGACGGGGGGAAGGGGGCGGCGTCAGCCTAGAGCATCCTGCGTCCGAACGGACGCAGGATGCTCTAACTCTTTAAACTAGATCATCTTATCTGCGTTCAGATGAGTCCATCTGAACGCAGGATGATCTAGCATGGCCCCGGCGGCCGGCGCAGCGGCCGGCCTGCACGGCAGCCGCCGCCAGGTATCCGGTACCATTAAATCCTCGCCGTTTATGTTGCAGTGCAGCAATCGGAGGCCGATTTCATCCCTTCCGCTTACCGGAACCGTCACATCTTGGTTTCTGCTTGGATCCGGTCGCCGCCGTCTTGGCCGGCGGTCTACGTCAATGGTCGCACAAGCGCGAACTGGGTAATTGGGGCCGCTTCGGTCGGAGGCCAGGAAATCCAAGGATTTCAGCGATATAACCCCTGATTAATAAGGGTCATTCACCCTTGCACCGGCGCGATACCGGCCCTGTGCGCCGCTTGACACTCCGGAAATCCCTCACCTAAATGACGGCCTTCGGAGCAAGAAACTTTCTTCTCCAAGAACTAACGGGAGGGAATATGATGACCATGACAAAGAAGGGCGCGTCGCGCCGCAGCGTGTTGAGGGGTAGTGCGGCGTTGGCGGGTACCGCACTCGTCACCCCGCATTTCTTCGTCAAGAACGCCTGGGCACAAGGCGAATGTGCCACCGTCGGCAATTTTCCGGTCGAAGGACCGACCGTGACTTTCGGCTTCAACGTGCCGATGACCGGCGCCTACGCCGATGAGGGGGCCGACCAGCTGCGTGCCCTGCAGCTGGCCCAGAAGCACATCAACGAAGGCGGCGGGATCCTTGCGACCCTGCAGCCGTTGGCCCTGACCGGTCAGGGGGTGCTGGGCAAGCAGGTCGTCCACGTCACCGGCGACACCCAGACCAACCCGGACGCCGCACGGCAGTCCGCCCGCCGGATGATCGAACGCGACGGCGTGATCATGTTCTGCGGCGGCTCCTCCTCGGCGACGGCGGTGACCCGGCAGTACCTCGCCCAGGAGATGGGCATCGTCTACATGCACGGGCTGACCCACGCCAACGAGACCACCGGGGTCGACCGGCGGCGCTACGGGTTCCGTCAGTTCTTCAACACCCATATGACCGGTCTGGCGCTGGGTCCGATCCTGGCCAACGAGTATGGCGGCGACCGGGCCGCCTTCCACCTGACCGCGGACTACAACTGGGGCCACTCGATGAGCGGCTCCATCAAGGACGCCACCGAGGCGCAGGGCTGGAACACCGTCGGCAACATCGCCACGCCGCTGGGCGCGACCGACTATTCGCAGTTCCTGGTGTCCGTGCTGAACTCCGATGCCGACGTGTTGATCCTCAACCACTACGGCAACGACATGGTCAACTCGGTCACCCAGGCCGTTCAGTTCGGCATGCGGGACCTGCAGAAGAACGGCCGCGACGTCCAGATCGTCGTGCCGCTGTACAGCCGCCTGATGGCCCGCGGGGCCGGCGACAATGTCGAAGGCGTGTTCGGCACCACCAACTGGAACTGGACCAAGGACAATCCCGGTGCCCTCGCGTTCGTCTCGGCGTTCGAGGAGGAGTACGGCTTCCCGCCGTCCCAGGCCGCGCATACGGCGTATGTCCAGTGCATCCTGTACGCCAACGCCTGCGAGATGGCCGGCACCTTCTACGCACCGGAGGTCATCCGGACGCTCGAAGGCATGACCTATTCCGGTGACGGCTACGACAGCGAATCCCTCTACCGGGCCGAAGATCACCAGTCATTCCACGACATCCTGGTGGTGCGGGGCAAGGCCCCGTCGGCGCGGACCAGCGAGTTCGACCTGCTGCAGATCGTCGATACCGTGCCGCGGTCGGTGGTCGAGTATCCGATCGACACCTTCCCGGGTGAGCTGGGCGAGTACTGCCCGGCCTGACCCCGGCAAGGAGGGTCAGTCGATAGCCGGCCCCGGCGGATCGCGGTCCGCCGGGGCCTCTGAAGCCCGACGACGGGACCTGGCGAGCGTGTCTCGCCCGGGCGGAGCCGGTGTCGGGTCCGTGCCACACCGCCGACCCGGCGGTGCGGGCTTCCCCGGTCCATTGGGGACTCCACCATGAACGACCTCTTCCTCACCGTCCTTGCCGGTCTGCAGATCGGGGCGATCTACGCCATGCTGGCGTTGGGCCTCACCTTGATCTTCGGCACCCTCGGGGTGGTGAACTTCGCCCACGGCGCCCTGTACGTCATCGCGATCTACGCGGCCGTGCAAGTCGCGATCAACGTCGACTTCACCGTCGCCCTGATCGTGGTCCCGTTGTTCTTGTTCGTCGTCGGTGTCGTGTTCGAGCGTGGAGTGATCCGGTTCTTCTACGATCGGCCGCACACCGACCAGATCCTGGTGACGTTCGGTTTGGCGATCGTGGTCGAGGAAGTCGCCAAGTGGTTGTTCGGCGCCAACAACATTCCCTTCCCCCGCCCTGACTGGGGGGACGGGGTCATCATCTTCTACGGGCCCGGTGCCGTCATCCCGCCGGTTCCGGTCTTCCAGGAGGCGCCGCAGCTCTGGCTGCCGTTCATCGACGGGTTCGTCACCTTCGACTACTGGCGGATCATTCTGATCGGCGTGACCATCGTGGCCGTCAGCGTGCTGTTCTATCTGCTGCAGTTCACGCGCTTCGGCCTGATCGTCCGGGCGGGCATGCGGGATTCGGACATGGTGCAGTTCCTCGGCATCAACATCGCTCGCCGGTTCGCCATGGTGGTCGGGCTGGGGGCGGCGATCGCCGGCGTCGCCGGGCTGTTCGGCGGTCCGATCCTGGGGGTCACCCCGGACCAGGGCATGAAGCTGCTGGTGCCGTCGTTCCTGGTGGTGGTGATCGGTGGCATGGGCTCGCTGGCCGGTGCCGTGCTGGCCGCCGTCATCATCGGCCTCTCCTTGGCCTTCACCGCGGACAATCCGGATATCCAGGCGGTCATCATCTATCTGATCGCGGTGGTGGTTCTCCTCTTCCGTCCACGCGGCCTGTTGGGCCGGAAAGGGGTGTTCGAATGAGCACGACGTCTGACGACCGGTCGGCGGGGGGCATCGCAGCCCCCGCCGGCGACCGGGGTGGCATCCTGGAGGTGTTCAAGCGAGAGCCGGTCGCTCTTGCCGCCTTCACGATCGTCATCTTCAGCATGCCGCTGTGGATTCCGGTTCTGGGCGGCTACGAAGGCCTGGCGACCCTGATCGTGATCTGGGGCATCTTCGTCCTGGGCTTCGATATCCTCCTGGGCTTCACGGGGTACCTGTCGTTCGGTCACGCGGCCTTCTTCGGCGGGGCGGCCTATGTCACCGGCTTCATGTACCGGGATGTCAGCGACAACGTGATCGTGGCGTTCGTGGCCTCCCAGGTCGGCACGTTGATCCTGGCCGTGGTGATCGGGTTGCTCGCCATGCGGCGGACGGGGATCTACTTCTCGATCCTGACGCTGGCGTTCGCCGAGATGCTGTTCGCCGCGGCCCTGTCGATCTTCGCGCCGCTCACCGGCGGGTATGACGGCATGACCCGGCTGCAGGAGCCCAACCTGTTCGGGGTGAAGATGGACGGGCTGACCATCTTCTACATCGCCGCGGCGATGCTGGCGATCGGCTACGCCATGGCCTTGCGCCTCCGCAACTCCCCGTTCGGCGTGATGCTGCGGGCGATCAAGGAAAACCCGATGCGGCTCGAATACACCGGCATCAACGTGTGGCGGTACAAGATGGCGGCGTTCATCATCTCCGCTCACTATGCCGGGGTCGCCGGGTTCCTGATGGTGACCTACGAACCCTATGTGGCGACGAAGTTCCTGCACTGGTCGACCTCGGGCGAGGTGGTGATCATGTCGGTGATCGGCGGGGTCGGCACCCTGGTCGGCCCGATCATCGGTGCCGGTTTCGTGCTCTACTTCCAGAACGTGGTCCAGGCGGTGATCGGGGAGCAGTGGAGGTTGATCCTGGGGCTGGTGTTCGTGTTCGTGGTGGCGTTCCTGCCCGGCGGCTTCGTCGACCTGGCCCGTATGGTGTGGAAGGCGACCGGCAACCGCCTGCGGGCCCGGCGGCACAACGTGCCCGACATGGAGCTGACCGAGACCAAATATGGCACCGAAGAGCGCCTGCGCTGAACGGCCGGCGAGGGAAGGGAGAGCATCACCATGGCCACAGGCGCAAACGGCGCGGCGCAGGACCGGGACGACATCCTGCAGGTCAACGGCGTATCCAAACGCTTCGGCGGCTTGCAGGCCTTGGGCGACGTCAACCTCACCGTCGCCCGGAGCTCGATCCACGCGATCATCGGGCCCAACGGGGCCGGCAAATCGACCCTGTTGAACGTCATGATCGGTCTGATCGAAGCCGATGAGGGAGAGGTGGTGTTCGACGGCACGCCGCTACGAGGGGTGAGCCCGCACAACATCATCCAGCGCGGCATCGCCCGGGTGTTCCAGACCCCGCAGATCTTCCCCGGCATGACGCTTTTGGAGAACGTCGCGATCGCCGGCTTCTCCAAGCGGGACGGCCAGTTCACCGTCAACCCGCACCAGTCGCTCAAGCGCAGCGAGGTGATGGACGAGGCCAGCGCCATCCTGCGCCGGGTCGGCCTTGGCGGGAAGGTCGCCGAAGACGCCGGGCACCTGTCCCGAGGGGACAAGCGGCGGCTCGAACTGGGCGTGTGCCTGGCCGCACACCCCAAGCTTCTGCTGCTCGACGAGCCGACGGCCGGCATGGCCCGGCACGACACCAACAAGACGATCGACCTGCTCAAGGAAATCGCCGACACCGGCGTGACCAAGGTGGTGATCGAGCACGACATGCATGTCGTCTTCTCCCTGGCCGAACGGATCACCGTCCTGGCCCAGGGGCGCATCATCGCCGACGGCAAGCCCGACGAGGTGCGCGGCGATCCGAAGGTCCGCGAAGCGTATCTGGGAGGGGAGCACTGATGGTCGACCAACCCGCGGCCGAGCCCCGAGCCGGGGCCGGCGGCCAGCCGTATTTCCGCTGCAGCAACATGCAGAGCTATTACGGCGAGAGCTATATCGTCCAAGGGGTCGGCTTCGAGATCGACAAGGGCGAGATCGTCGCCCTCTTGGGTCGCAACGGCGCCGGCAAGTCCTCGACCCTGCGGACCATCGCCCGGGCCCATGCACCGCATCTGGAGGCCGGGGAGATCTGGCTCGAAGATCAGCCGCTGCACAAGATGGCGGCCCACCAGGCCGCCCAGCAGGGCATCCAGTTGGTGCCCGAGGACCGGCGGATCATCCCCGGCATCACGGTGGAGGAGAACCTGATCCTGGCCCAGGTCGCCCCGCCCAGGGGTTGGGACCTCGAACGGGTGTACGCGTTGTTCCCGCGGCTGGGCGAACGTCGCAAGCAGGAAGCGATCACCCTGTCGGGGGGTGAGCAGCAGATGCTGGCGATCGGCCGGGCGCTCGCCCGCGACATCAAGCTGCTCCTGCTCGACGAACCCTATGAGGGCCTGGCCCCGACCATCGTCGCCGAGATCGCCAGGACGGTGGAGAAGGTGAAGGCCGAGGGCATCACCACCATCATCGTCGAGCAGAACGCGCTGGCCGCCCTGCGCATCGCCGACTCCGCCATCATCCTCGATATGGGCGAGGTGGTGTTCCGCGGCCGTGCACAGGAAGTGCTCGATAACGAAGACCTGCGGGAGCAGTACCTGGCCGTGTAGAATAGGCGTCCGACAGGCTGTCGCCCGACGCGACGGCCCGGGCGGGCGGGTTCGATGGTTCGCTATGCAGGCTGGGGTGCGCGTGAGCGAAACCCAGTACGGTGCCTGCTTGACGTATCGAACGCCTGGAAACGGCCCCTATCCGGCGACACCCGGGTCTTGCGGTCCCGGGTGCGGCCTGCCGGACGCGCCGGCTGTGCTGTGCCATCGGAGAGGGGAGGGAGACATGGCCGGAGCGCCACCGACCGACCGTGCCCTTGCCGCGCGGCTGGCGATCGGCGGTGCCGCCATGCTGGCGCTTGCGGTTCTGGGTGCCGGAGTCCTCGCCTTTGCCCCCGCCGGCGATCCCTTGCGGCTCAGCCTGGCCGTTGCCTGCGCTGCTGTCGGCGTTGGCGCCCTGGTGTCGGCGTGGCAGGGGCTCCGCGCCCGCGCCGCTGCCATCGAGCGGTTGCGGGCGGAGATGGTGACCGTGACCCCGCCGGGTTTCGCCCCGCCCCCCGCCTGGCGGGACCCCGCGCGCCGGACCGGACCCCTGGCCCCGCTGGTCGGTGCGGCAATGCACCTGACCGACCGGATGGCCCGGTCGGCTCAGCGGCCGGACGCCCGCCTGGCGGCCGTCCTGGCCACCATCGACGAGGGCATGATCGCCGTCACGTCGACCGGGCTGATCAGCTTGATCAACGGACCGGCCGCGACGCTGCTGGGGGCCGAGCACGGCATCGTCGGCACGTCGGTGTTCGCCAGCATCGAACGGCACGATCTCGAACTCGCCATCGGTGCGGCCATCGCCGGCGGCCGGCCGATGCGGGTCGGCCTCGATCTCGCCGACGGAACCGAGATCCAGGCCCGGATCACGGCCCTGCCGGCCGACCAAGGTGGCGGGGCCGTGATCGCGTTTGCCGCGCGGGACCTCAGCCGACATGGGGAGATCGCCCACGACCTTTCCCTCCACCGGGCGCCGGCGCTCTTGCGGACCGGTTTCACCGAAGCCACGCCGCTGACCGAATTGCCCGCGGTCGTGCTGGATACCGAGACCACCGGGCTGGACGTAGCCTCCGCCCGGGTGGTGGCGATCGGGGCGGTGCGGATGCACGGCAGTGCGCCCTTGTCCGAGCTGACCGTCGACCGCCTGGTGAACCCCGGGGTGCCGATCCCGCTTGTCGCGACGGGAGTTCACGGCATCACCACCGCCATGGTCGCCGACGCCGAGCCGTTCGCCGCGATCTGGTCCCGGGACGTGGTCCCGTTTGTCGCCGGCTGCGTCTGGGTGGGGCACAATATCGGCTACGATCTCTCGCTGCTGCGCCGGGAATGCGAGCGGGCCGGCCTGCCCTGGCAACCGCCGGTCTGCCTGGATACCGGACTTCTCCATGCCGGTCTCGACCCGTCGGTCGACGACGGCAATCTCGATGCCCTGGCCGATCGCCTGTCGATCGACCCTCGGGGCCGGCATACCGCCCTGGGCGATGCGCTGGTCACCGCCGAGGTGATGATGAAGCTGATCGCCTGGCTCACCGCCGATGGCTGCCGCACCCTGGCTGAGGCCCGGGCCGTCATGGGCCGTGCCGGCAGCCTTGTCCGAACCCACGCCCGTGCCGGCTGGGATCCTATCCTGCGGTGACCGGTGTGGGGGTATTTGTATTATCAAGTGTTTCACCACCAAGACACAAAGAACACCGAGTTTTTATTTTTCAACACGAAGACCACGAAGAAGCACGAAGGCGTATCTGCTTGCCGCTTCACCCGTGTCCGTGCCGGCTGGGATCCTATCCTGCCGTGATCGGGTAATAATATCCACCACCAAGGCACCAAGGACACCAAGTTTCATTTTCAGTATGAATGCTAAGAAGGAGTGTATGTTTGCAACTTTGAATATTGATCTGGCAAAACCCTCTCCAATTCATCTGGCATATTGAATATATATTCATTCAGGATTTGGATTTACCACAGTTATAGAAAAACATGATTCTTACTTTATTCTCAAGAAATAATATGAATACACTTAGTATAATATAATATTTCCTTATAAAGAATCTATATCATTATATAACTGAATAATGATAAGAAATTAATAATTTGCATATAATTCTCGTTTTCATTTGAATTCTTCGTGATTCTTTGTGATCTTTGTGTTGAAAAATAAAAACTCGGTGTTCTTTGTGTCTTGATGGTGAAACACTTAATATCACAATACCCGGCGATGCAATCGAAGCCGCGGTCACTCGAACTCCAGGATCTGCTGGTCGACCGTCAGGCTGCTGCCGGGTTCGGCCAGGACGGCTCTGACCACGCCGCGGCGTTCGGCGCGCAGGATGTTCTCCATCTTCATCGCCTCGACCACGGCCAGCGGCTGGCCGGCTTCGACCGGTGCGCCGATATCCACCGACAGTGACACCAGCAGCCCCGGCATCGGCGACAAGAGGTATTTCGACATGTCCGGCGGGATCCTCACCGGCATCAGGTCGGCCAGGTCGGCCGCCCGGGGGGAGATCACCTGGGCCGTCATGACCGCGCCGGCATGGGTCAGCCGGTAGCCGATCCCGTCATAGTCGACCTGGATCGCCATCCGTTCGCCGCCGATGAAGGCCTCGATCACCGTCGCCCCCAGCGCCCATTCGCCGATCACCGACAGCGTCTCGCCCGCCATCGTGACCTCGAAGCCGGTGTCGACGGTATGGATGTGCACCGGGTGGTTGGTGCGGTCGACGCGGACCACCCAGTCCCGCGGCACGGACGGATGATGGCCCGGCAACTGCCCGCTGATCATCCGGTCCCGGATCGCCCCGCGCATCGCCAGGGCCGCCGCGAAGGCGATCAGCCGCTTGCCGGTCGCCGCCGGCAGGTCCGCCCCGTCGAAGCCGTCGGGGAACTCCTCGGCGATGAAACCGGTCGACAACCGGCCTTCGACGAAGCGCGGATGCGCCATCAGGGCGGCCAGGAACGGGATGTTGTGGCCGATCCCGCGGATGTGGAAGGCATCGAGGGCCGTGCGCATCGCCGCGATCGCCGATGCCCGGTCCGGCCCCTTGGTGATCAGCTTGGCCACCATCGGGTCGTAGAACATGGAGATCTCGCCGCCCTCGTCCACGCCGGTGTCGACCCGGACCGTGTCGTTCTCCGCCGGCGGCCGGTAGCGCACCAGCCGCCCGGTCGACGGCAGGAAGCCGCGCACCGGATCCTCCGCGTAGACCCGTGCCTCGATCGCCCAGCCATCGAGCGAAATGTCGTCCTGGCCAAACGGCAGCGCTTCGCCTGCCGCGACCCGGATCATCCATTCGACCAGATCGAGACCCGTGATCTCTTCGGTCACCGGGTGTTCGACCTGCAGCCGGGTGTTCATCTCCAGAAAATAGAAATTCTTGTCCTTGTCCACGATGAATTCGACCGTGCCGGCGCTTTCGTAGCCGACCGCCTCGGCCAGGGCGACCGCCTGTTCGCCCATTGCCCGTCGGGTCTCGGGGTCGAGGAAGGGCGACGGGGCCTCCTCGATCACCTTCTGATGCCGGCGCTGGATCGAGCATTCCCGCTCGCCCAGATACAGGCAGGTGCCGTGCCGGTCCGCCAGGATCTGGATTTCGATGTGCCGCGGCTCTTCGATGTACTTCTCCACGAACACGCGGGCGTCGCCGAAGCTCGACACCGCCTCGTTGGTGGCGGAGGTGAAGCCTTCCCGCGCCTGGGTGTCGTCGCGGGCGATGCGCATGCCCTTGCCGCCGCCGCCGGCCGACGCCTTGAGCATCACCGGGTAGCCGATCTCCCGCGACACGCGGACGGCCGCCTCGGCATCGGCCAGGGCGTCGAGATGACCGGGCACCGACGACACGCGCGCGGCCTGCGCCAGCTTCTTCGACTCGATCTTGTCCCCCATGGCGGCGATGGCATTGGCCGGCGGACCCATGAAGGCGATGCCGGCCGCGTCCAGCGCGTCCCGAAAGGCCCTGTTCTCGGACAGGAAGCCGTAGCCAGGATGCACCGCCTCCGCCCCCGTCTGCCGGCACGCCGCGACGATCTTGTCGATCGCCAGATAGGACTGGGTCGCTGGCGCCGGGCCGATCGGCACCCGCTCATCGGCCATCCGCACATGCAGCGCATCGGCATCGGCCTCGGAGTGGACCGCAACCGTCCCGATACCCAGCCGGCGGGCGGATTTGATGACCCGGCAGGCGATTTCCCCCCGGTTGGCGATCAGAATCTTCGAGAACATCGGCGCTGAAACGGCTGGCGGAGGACGCGGGACGGACGCCCGACTGATAGCAGCCGATCGACCCGACGACACCTCCTAACCGTGCCGGTGGCCACAATTCGGCCCGTCATCACCGCATGGGCGGTGGAAACCGTCCCCCTCGCGGCGCGCATCGTCCCCTCGGCTTGACCCACCTCAAAGCGCGCTCAACGACGCTCCACTAGCCTCCATGACCGTCAACCACCGTTGGCTGCGCCGAAAGGCGCGCAGCCGTGGCTGATGGGGATGAAGGATGTTGACCGTGCTCAGCCGACCCTTGCTTACCGTTCACGAAGCCGCCGCCCTGTTGCGGATCAACGAGGCGACCGTGCGCGCGGCAATCCATGACCAAAGCCTGCGGGCGATCCGGATCGGTCGGGAATGGCGCATCGCGTTCAAGGATCTTGAAGCCTTCGTGAATACCCACGCCACCCGCCCACCGGACGACGCCGCGACGCCCCAGAGCGCCGGCGACCCGGCGGCGGGGGCGCCCGCGGCCGGGTCGTTGCTCCCCCAGGCGACCCGGCCGCAGCCCTCTACCCAAACGCCGGGCCAGCCCACCGGGCCCGGCTAGAGTATCCGTGTTGGTCAAGCGTTTGAGTTGTTCCAGGTGCGGTTATCCCTGAGGAGTGCGTTGGCGAGGAGTAGGAGCTTTCGCATGAGGGCGGTGATGGCGAGTTTTTTGGGTTTTCCGT
>JANQKE010000081.1 GCA_028281265.1 Alphaproteobacteria bacterium | reverse complement strand
TCCCATGCCTCGAGCATCCCAAAAACCACCATCGCGTCGATCAACACGACAAACTGGGACCACACCGTCACAAACACACCACGCTGTGATCAATCCGGGTTAGAGGCCCCTTCTCGAAGAGCCAGAACCATCTGAACCGCCTCTCATCGCTCGCCAGCCCCACAAAAAAGGCAATAGGGTCCGAGATAATCCGAATCATTCACACCTCCAATTCAGCTTTTGCAATCTGCTCGCACACACGCCAGATAAGGTGTTCACTGAATTCGCACTGCCGCTGATCGGCGCTGAGCTGTGCGCCCAGTTTATGGAACAGTTCTTCATCGATAGCATACCGCCCAACCCGACAACGATCCTTTCCTATCATCATGAAACTACTAGTAGCAGCAGGGCAACATCCTAATTTTCGTGCGGCTCGCTCGACACTGTCACTGTGTAAGGCATAGATGTCATTAATGCCAACAATAGAGCAGAACCGAACCACACCATAGAATAACTGAGTCGCAACGGATTGACCGTGCTTCAATCGTGCCATTATATCTAAGTTACGGCTCAGAACACCGAATCGGCTAAGTTCCCAAGAAGTCTTTAGACTCGGATTTTCAATTGATAGCAGTAGATAATTCCATTTTTCCTTGATCATGTAAGGCATTTTGCAATCAACTAATCGACAGCAGCCGATCATCTCTCCATCGACCGTACTGACGGTACAATAAACTGTGTCTACTCGATCAAATTCATCTCTCTCGCATAGATCACTATCGACAATCACATCCCAGCCCAATTCGTCACCAAACAATTGCGCCCGAAAGCGATGCATGGATCGAACATGATCCTCAAGATCAGGTTCGTTGGCTTGAAAGAGTCTAATCATCAGGCATGCGATTGACAGAACGCAGACGGCAGGTTGGATGGAGCCGCCACATCTGGCCAGTTCTGTGTATGATATTCAACCGAAAATAGCCTTTACCCTCGAACTATCGCATCTTCGCCAGAACTGAGTGAGTGAAGCTGGTGAGCCCCCCGGGATGTTTGCGTCTTCATCTGGCGGCGATGTCGGGTCACGCCGTTTCCGGAAAGCGAGGGCTAGCTTTCAGACAGTAGCAAGGCCCTCCAAAGCGCTGACCTGGAGGGTGCAGACCCCCATCTTCGTTGGATGTCATGTCGCGGACCCAGTGCGGACGGTCTGCAATGGTCCCCACCGGCGGCGATGCAACTCGGCCGCGGACAATAAGCGGAGGAGAGATGGCCGTGACGCTGCAGGTTGGTCTTGCCGCTGCACGGGGCGATGGCCTCGATCAATCCCGAGCAAGCGATGTCGAGGTGCCGTGCGAGCACGCCGGCGGCCACCGCGTAGGCTCCAAGACGCCCCCACCAACCCAAGCCGATAACGCATCAGTCTAGCGAATCACGCCGCGATCCCATTGAGGTAGCTCAGAAACGCAAGGTGCCGGCCGGACCGGCCGCCCAGCCGCTTGCGCGCGACCGCACACCGCCTCTTATGACGGACGACACCGCCGCCCGGAGGGCCGACCCCTGGGGGCGGGCGGCTGCCTGAGTGCCGAAAGCCCGTGCAGCCCTGCCCTTTCCCTCCCGCTTTCCCCAGGAGGTTCTCCCGATGTCCGACACCGCGACGCCCCTCGCCGCCCCGACCGATCTCGACGCCCTGATCGCCAGGACCCGGGACGCGCAACGGGCCTATGCGAGGTTCGACCAGGACCAGGTCGACCGCATCTTCCGCGACGCCGCCATGGCCGCGGCCGCCCACCGCATCCCGCTGGCGCAAGCGGCGGCCGCGGAGACCGGCATGGGCGTGGTCGAGGACAAGGTCATCAAGAACCATTTCGCCGCCGAGTACATCTACAACCAGTACCGCGACACCCCGACCTGCGGGGTGGCCGAAGACGATCCCGGCGGCGGGTTCAGGACCCTCTACGAGCCGATCGGCCTGGTCGCCGCGGTGGTGCCGACCACCAACCCGACCTCCACGGCGATCTTCAAGTGCCTGCTCGCGCTGAAGACCCGCAACGGCATGGTCGTCTCCCCCCACCCGCGCGCCAAGCAGTCGACCGCCCAGGCCGTGCGCATCGTCCACGAGGCCGCGGTCAAGGCCGGCGCGCCCGACGGCATCCTCGCCTGCATCGAGCAGCCGACGGTCGAGACCACCAAGGCGCTGATGCACCATGCCGACATCAACCTGATCCTGGCAACCGGCGGGCCCGGCATGGTGCGGGCGGCCTATTCCTCCGGCACCCCGGCGATCGGCGTCGGGGCCGGGAACACGCCCGTCGTGGTCGACGAGCGGGCCGACATCAAGATGGCCGTGTCCTCGGTCCTGATGTCGAAGACCTTCGACCATTCGATGATCTGCGCGTCCGAGCAGGCGATGATCGTCACCCGCGCCGCCGAACCGGCCGTGCGGGCCGAGCTCGCCCGCCGCGGTGCGGTGTTCGTGACCGGGGAGGAGCGGGAGAAGCTCGCGCAAGCCCTCAATGACGGCCACGACCATGTCGCCGCCACCGTGGTCGGCCAGGCCGCGCCCAAGATCGCCGAGAGGGCCGGGATCACCGTACCGGCCGACACCAAGGTGCTGATGGTCGACTGCACCGAGGTCGGCGAGACCGAGATCTTCAGCCGGGAGAAGCTGTGCCCGGTCCTGGCGTTCTACGTCGCCGAGGATTTCACGGAAGCGGTCGACACCGCCCGGGCGGTGGTCGCGTTCGGCGGGGCGGGCCACACCTCGGTCCTCTACACCGACGAAGGCCGGACCGACCGGATCGAGGCGTTCCAGGCCGCCATGGTGACGGGGCGGATCCTGATCAACATGCCGTCGAGCCTGGGTGCGATCGGCGACGTCTACAATTTCCGCCTCGCCCCCTCCCTCACCCTGGGCTGCGGGAGCTGGGGCGGGAACTCGGTGTCCGAGAACATCGGGGTGAAGCACCTGCTCAACGTCAAGACCGTGGCCGCCCGGCGGACCCATATGCAGTGGTACCAGGTGCCGCCGAAGATCTATTTCGACACCGGCGCCCTGTCCCAGGCGCTCAAAGAGCTCAAGGGCAAGCGCCGCGCCTTCCTGATCACCGACCCGACGATGGAGCAGCTCGGCCATGTCGCCCGGGTCGGCGACATCCTGGAATCGGTCGGCCTCCACTGGCGGGTCTATGCCGGGGTGCGGCCCGACCCCGACCTCGACAACGTCCGGGAGGCGCTGGGTGAGCTCGCCGGCTTCGAGCCCGACGTGATCGTGGCGCTGGGCGGCGGCTCCCCGATGGACGCGGCCAAGATCGCCTGGCTGATGTACGAGCATCAGGAGACCGAGTTCGCCGAGATCGCCTTGCGCTTCATGGATATCCGCAAGCGCATCTGCGCGTTCCCGGAACTCGGCCGCCGGGCGATCATGGTGGCGATCCCGACCACCTCGGGCTCGGGCTCGGAAGTCACCCCGTTCGCGGTGGTGACCGACGCCAGGACGGGTGTCAAATACCCGATCGCGGACTACCAGCTCACCCCCGACGTGGCGATCGTCGACCCGGAGCTGGTGATGTCGATGCCGCCGGGCCTGGCGGCCCATACCGGGCTCGATGTCATGACCCACGGGATCGAGTCCTTCACCTCGATCTTCTCGTCCAACATGACCGAGGGCCAGGCGCTCGAAGCGATCCGGCTGGTGTTCAAGTATCTCGGCCGCAGCGTGCATCGCGGGGCGGCCGACCCCACGGCCCGGTCCAAGATGCACTATGCCGGCACCATCGCCGGCATGGCGTTCGCCAACGCGTTCTTAGGCATCTGCCACTCGCTCGCCCACCAGGTCGGGGCGGCGTTCCACATCCCCCACGGCCTGGCCAACGCGCTTCTGATCAGCCATGTCATCCGCTACAACGCGGTCGACCAGCCGACCAAGATGGGGGTGATGCCGCAATACCGGTACCCCTTCGTCAAGGGCCGCTACGCCCGGATCGCCGACTATTGCGGGCTCAGCGACGGGCTCGGCGCCGACGATGTTGACGCCAAGATCGACCGGCTGATCGCCGCCATCGAGGACCTCAAGACGGATCTCGGCGTGCCGGCGTCCCTGCGGGAAGCCGGGGTCGGGGAACAGGCATTCACGGCCGTGGTCGACGATCTCGCGGTGCAGGCCTTCGACGACCAGTGCACCCCGACCGGTGCCCGCTACCCGCTGATCGCGGAGCTCAAGCAGATCCTTCAGGACTGCTTCGACGGGGTCGACCCGCTGACCGCCGGCAAGGACCGGCCCAAGCTGAAGGCGGCGGCGGAGTGATCCGCGGGCGGGCCGGCATCGGGGGCATGGCCCCCCGCGATCCCGGCCCGTCATCGAACCGACCCGGGACCGTCCCACAAGGATCACAGGCCCGTCCCCAACCCGTAACGCGGGCCGGCTACATCATCGGCCGCCGCGGTCGCCCGCCCCTCCGGGGGGCGGCGCCCGGCGCATACCCTCTTTCCGTTCAGACCTGGAGGTCCCGATGATCCGCCCGATCCCGATGACGGCCGTGGCGCTGGTGCTCGCCGCCGCTGCGCCGGCGCAGGCGCAAGACGCGTTCCCGGCCACCCTGGCGGGCCACGCCATGCTGCCGGCGACCACCTTCGTGCCGGCTCCGGCCGATGCGCCGAGCTATTTCCAGACCTCCGGCCGGTTCACCGGTCCGGGCAACGCGCGGGATCTGAGCCTGTACAGCCGCGAAGGCAGCACCTGGCTGTCCGCCCCGGGCGTGCTGCGGACCACGGGTCTGTATCTGCCGTTCGTCGGCCAGCCGGTGCAGGGCTTCTCCGGCATCAAGTCGCTGGGTGACGGCACCTATCTGGGCCTGATCGACAACGGCTTCGGCTCCAAGCGGAACAGCCCGGACGCCATGCTGATGGTCCAGCATATCGCGCCGGACTGGGAGACCGGCCGGGTCACCATCCTGGAGACCACCTATCTCAGCGACCCCGACCAGGTCCTGCCGTTCCCGATCGTCACCGAGGTGACCCAGAGCCGCTACCTGACCGGGGCCGATTTCGACCTCGAAGGCCTGCAGCCGATCGGCGACCATCTGTGGTTCGGCGACGAGTTCGGCCCGTATCTGTTCGCCACCAACCTCGACGGCGAGGTGGTCGCGTTCTTCGAGACCCCGGTCGAGGGCGAGATCGTCCGCAGCCCGGACAACCACCGCATCGCCATCCCCTCGACCCCGGGCCCGCTGGAGTTCGAGGTCCAGCGCAGCCGCGGCTTCGAGGGCCTGGCCGCCTCCGTCGACGGCGCCTATCTCTACCCCATGTTCGAAGCGCCGCTGCGCGATCCGGAAACCGGGGAGCGGGAAACCCATAACGGCGTGCCGTTCGTCCGCGTGGTCGAGTTCGACGTCGCGGCGATGGACTTCACCGGCACCGAATACCGGGTCCGGTTCGACGATGCGGGCCACGCGGTCGGCGACTTCAACTTCATCACCGAGACCCATGCGCTCTACATCGAGCGGGACGGCGGCGAAGGCGATCCGCGCCTGGCCTGCGAAGGCGAGCCGACCCCGACCTGCTTCAACCGCCCGGCGGAATACAAGCGGGTGTGGATGCTCGACTTCTCGGCCACCGATGCCGACGGCTTCGTCGAGCGCGAGGGCTATGTCGATCTGTTGACCATCGCCGACACCCAGGGCGTGGCGCTGACCGGCACGATCGACGGCGTGTTCGCCTTCCCGTTCGTGACCATCGAAGACGTCGACAGGGTCGATGGCGAGCACATCATCGTCGCCAACGACAACAACCTGCCCTTCTCGACCGGCCGGGCCCACGGCGTGGCCGACGACAACGAGTTCATCCTGCTGCACGTGCCGGAATTCCTGGCCCTGGCGCAGGAGTAACCGCAGTCGGCTTAGGCCGGGAAGAGCACGCGCGACACCCCGGCACATCGGACCCGCCCCGGTACACCGGCGACCGCCGGCGTGCCGGGGTTCGCCGTCGGCTCTCCCCAGGCCTGCCGACCGGCAGGACGGGACGGGTTCGGGACGGTCAGGACCCTGCCGCGACACCCCCCACCCGCCGGTCCCGGATGAACAGGGTGACCGGATCGTCGCCGAGCATCGCGTCCTGCCAGGGCCGGAAGCCGGCCTTTTCCGCCACCCGCCGGGAGGCCGCGTGGTCGGGATCGAACATGCAGCAGGTCTGCGGCGCGGTCAGATGCCGGTCCGCCCAGGCCATGACGGCCGTCAGCGCCTCCGTCGCCAGACCCTGACCCCAAGCATCCGGCACCGTCGCCCAGCCGGCCTCCGGGATGCCGGAGAAGGAGGGCTCGGTCGCCCTTTGGCTTTCCATCAGGCCGATCTCGCCGACGAAGCCGCCATCGTCCCGGCGCTCGATCACCCAATAGCCATAGCCGAGCAGCGCCCAGCTCCCGACATGGCGCAGGAGGTTGCGCCACACATCGCCGTGCGGCCGCGGCCCGCTGCCGATGAAACGGGTCACGTCGGGCAGCGCCCACATCGCCGCCACGGCCTCGATGTCCGCCACCCGATGCGGCCGCAGCCGCAGCCGCGGCGTCTCCAGGACGGGGATCGCCAGCTCCTGGCGATGCGGCTCGATGTGGATCATGGTGAGACACGCCTTCACGACGGGCGGGGCCGATGCACTTTGCAACGCTGCGGCAGGATTCACGAATGGTCGAGGCATAGCTGGGATGAGATTGACCGTGACCCCGTGGCGCCTGGCGGTGTGCCGGCTGACGGCCCCCGGCCTGCCGGACTGGGCGCGGGCGTCCCGGTTCCTGACGCTGTCGGTCACCCCGACCGAGACCTCGCTGGTGTGCGAGGCGGCGTGCGTGCCCGACGGCGTCCGCAGCGAGCGGGGATGGCGCTGCCTGGGGGTCGACGGCACGCTGGACTTCGCCCTGGTCGGCATCGTCGCGGGCCTGACCACGGTGCTGGCCGACCACGGCATCAGCGTGTTCGTGGTGTCGACCTTCGACACCGACTACGTGCTGGTGAAGGCCGACCGGCTGGACGCCGCGACCGCCGCCCTGGCCGCGGCCGGCTATGCGGTGGCGCGGGCGTAGCCCGGGGGCACCCCGGCCGGGGCCGGGGCCGGGGCCGGGGGTCAGATCCTCGCCAGCTCCTCGGCGGCCAGGGCGGCGGCCGGGATCACCGCGTCCGCCGCCACGCCGCCCGCCGGCGGATCGCCCACCACAACGGTGAACAGCGCGTCGGGGCGGAACAGCTCGGCCGCGACCCGGTTCACGTCCTCGAACGTCACCGCTTGGAGATACGCGTTGCGACGGTCGATGAAGTCGATCCCGAGGTCGCGGCGCTGCATCACCATCAGGATCGCGGCCACCCGGTCGGTGGCGGTGAACTGCAGCGGGAACGACCCGGTCAGGAACGGGATCGTCTCGTCGAACTCCGCCCGGGTGACGCCGTTTTCCGCCACGTCGGCGATGATCTCCCGGATCACGGCCTGGGCCTCGGCCACATGCGCGTTGGAGACCTGACTGCGCACCTGCCACAGATCGGCATGCTCGAAATCGATGCCGTAGCTGACGATGCCGTAGGTCAGCCCCCTTGTCTCCCGCACCTCCCCGGTCAGCCGGGAGCCGAAGCCGCCCCCGCCGACGATGTGGTTCAGCACCCGGGCGGCGTAATAGTCGGGGTGGCCCCGCCCGATCCAGGGCTGGGTCATCAGCAGCACCGATTGCGGCCCCGCCCGCTCGACCAGGACCGTCCGGCCGGCCTGTGCCGGCACGATGTCCGGGACCGGGGCGGGCGCCTGGGCCGCCGGCAGCGCGCCGAACACCCGGTCGAGGCGCAGCGCCAGTTCCTCGGCGCCGATATCCCCGGTCACCCCGATCACCAGCCCGTCCCGGGCCACCCGCTCGGCCATGAACGCCCGCAGATCCGCAGCGGCGAGCGCGCCCAGCGTCGCCGCCGTGCCGCGGGACGGCCGTCCGTAGGGGTGACCGGCGAACGCCTCGCCGTAGAACACCCGGCGGGCCATCCATTCCGGGTCGGCCACCCGCCGCTGGATGTCGGCCAGCACCCCGGCGCGGACCCGGGCGACGGCCGCTTCGTCGAAGCGCGGTTCGGTCAGCGCCAAGCGCAGCAGATCGAAGCCGAGATCGGCCTTGGCGGTCACCACCTTCAGCGAGCCGTAGACCGCGTCCGAGCCGGCCTCGAAGCCCAGGCTGATGGCGTTGTCGGTCAGCAGGTCCTGGAACGCCTCGGCCTGGTACGGCCCCGCCCCCTCGGTCAGCAGGGAGGCGGCGAGATGGGCGCGGCCCTCCTGGCCGACCGGATCGGTCTCGATGCCGCCGTCGAAGGCGATCTCGACGCTGATCACCGGGATCAGGTCGCTTTCGACCAGCCAGGCCTCGATCCCGCCGGGGCTGATCACCCGCTGGACCTCGACCGCCCGGGCCGGCAGGGCGCTGGCGGCGAACAGGGCGGCGGCGATCAGCAGGCCGGCACTCCAGGGCCGGACCGGCGCGGCGGGACGCGCCGTCGCGCGTACGGATCGGGTTCGCATCACTGCACCTGCTGAGCGGTCTGGCGGGGGGCGGGTTCGAGCACGCCGGTCACCGAGCGGTCGGCGCGCAGGACGGCCCGGGCGGCGGCGTCGACCTGATCGGCGGTGACGGCGCGGATCCGCTCGGGCCAGGCCTCGACATCCTCGACCGTCCGGCCGATGGCAAGCTGCTGGCCGATGGTGCGCACCGGGCCGTCCAGGCTGTCCCGTGCCAGGATGGCGTAGATCACCAGCCGCTCCTGGGCGCGGGCGACTTCTTCCTCGGTCACCCCGTCGGCGAGCAGGTGCGCGATCTCCGCATCGAACGCGGCTTCGAGGGTGGCGAGGTCGACCCCGGGCCGCGGGTTCGCATAGGCGACCATCGCGGTCTCGTCGAGGTCGGACGGGCTGTAGGCCATGCCGGCGGCCACCGCCAGCTCCTGCTCGACCACCAGCGACCGGTAGAGCCGGCTGGTCCCGCCGGAGCCGAAGATCGCCGACAGGACCTGCAGCGCATAGGCATGCTCGGCCCCCTCCGACCGGTAGCTGGGGGCGAGGTAGAACCGCCGCCAGGACGGCAGTTGCACCCGCTCATCCTGCATCCGGATGCGGCGCGGCGCCTGTTGGTCGGGTTCGGTCGGCCGCACCCGCGCCGGCACCGGGCGGGCCGGCACCCGGCCATAGGTCTCCGCGGCGAGGGCGAACACCCGCTCGGCCTCCACATCGCCGGAGACGACCAGGACCGCGTTGTTGGGCGCGTACCAGTCTTCGTAGAACGCCACCGCATCCTCGACCGTCAGGGCGGCCATCTCGTGCTCCCAGCCGATGATGGGGATGCGGTAGGGGTGGTTCTGGTACAGGGCGGCGCGCATCTGCTCGGACAGCCGGGCCGAGGGGTTGTTGTCGATCCGCTGCCGGCGCTCCTCGATGATCACCGACCGCTCGTTCAGCGCCTCCTCGGGCTCGAGCGCCAGATTGGCCATCCGATCGGCCTCCAGCGCCATCATCAGCCCCAGCCGGTCGGCCGCCACCGACTGGAAGTAGCCGGTGAAATCCCAACTGGTGAACGCGTTCTCCCGCCCGCCATTGCGGCGGACGATGTCCCCGAAGCCGTCGGGCCGATCCTCGGTGCCGAGGAACATCAGGTGTTCGAGATAATGCGCGACACCGGACGTGCCGGGCGGCTCATCGGCCGCGCCGACCCGGTACCACAGCATCTGGGTGACCACCGGGGCGGTCGGGTTCTCGACCACCACCACCTGCAAGCCGTTGTCGAGCACGGTCGTCTCGGGGAAGAACACGCCCGACCGGTCACCGTCGGCGGCGGCGGCGGGCGAGGGGGCGGCGAAGGCCGGGAAACCGGCCAGCAGGCCGGCGATGAGCAAGCGGCGGATCATCGGCACGGGGACAGCTCTCCTCCCAGGGATCGGACCGACGGCAGGGGTCGCCGAGGCCGTGCGCGGGAGATGGGGGGGCCGTGCCGGTCCGCCAACCGCCCTGCGACGGACGCCCGCGCGATCGTGATGCCGGCGGCATGCCGGCACCCGGCGGTGCGGCTCTCCGGTCTGGCCCGCCTGCCGGCTTGCGCCGGTGCGGCCGTTCGGCGTAGACGAAAATCATCTGTCCGGGTGTCAAGCACGCTAGAGGGTGGGACGAACCATCCCCGGTCGAGCCCGGCGAGGCAGAGCAGATGGCATCGTCAGCAGGCGGACGCGACGGGCGGCGGCCCGGTCCCCGACGGTGGCGCCGTGGCAAACGAGAAGGACCGCCGACGTGGGGCACGCGCTGTATCCGAACTCGAACCTGACCGAACCGCGGCCGTCCTTCGTCACCCATCTCGAATGCTCGTATACCGGGGAGCGGTACGAGGCCGATACGGTCCAGAACCTGTCGGCGGCGGGCAAGCCGCTGCTGGTCCGTTACGATCTCGACGGGGTCAAGGCGGCGCTGACCCGGGACACGCTGGCGGGCCGGCCCGAGGGTCTGTGGCGCTATCGCGAGCTGCTGCCGGTGCGCGAGGCCGCCGACATCGTCTCCCTGGGCGAGGTCATGACCCCGCTGATCCGCCTGCCCGCGACCGAGCGGAGCCTGGGCGTGAGCGGGGAGATCATCGTCAAGGACGAAGGCCGGCTGCCCACCGGCTCGTTCAAGGCGCGCGGGCTGGTGATGGCGGTGTCCATGGCCAAGGCCTTGGGCATCACCCATATGGCGATGCCGTCCAACGGCAATGCCGGGGCGGCCCTGTCCGCCTACTGCGCCGCCGCAGGCATCAAGGCGACCGTGTTCTGCCCCGAGGACACGCCGGAGGTGAACCTGTCGGAAATCGCGATCCAGGGCGGCAATGTCTATCGGGTCAACGGGCTGATCGACGAGTGCGGCAAGCTGGTCGGCGCCGGCAAGCCGGTCACCGGCTGGTTCGACGTCTCCACCCTGAAGGAGCCCTACCGCATCGAGGGCAAGAAGACGATGGGGCTGGAGCTGGCCGAACAACTCGGCTGGGACGTGCCGGACGCGATCTTCTACCCCACCGGCGGCGGCACCGGGCTGATCGGCATGTGGAAGGCGTTCAAGGAGCTGGAGGCGATCGGCTTTCTCGGCGCCAAGCGGCCGCGGATGGTCGCCGTCCAGGCGACCGGCTGCGCCCCCATGGTCCGCGCCTACGAGGCCGGGGAGGAGCACGCCCCGCGGTGGGAGAACGCCCATACCGTCGCCGCCGGCATCCGGGTGCCGCAGGCGGTCGGCGATTTCCTGATCCTGCGGGCGGTCCGGGAGAGCGGCGGCTTCGCCATCGCCGTGGACGACGCGGCATTGCTGGAGGCCCAGGCCGAGGTGGCGGCCGCCGACGGGCTGCTGCTGTGCCCGGAAGGGGCGGCGACCCATGCCGCCTACAAGCAGGCCTTGGCCGATGGTCGGGTAGCGCCGGGCGACCGGGTCGTGCTGTTCAACTGCGCCACGGGATTGAAGTACCCGCTGCCGCCGGTCGACCGCACCCTCGACCGCCATGCGGACATCGATTTCGCCACCCTCTGAACGCCAGCCCGACAAGCGAGGCCGTTGCCACGATGGTTCGCCGGATCGTCATCAGTGAGTTCATGGACGACGCGGCCGTCGAGGCCTTACGTCCCGACCATGACGTGGTCTACGATCCCACCCTGGTCGACCGGCCCGACGCACTGGCCGAAGCGGTCGGCCGGGCGACCGCCCTGATCGTGCGCAACCGCACCCAGGTGCGCGGCGACCTGCTGGCCGCCGCGACCGATCTGCGTGTCGTCGGCCGGCTGGGCGTGGGGCTCGACAACATCGATACCGACGCGTGCGCCGACCGCGGCATCGCCGTCATTCCGGCCATCGGCGCCAACGCCGCCGCGGTGGCGGAATACGTGGTCGCCGCGCTGTTCACCTTGTTCCGCCCGGCGCCGCTGGCCACCGACCGCACCGTCGCCGGGGCCTGGCCGCGGACCGAGCTGATCGGCCGGGAGGTCGCGGGCAAGACCCTGGGGCTGATCGGCTACGGGTCGATCGCCCGCAAGGTGGCGGACCGGGCGACCGCCTTGGGCATGTCGGTGCTGGGGTTCGACTCCCACCTCTCCCGCGACGATCCGTCCTGGCAGGTGCACCACACCCGGCCCGCGGATCTCGATTCGGTGCTGGGCTGTTCGGACGCCGTCAGCCTGCACGTCCCGCTGACCGACACGACCCGCCACCTGATCGATGCCGACGCCCTGGCCCGGATGAGGCCCCGGGCGGTCCTGATCAACACCGCCCGGGGCGGCGTGGTCGACGACGCGGCCCTGGCGGCCGCCCTCAGGGACGGCCGGCTGGGCGGCGCGGCGCTCGACGTGTTCGAAACCGAGCCGTTGCCCGCGGACAGCGTCTTCGCCGGCTGTCCCAACCTGATCGCCACCCCGCACGTCGCCGGCGTGACGGTGGAGAGCAACCAGCGGGTCAGCGCGCTGATCGCCGACAAGGTCCGCGCCGCCCTCAAACGGCCCTGAGGCCGCCGCCATGGCCGTCCCGCCCTGCCCCGGCACCGTCGTCTGCGTCGGCCACGCCGTCCTCGACCACGTGTTCGCGGTGCCGTCCCTGCCGGCGGCCGAGGGCAAGCACTTCGCCACCGGCTATCGGGAGGTCGGGGGCGGGCCTGCGGCCACGGCCGCGGTCACGGTCGCACGGCTGGGCGGGCAGGCGCGGCTGTGGGCCCGGCTGGGCGACGACCCCGCCGGCGACCGCATCGTCGAGGGGCTGGCCGCCGAAGGGGTGGCGACCGATGGTCTGCTGCGCATCCCCGGTGCGGTCTCCAGCCTGTCGGCGGTGACGGTCGATCCCGGCGGCGAGCGGATGATCGTCAACTATCTCGACCCCGGCCTGGACCCGTCGGCCGACTGGCTGCCGATCGATCTGCTGGGGTCGGACGGCGTCGGCTGCGTGCTGGGGGACCTGCGCTGGCCGGCCGGCACCACCCATGCGCTCGCCGCGGCGCGGGCCGCCGGTGTCCCCGGCGTGCTGGACGCCGACAGCGTGCCGGACCCGCTCGATCCGGCACCGTTCCAGGCGGCCAGCCACATCCTGTTCTCCCGCCCCGGTCTCGCCCAGTTCACCGGCCAGGCCGAGATGGCGACGGCCCTGCATACCGCAGCGCACACAACCCGGGCCCTTGTCGCCGTCACCGAAGGCGGGGATGGTGTGCGCTGGCTGGACGCGGGCCGGATGCATCATCGGCCGGCGTTCCCGGTGTCGGTGGTGGATACGCTGGGGGCCGGCGACGTGTTCCACGGCGCGTTCGCCCTGGCCCTGGCCCGCGGCCAGGCGATGGCCGAAGCGATCCGCTTCGCCGCCGCCGCGGCCGCGCTCAAATGCACCCGACCGGGCGGGCGGGAAGGCATCCCGACCCAGGCCGAGCTTGCCGCCTATCTCGATCCGCAACCCTGAAGACCGCCATGACCGTCCTCCCTCTGTCGCCCGGCAAACTCTGGGGCCTGCGCCGCCTGGCCGACTCCCGGGGCCGGTTCAAGATGCTGGCGGTCGATCAGCGGCCGCCGATCAAGAACCTGATCAGGCAGCGCCGAGGGCTGGACGAGGCGCCCTATGACGATGTCGGCGCCGTCAAGCAGGCCCTGGTGGCGGAGCTGGCGCCGTACGCCTCTGCCGTACTCCTCGACCCCCATGTCGCCTATCCGCAAGGCATACACCTGGTCAGCCCGGCGCAGGGGGTGATCGTCACCTTGGAGGACTCGCTGTTCACCGAGACCCCGGAGGGGCGCCTATCGGCCGAGATCAAGGACTGGAGCGTACCGAAGATCAAGCGGATCGGCGGCGACGCGGTCAAGGTCCTGGCCTGGTACCGCCCGGATGCCGGGGCCGCGGTCCTGCGCCACCAGAAGGACTTCGTCAAACGGGTCGGCAATGCATGCGCCAAGTACGACCTGCCGTATGTGTTCGAGCTGCTGGTGTACCCGCTGGCCAGCGACGCCCATCAGACCCAGGACTATGTCGAGCACCGGGACAAACGGCCCGAGCGCGTGCTGGAGTCGGTGGAGGCCTTTGCCGACGCCACCTACGGCGTCGATCTGTTCAAGCTCGAAAGCCCGATCCCGGCAGCCGACGTGCCCGACCCGGAAGCGACCGACACCGAGGCGATCGCGGCCACGCAAGCTTGGTTCGACCGGCTGGGACGGCTTGCCGGCCGCCCCTGGGTGATGCTGTCCGCCGGTGCAGGCATGGAGGCGTTCCGCCGGGTCTGCGTCTACGCCTACCGGGCCGGAGCCAGCGGCTATCTCGCCGGCCGGGCGATCTGGTGGCAGGCCTTCCAGGCGTTCCCGGACATCGCCGCCATGCGGGCGCAACTGGCCGGTGACGGGGCGGGCTACATGCAGGCCCTCAACGCGCTGACCGACGCCCAGGCCCGGCCGTGGACGGCGCATCCCGTCTACGGCCCCGACGGCCCGCAGCTCGCCGGCACCGGCCCGACGTTCCGGGAATCGACCCCCGCCTTCGAGCCGGAGTGCTGAGCCCATGGCCGCGGCCATCCCGATCCATCCCGCGATCGGCCGGCTGGGCGTGATCGCCCTGGCGCGGCCGACCTTCGACGTGCCCTTCGCCGAGGCCACGGCCGCCCGCGCCTTCGCCCGGCTGGACGCGCTGGGGGTGGAAAGCATCGGCCCCCGCGACCTGAAATTCGATGCGGACGCGACCAAAGCCGCGATCGCCGACCTCAAATCGGCCGAGGTCGACGCGGTCCTGGTGCTCCAGGTCACGTTCACCGATGCGACCATGACGGTGGCCCTGGCCGAGGATCTGGCGGTGCCGCCGATCTTCTGGGCGTTCCCGGAACCACGGACCGGCGGGCGGTTGCGGCTCAACTCGCTGTGCGGGGTCAATCTGGCCGCCCACGCGCTGTCGCGGCGGTGGCCGGCCAACCCGTGCAATTTCCTCAACTGCGATCCCGACAGCCCGCGATTGCCCGCGGCACTGGCCCGGGCGCTGGGCAGCCTGGCCGTATCGGCCCCGGCGCTGGACGCGCCCGTCCCGACGCCGGCCGAGCGGGGGCGCGCGGCCGCGGCCGCCGAGACCCTCCGCCACCAGCGGATCGGCGTGATCGGCGCGCATCCCGACGGGTTCGACACCTGCGCCTACGACCACCGGACGCTGGCCGCCCTGACCGGCGTCGAGGCCGAGACGGTGGCGCTGCCCGCCCTGTTCGACGCCGCACGGACCGTGCCGGCCGCAGCCGTCACCGCGACCCGGGCCCGGGTCGACGCCATGGTCCCGAACCTGGCCGAGCAGGAAGCCGAGCCGCTCGACAAGAGCCTGCGCAGCTATCGCGCCCTGACCGATACCGCGGCGGCACGGCGGTTCGACGGTGTGGCCGTGCGCTGCTGGCCCGAGTTCTTCACCGATTACGGCGGGGCGGCCTGCGGCGCGATGGCGCTGTTGAACGAGGACGGCATCCCGGCCGCGTGCGAGGCGGATGCCTACGGCACGGTCACCAACCTGGCGCTGAAAGCCGTCGCCGACCAGGCGGTGTTCCTGGCCGATCTGGTCGACATCGACGCCGAGGGCGATACCGGGGTGCTGTGGCATTGCGGCCTCGCCCCCTACGCCATGCGCGACCCCGAGGCCGCGGCGACCGCCACCGTCCATTCCAACCGCAGAAAGCCGCTGTTGTTCGAATTCCCGCTCGCCCCCGGCCGGGTCACCCTGGCCCGGCTGAGCCAGAGCAAGGGGCGGACCCGGATGGTGGTCGGCGGGGCGGAGATGCTGCGGGCGCCCAAGAGCTTCTCCGGCACCTCCGGCGTGGTCCGCTTCGACCGGCCCGCCGCCGAGGTGCTGGACCGCATCGTCGCCGAGGGGCTGGAGCACCATTACTGCTTCGCCTACGGTGATCATGGCGGCCCGTTGGTGGCCCTGGCCGAGCTGTGGGGACTGGAGACCGTATGTCTGAGCTAGCCGCTCCCTTCGACGCGGCGCCGGAAGCGGCCAGGCCGTCGCCCCCGGCCGGCGGACCGGTACCGGCGGCCGACGGTTCCCCCCTGTCCTTCTCCGCCCCGAACTGGAGCCGGCTGTCCGCCGTCCGGCCGATCGGCCGGCCGCAGGTCCACCGGGAGGGCGTCACCCTGCAGACCGATGCCGGCCCGCTGTCGGTCGGCGTGTACGCCCGGGACATCTTCCGGATCCGCCTGGGCGACGCGGTCGGGCCGTTCTACGGTCTGCTCGCCCTGCCGCCGGTGACGTCCGTGGACGAGCTGGGCGACGTCACCGTCGAGGAGACCGAGAACGCCTGGACCATCCGGGCCCGCGGGGCATGCCTGACCGTGCGGCTCAACCCGCTCCGGATCGCCCTCCAGCGCAATGGCAAGAGCCTGATCGAGACCTCCACCGACCGGCATTTCCGCCGCGCCCAGCGGCTCCCCGGCTTCGCCCGGGACCGGGACGGCTGGTTCGCGGCCTTCGGCCTGGACAGCGACGAGCCGGTGTTCGGGCTGGGGGAGAAATGGGGGGCGCTGAACCGCCGCGGACAGCTCATCACCTCCTGGGCGGAGGATGCGCTGGGGGTGAACGCCGAGGCGTCGTACAAGAACTGTCCGTTCGCGTGGAGCCCGAGCGGCTGGGGGCTGTTCGTCCACACGCCGGCCAAGGTGACCCATTCGGTCGGCTTCGCCCCGTGGTCGCACCGCTCCTACGCCCTGAAGGTGGAGGACAACGAGCTCGACCTGTTCCTGTTCGTCGGCGACACGCCGGCCGATCTGGTGGAACGCTACACCGCCCTGACCGGCCGGATGCCGGTCCCGCCGCTGTGGAGCCTGGGCGTGTGGCTGTCCCAAGCCTATTACCGCGACGCCGAGGAGGTGCTGGCGGCGGCCGAGAAGACCCGGGCGGTCGGCATGCCGTGCGACGTCATCGTGCTGGACGGCCGCGCCTGGCTCGACACCCGCACCCGCTTCGCCTTCGAATGGGATGCACACCGCTATCCCGAGCCGGAGCGGATCACCGGGGCCCTGCACGCGGCCGACTTCAAGGTCTGCTGCTGGGAGTACCCGCTGGTCTCGGTCCACCATCCGCTGTTCCACGACATGGCCGAGCGCGGCTGGCTGCTCAAGGACCCCGAGACCGGTGCGGCCTTCGTGTTCCGCTGGGATCCCGAGCCGTTCGACGATTCGGTGCTGACCCCGCTGCCGGACAGCGGCATCGTCGACTTCACCCATCCGGCCGCCTACGCCTTCTGGCGGGACCGGCATGCGGCGCTGTTCCGCTCCGGCGTGGACGTGATCAAGACCGATTTCGGCGAGCAGGTGCCGGTCGAGGTCGTCGCCCATAACGGCGACACCGGCCGGCGGCTGCACAATGTCTACCCGGTGATGTACAATCGCTGCGTGTTCGAGGCGACCCACGACCATTTCGCCCGGCAAGCCGCCCGGTCCGGCGGACCCAAGGCCAATCAGGGGCTGGTGCTCGGCCGGTCGGGCTGGACCGGCAGCCAGCGCTATCCGCTGCAATGGGGCGGGGACCCGCAGGCCGATTGGGAGGGCCTGGCGGCGTCCTTGCGCGGCGGGCTGAGCTGGGGGATGACCGGCGCCCCCTGCTACGCCACGGATATCGGCGGGTTCTACGGGCCCCAGCCGAGCGAGGAGCTGTTCATCCGCTGGACCCAGGCGGCGGTGTTCTGCAGCCATATGCGCTTTCACGGGATCGGCCCGCGCGCACCCTGGCAGTTGGGCGAGCGGGTGATGGCGATGGTCCGCCCGGCTTTGGAGCTGCGCTATCGCCTCCTGCCCTATCTGCTGGGGGTGCTGCGGCAGGCCAATTGGGACGGCGCCCCGGTGATGCGGGCGATGGCCTTCGCCTTCCCGGACGATCCGGCCGCCTGGGGCTTCGACAACCAGTATCTGTTCGGCCCGGACATCTTCGTCGCCCCGGTGATCCGGGAAGGCGGAGAGGTGGTCTACTACCTGCCCGCCGGCCGCTGGGTGGACTTCGCCACCGGTGCCGTCGTCGACGGTGGCCGGGTGCAGCGGGAGATCTGCCCGATCGACCGGATCCCGGTGTGGGTGCGCGAAGGGGCGGCGCTCGCGCTCGGCCCGGCGGTGCCGCACACCAAGGCTCTCGCCGATGCCGACAGTCCGGTCGACGGGCTGTGGCTGGCCGGTCTGCCGGACCGGGCGCCGGTCACCGGGCTGAGCCCGGTAGGCTTCGAGCGGCTCGATGACCGGACGGTGCGGCTCTCCGACGTCCCCGCCCGGACGCGGGTCCGTGCCTGCGGGCCGATCGTGCTCCGCCGCTCGGCCGCGACCGTGACCGTGCAGCGGGTCGACTGACCCGCCGGCGACGCGGGCGGCGGCTGCTCTCGGGGCGATCGGCCTTGATCGGGCCGCGGCGACGGGCTTAGGCAGGGAGCCACGCGGCCCGATGCTGCCGGCCGCCATCGATCGCCCTCCCCCCGCCGACGGTCCCCCTCCTTGGCCATGCGCACGCTGCATCATGTCTGGTTTTCCGCCGCCTGCCGGATGCTGCGGCTCGGCCTGGCCGAAAAGGGTCTGGACTTCGCCACCCGGGTGGAGCGGATCTGGGAACAGCGGGACGCGTTCCTCGCCCTCAACCCCGCGGGCGAGGTGCCGGTGCTGATCGAGCCCGACGGCACCACCCTGACCGAGGCCTGGGTGATCACCGAGTATCTCGAAGAGGTCTACCCCGACCCCGGATTGCTGGGTGCCGATCCGGTCAGCCGGGCGGAGACGCGGCGGCTGATGATCTGGTTCGCCGGCCGGTTCGCCGCCGAGGTCACGCACAACCTGGTCGGCCAGAAGATCGTCAGCCGGTTCGTCCATGACCTGCACCCCAGCGCCGGGGCGATCCGGGCCGGGCGGGAGGCGGTCGGCTACCATCTCGACTATATCGATTATCTGGCCGAGCAGCGCCGCTGGCTGGCCGGCGATGCGCTTAGCTGGGCCGATCTGGCCGCAGGGGCGGAGCTGTCGCTGCTCGACTATGCCGGCGAGGTGCCGTGGGACGGCCACCCCGAGGCCCGCACCTGGTACGCCCGGCTGAAGAGCCGGCCGAGCTTCCGGCCGCTGCTGGAGGAGGAGATCCCCGGCATCCGCCCCGCCCCCCACTATGCCGATCCGGATTTCTGAGCCCACGCCACCGCGCCATGGCCCAGTCCCGACCACGGGATCGCCTTGATTGGAGCCGAGAGCAGGATCGAGGGCACGCCGATGCCCGTCCGCCACCGACACACGCACCAGGGACACTCCCCATCATGTTCGATCGCCCCCGCCTGCTGCTGGCCGCGGCCGCGACCGCCGGCCTGCTGTCGACCGCCCCGATGACACCGGCATCGGCACAACCCGTCCCGCCGCCGGTGGTCGACGAGGTGATGCTGTCCCTGTCCGCGGAGGCCTGGGTGACCACCCGGACCGCGGAGGTCACCATCGGCGTCGACGCGGTTCTGACCGACGGCGACATCGCCGGCCTGCGCGCGGAGGTGCTGGGCACGCTGGCCGGGCTGACCGGCACCGACACCGACTGGCGGATCACCCGGTTCGACCGGTCGATGGATTCGAGCGGGCTGGAGCGGCTGCGGGTGGCGGCACAGGCGAGGCTGCCGGACACCGCCCTCGACGGCCTGGCCGAGGCGCTCGACGGGCACAGCCGCGCCGGCCTGCAATACGCCCTGGGCGGGGCGGCGTTCAGCCCCAGCCTGGCGGAACGGGAAGCCGCCCGGGCGGAGCTGCGCGCGAGCCTCTACGCCGACATCGCGGCCGAGCTGGCGCGGCTGAACGCGGCCTTCCCGGACCGGACCTACCGGGTCGGCCGCATCGACTTCACCGGCGGCTTCATGCCGGCTCCGCCGCCGATGATGCGGGCCGAGGCGATGGCCCTGGCCAGCGACGCCGCCGGCCGCACCGCCCCGGTGGCGGTCGCCGACCGGATGCGGATGACGGTCGGCGTCGTCTTCTCCGCCTTCCCGGACCCGGCCGGCGAGTGATCCGGGGGGCACTCCGGCATGGGCTTTCGGCACGGTGCCGCCCGGCGCGCCGGCTCCGGGCACGCCGATCGGATGCTTCGGTATGCCGGCCGGGGAGGGCGCGGGCGAACCCTAGATCAACCTGCGTTCAGATGGACTCATCTGAACGTAGATAAGTTGATCTATTTCAAAGATTTAGAGCATCTTATCTGCGTCCGTTAGGACGAAGGATGCTCTAGATCAACCTGCGGTCAGATGGCCTCATCTGAACGCAGATGAGATGCTCCAGCTCAACGCTTCCGCAGGCCGGTCCTTTCCGCGCGTCCGGGACGTCGAGGGCGGCGCAGGACCAGGGTGGACCAGGCGCCGCGGCGCCAGCGCCTGGCCAGCACCAGACCCTGCAGGCGATGGGCGGACAGCACCATCGGCTCCTGCCGGGTCAACAGCCCCGACAGGACCGCCGTGCCGCCGGGTCCGAGCGCGCGGCGCAGGTCCTTGGCCATGGCCACCAGGGGCCGGGCCAGGATGTTGGCCAGGACCAGGTCGAACGGCCCGGTGCGGGCGATCTCCGGTGCGGCGTAGCCGGCCGACGGGATCACCCGGACCCGGCCGGCCACCCGGTTGGCCCGGGCATTGACCCGGCCGACCCGGACCGATTCGGGATCGATATCAGCCGCCAGCACCGGCCAGCGCAGTTGTTTCGCCACCGCAATGGCGAGGATGCCGGTGCCCGCCCCCATATCCAGCGCCCGGGCGCGCCCGCCCGGTGCCTTCGTCTTGGCGTAGTCCTCCACCGCCGCCAGACAGCCGGCCGTGGTCGGATGCTCGCCGGAGCCGAAGGCCGTCGCGGCATCGATCATCAGACCGATGGCCGATGGCGGCACCGGCTCGCCGACATGGCTGCCATGGATGAAGAACCGGCCGAGGCGGATCGGCGGGAACCGGGCATAGGTCTCCGCCAGCCAGTCGGTCGGCGGTAGTGCCTCCAAGGTCCAGGCCGGCTCGGCCAGGGCACCCGCCGCCCGGGCGGCCAGCGCCATCGCGATGCCGAGGGCGGCCCGGTCCGGCTCGGCTCCGGCATAGGCGTCGACCCGCCACAGCCCCGACGGCCCGTCGATCTCGAAGGCGGATACGGCCTCGAAACGATCGGCCAGCGCCGCTTCGATCGCCAAGGCAATCCGTTTCGGTACCGAGACGGTCAGGTGCCAGGCGGCGGCGGGCCGGGTCGGGACGGTTGCCGGGATCATGAAGGCCGGACCGGACCCTCGGGCCGGGCCGGCGCGCGGCCGAAATTGCGCTGGGTCGCCACCCGGCGGAAACCCAGCCGCTCATAGATCCCATAGGCGCGGTCGTCCCCGGCGGACAGCCACAGCGGCACATCCGGCAGGCGCGTGACATGGTCGTCGATCAGCGCCCGGCACAGGGCGGTGGCGACCCCGCCGCCGCGCGCCGCGGGGACCGTGCCGACGCCCAGCAGCTCGGCCGCCGGGTGGGCGCCCATCACCAGGCCGCAGCCCACCGGCTGCCCGTCGCGGCGGGCCAGCGCCGCCCGGCCGGTGCCGGTGGCCAGCGACCGGGCGATCAGGGCCTGCCAGAAGGCCTGGCCGTCGGGCGCCACCCAGTGGTCGAAGGCGGTCTGGCCGACCGCGATGTGATCGGCCAGGCCGGCGGCGTCCTCCGGACCGAGCAGGGTGATCTCGGCCTCCGCGGGCGCCGCCGGCGCGAGGGTCCGGGGCGGCCCGGTCAGGGCCAGGACGGGGGCGGGCGGCGTGATCTCCGGGACGCCATGGGCGATCAGGGCATCGGACAGGCCGGCGAACCGCTCCTCGATCACCTCGAGCCGCAGCGCCCGCCCCGACGCCGCCATCACCGCGTCCAGGGTCGGCAAAGCGCCGCGCCAGTCGATCTCCCCCGGCACCAGGGGGGCGACGACGGGCAGGGCGGCCGACATGTAGAAGTCGTCCGTGTCCGGCGCCACGCAGACGACGAACGGGCTGACCAGCATGGTGTCGCGGCCGCGCTTGTAGTTGGTGACCAGGCTGTCGGCGATGGCGGCGATCAGCGCGCCGTCACCGCCGCCTTCGGCTTCGGCCATCAGGCTGTCGAGATCCATGGATGCTCCTCGTCGCGCGCCGCCGGCGGGACGGCGGCGGCGGGGTTCCGGCCGCCGACCGGCTTGCCGATCGCGCGGATGCCGGAATCGATCGGCCAGGGCGTTCGCACCGGCTCAGGATAGCACCGGTTCCAGCCGGTCCATGGCCTCGGACAACCGCGCGGTCGAGGTGGCGAAGCACAGCCGCAGATACTCTTCACCGCCAGGGCCGAAGGCGCTGCCGGGGGCAAGCCCGACCCCCGCCTCGTCGACCAGGCGGAAGGCCAGCGCCCGGCTGTCCGCCTCACCGTCGACCGCGAAGAAGGTGTAGAAACCGCCGGCGGATCTGCCGAAGCGGACCCGGGGCAGCGCCGACAGCCGCGCTTCGACCAGATCGCGGCCCTGCCGGCAGCGGTCGATGGTCCGGGCGAGGAAGGCGTCGCCGTCTTCCACCGCGGTCGCACAGGCGTCCTGCAGGAACACCGCCACGCCCGAGGTGTTGAACTGCACCAGGTTCTCGAACACCTGGCCCAGGGATGGCGGGGCCACCACCCAGCCGACCCTGAAGCCGGTCATCGCCCAGTTCTTGGAGAAGGTGTTGACCACCAGGAGGCGGTCTTCGGGCTCGCAGATCTCCAGGAACGACGGCGCGTGGTGCCGGTCGAACACCATCCGGCCATAGACCTCGTCGGCGACGATCCACAGGCCGCGCATCCGGGCGAAGTCGCGTAAGGCGATCATCTGCTCCCTGGGCATCATCCAGCCGGTGGGATTGCACGGGCTGTTGAGGACGATCGCCTTGGTCTTCGGCCCGCACGCCTCCATCAGCCGGTCGAGATCGACCGTCCAGCCGGCATTGCCGAGGTCGGCCGGCACCGGGACCGTCTTGCCGCCCAGGATCTGCACCGCCGACAACACATTGGGCCAGATCGGGGTCGGCAGGACCACCTCGTCCCCCGGCCCGATCAGGCTCTGCATCGACAGCATGATGGCCTGCATCCCGGAATGGGTGATGTAGAACCGCTCCATGGGGAAGGTCAGGCCGTAGGTCCGGCTGTGATAGTCGGCCAGGGCCTGGCGCAGCCGCGGCGTGCCGCGCTGATAGGTGTAGAAGGTGTTGCCGGCACGCAAGCTCCGTTCCAGCGCGTCCATGATGAACGCCGGGGTCGGCTGATCGCCCTCCCCGACCCACAGGCCGATCAGGTCGCGTCCGTCCCGGGCGGTGACCTCCCGGCCGTAGTTGACCAGCTCGACGATGCCGCTTTCCGGCAGGCCGCTGACCTCCGTCCGCAGGCCGCCGATCGGGCCCGTGTTGCCACCGCCGTCCATCCTCGTCCCCTCTGTCGTCTTGCGGCGCGCGGAAAACGTCCCGCCGCGCCGCGGCCTGGTCTTGCCGAGATAGCAGGCTTCGCCGGTCCGGCCATCCCCCGATCCCCCCGTCCCCGGGCGGAGCGGGTATGAAGACGAAGGCGCGACCTATTCGGCGGCCACGGGCAGGACGGCAGAGCGGCCGGCCTGCCGGATCACGCCGCGGAGCCAGGCCAAGGTCCGGCGCCCGAGCAGGCTGTTGCCGAACGGCTCCTGATAGATCGCCCAGACATCCGCCGCCAGATCGGGGATCGGCCGCGTGACGGCGACCAGTTCCGGCTCCGCCGCCGCCATATGGCAGGGCAGCACGCCGAGACCGGCCCCTTCGACCATGGCCAGGCGCTGAAGCTGGGTGCGGGAGCTGCGCACCCGGATCCGCTGCTCGGGCACCCGCTCCACCAGCCAGCAATAGGACAGGAAGAACCGGTGCGGCTTGTCCCAGCCGACCCAGTCGAGCGCCGGCCACCGGGCCGGATCGGCGGCGTCGGGATGGCGGGCGAGATAGGCGCGGCTGGCGTAGATCGCCGCGGGCAGATCGCCGAGCTTGGTGGTCTTCCCGGCCGCCCGGCCCGGCAGCCCGTGACGCACGAACAGGTCCGGATCGTCGGTGTAGTCGGCCGGCTCGCCATGCATCTCCCCGATCTCGACGCACATGTCGTGCCTGGCCCCGAAACCGACGGCAGCCTGGGTCAGCAGGGGCGACGACCATTCCCCGCAGGCGATGCGCAGGGTCAGCCCGCCGCCCGACCGCAAGCCCGGGGTGATCGCCCGGATCCGGGTGGCGGTCTCGCTCATCTGCCGGGCATGCGGCAGCAGCGCGTCGCCGGCCGAGGTCAGGGTCAGCCCGCGGGCGGAGCGGTGGAACAGCGCCACTCCCATCTGTGCTTCCAGCGCATCGAGCTTGCGGAGCAGACCCGCCGCCGGCACGCCTACGTTCCGCCCCGCCGCGCGGATGCCGCCGGCCTTGGCGATGGCGAGAAACGCCCTGATCAAGTCCCAATCCATGGGCCGGATCATAGCATGACCGGGCGGTGGCGGCGTTCCGATTCTGAAACGCCCCGACGCAACGGCGGGGCTGGCGCGGCACGATGCGACGGCGGAGGGTTCGCGGCATGCCGTTCGCCGCCCTCACCCACCGCCCGCTGGCCCTGCTCTATGGCGGGGCGGCCGCCACCTCGCTGGCGCTGGAGCTGTTCAAGCTGACCGCCTTGTGGATGGCGGTGGCGATCAGCCCCGCCGCCTCGGCCTCCCTGGCCACGGTACAGGGGGTGACGATGCTGGTGGCCCTCCTGTTGGGCGCGGGCCTGCGGGTACCGGCCAGACCGCTGATGGTCGCGAGCCTGGGCGTGATGAGCCTGTGTGCCGCAGCCCTCGCCACCGCCCCGCCCGTGCCGGTGCTGCTGGGCGTGGTGATGCTGGCGGCAGTCGCCCTGGCCCAGTTCGAGCCGACCGTGGTGGGGGCCCTGCCCCGCCTCGCCCGGACGGAGCGCGAACTCCTGCAGATCAACGCGCTGATCGACGGCACCCACCGGATCGCCCGGTTCGCCGGCCCCGGCTTCGCCTCACTGGCCCTGTTGGCGCTGCCGCTGGCGATGCTGGCGCCGGTGACGGCGGCCCTGATCGCGCTGGCGATCCCGCCGATCCTGGCGGTCCGCGGGCTGGCGGCCCCGCCGGCGGCGGCCGGCAGGGCCGCACGGCCGAGCCTGCAGCCCTTGATCCTGACGGCCCGGCGGATCGCCGCCGACCCGGATCTCGCCCTCAACACCCTGGTCAGCATCATGGCCAACCTCGTCTGGGTCGGCGGGATGCTGCTGGGCTGGGCCTGGCTGCTCGATGCCCGCCTGGGCACGGCGGCGGCCGCGGCCGCCTATGGCGGGCTGGTGGCGACCTATTCGGTCAGCAACATCGCCGCCAACCTCTATGCCGGCAGCCGGCGTGCACCGCCGGGGAGGCTCGTGGCCCTGGCCGGGCATGGCCTGTTCATCGCCGGGGTGGCCGCCGTCTCGGCGGCGGCGGCGCTGGACGCGCCGCTGTGGGTGTGGGGCGTGTGCGCCTTGTGCGCCGGGGCGGGGGCGCCATGGTTCGATCTGCGCTTTGCGATGCTGCTGCAGACCCGGCTGCCGGCCGACAATGTCAGCCACGGCTTCCGCCTGCGGTTCTGCATCCCGTGGCTGGCGTTCCTGATCGTGCCGTTCCCGGCGGCCGCCCTGCAGGCGCTGTACGGCCCCGCCGCCGTCGGCCTGGCCGCCGGTGCGGCGGGGCTGACGGTCATCGCCCTGGCGATCGCGTTCGTTCTGTCCCGGCCCGCCTCTCGATCGACCTGCGTTCAGACGGACTCATCCGAACGCCGGTAGGGTGATCGACTTCAAGGAGGGAGAGCCTCCGGCGTCCGTCCGGACGCCGGAGGCTCTATCCGCGCTTGCGGCGCAGCAGGACGTAGAACGCGCCGGCGCCGCCATGCTCCGGCCGGGCCTGGCTGAAGGCCAGGACCCGGTCGCGCACCCGGGGGTCGTTGAGCCAGCGCGGCAATTGCTTCTTCAGCATCCCGCGATCCGCCCCGGGCGGGGCGAAGGTGCCCTTGCCGGTGATGACCAGGAGCTTGCGCTGCCCGCACGCCGCGGCCGCCTCGATCGCCCCGAACAGGGCCGTCATCGCCTCGACCCGGCCGTGGCCGTGCAGGTCGAGGGTGACGTCGACCGGCAGCTTGCCCCGGCGCAGGCGGTCGGCGGTGCGGCGGTCGACCCCGGCCCAGGACGCCTCGGTGAGCGGGGGCGCGGCGCCGTCCCCGCCGGCGGCCGGCCGGCTCGGCATCAGGAACGGCTTCTTGCGCTTGGGCGGTCTCGCCGCCGGATCGGCCGGCGGGGACGGGGCCCGGCCGGCCAGCAGATCGGCCATCCGCTCCCCCGCCGGCGGGGGCGCCAGCGGTTCGGACCGGCGCGCCGAGGCCTCCCCAGGGGCGCCGGGCCTATCGGCGGCGCTGTTGAGCGCGACCGGAGCGGTGGCCGCGGCCGGGGCGGCGATGCCGGCCGGGGGTGCGGGAGCGGTCGGAGCGCGGGCGGGCGCCCCCTCGTCCCGCAAAGGCGACGGCGGTTCCGCCCGCCCGCCGGGCAGGGGGGCGACCGACTGGGAGACATGCCGCCACAACGCCCGTTCGGCGGCGGTCAGCGGCCGGTCGCGTTTCTTGCTCATCCGCAACGACCGCGGGTTCGGGTGGGCAACCGGTGACCGGCGATCGGCTCACGCCGCGTCGTCACGGTCGACGAGCACGATGTGCAGCCGCCGCGGCCCATGGGCGCCGAGCTGGATCACCTGCTCGATATCCCCGGTGCGCGACGGTCCGGTGATCAGGTTGACCGTGCGCGGCAGGTCCCCCCTCGCCCGCAGCCGGTCCCACGCATCCTCGTACGGCCCGACGATCCGGGTGGTGCGCAAGACCACGATATGGTTGTCGGGCAGGAAGTTGAGCGTCGTCGGGCTGTCCGGCCCGCTGGCCAGCATCAGGGTCCCGGTCTCCGCCACCCCGGCGACGGCCCCGGTGACCGAGACGATGTCGGGGTCCTCGGCCTTGCCGGCGGCGACCTCCAGGACCGGGCGCTTCGCCCACGGGATGCGGCGGAGATCGGGGTCGGGGGCGACCTTGATCGCGGCGGGCAGGTTGTGGCCGGCCAGGAAGTCGGCGACGCTGTCCGGGACATCGGCCAGGGTATCGACCCGGTCGACGGTCGCGGCGACCGCTTGGGCCATCTCGACGAACAGCGCGACCTGTTCGGCGGGGGCGATCCGCGACCGGGCGGGGATCAGGCCGCGCGGATGGGTCTCCAGCCGGACCCGGGCGGGCTCGGCCGCGTCCCCGTCCAGGGGGCCGCGCTTGTGCGACGCCCGGATGGCGCCGAGGATCTGGTCGCGGGCGGAACGTGCCATCGGTCAGGCCGCCTCGTGCTTGCGCCGGTCCGCCCAGGCCTGGCGGAAGGTCTTGCCCTCCGGCGCGGGCATGTCGCGATGATCGGTCCAGCCCCGGGCCAGCGGCAGCGTGGCGAACCGGCCACGCCGGCCGCCCAGAGCCGCCAACAGGCCGATCGCCAGCCGGCTGCCGACGGCATACAGGCCGGGCCGCTTGGCGACCCAGGCCCAGGTCTTCAGGCCCAGGCGGAAGGACGGGCTCGACAGCTTCTTCTCGAACGCCTGGGTGCGCCAGTGATGCATGATCTTGGGCAGCGGGATGCGCATCGGGCACACACTCTCGCACCGGCCGCAGAAGGTCGAGGCGTTGGGCAGGTGATGCGCCTCCTCCACCCCGATCAGCCCGGGGTCGAGGGCGGCCCCGATCGGCCCCGGCACCACCCAGCCATAGGCGTGGCCGCCGACCGCGGCGTAGACCGGGCAATGGTTCATGCACGCCCCGCAGCGGATGCAGCGCAAGACCTCCTGCGCCGGCGTGCCGAGCAGGGCGGAGCGGCCGTTGTCGAGCAGGACGACGTGGAACGCCTCGGGGCCGTCGAGATCCCCCGGCCGGCGCGGCCCGGTCGAAAAGGTGGTATAGGCGCTGAACTCCTGCCCCGTGGCCGAGCGGGCGAGCAGCCGCAGGATCGCCGTGGCGTCCTCCAGCGTCGGCACCACCTTCTCGATCGATGCGACCACGATGTGGGTCTTGGGCAGGATCTGGGTCAGATCGCCGTTGCCTTCGTTGGTGACGATGACGGTCGAGCCGGTCTCGGCGATCAGATAGTTGGCCCCGGTGATGCCGACATCGGCCGTCTGGAACTTCTGCCGGAGCACCATGCGGGCTTCGTTGGTGAAGTCCGGCACGTCGTCGAAGCGGCGGTCCGCGGGCAGATGGGTGTGTTCCTTGCGGAAGGTCTCCTCGACGTCTTCCTTGTTGAGGTGGATCGCCGGGGCGATGATGTGGCTCGGCAGCTCCCCGCGGAGCTGGATGATGTACTCGCCCAGATCGGTTTCGATCGGGGTGAAGCCGTTGGCTTCGAGATGGTCGTTGAGGGCGATCTCCTCGGCGACCATGGATTTGCCCTTGGTGACGGTCTTCGCGCCCGCGTCCCGGCAGATCCCCTCGACGATCTCCCGCGCCTCGGCGGCCGTCCGGGCCCAGTGCACCTGGCCGCCGGCCTGGGTCACCCGCCGTTCGAAGCGTTCGAGATAGAGGTCGAGATTGGCCAGGACGTGGTTCTTGATGTCCCGGCCCTGGTCGCGCAGCGCCTCGAACTCGGGCAGCTTGGCGACGGTGGCGGCGCGCTTGTTCTGGAAGCCCGCCTTCATGTTCGACAGCGCCTTGTGCAGGCGCCGGTCGGCGACGGCCTCGCGGGCGTTCTCGACAAAGGCGTGGGCGGTCGACTTCATCGGCAGCGGTCCGGACGGTGGGGGACGGGGCGGTCGGGGATCAGCGGCGCGGCTCGCCGATCGCGGGCCGGTCGGTCATGCCGGCCAACACTTCGGCGACATGGCGGACCCGGGTGGCACGGCCCTGGCGCTTGAGCTTGCCGGCCATGTTGAGCAGGCAGCCCAGATCTCCCGCGAGCAGCGTGTCGGCCCCGGTATCGGCGATGTCGGCGGTCTTCTCCTCGACCATCTTGTTCGACACGTCGGGGTATTTGACGCAGAAGGTGCCGCCGAAGCCGCAGCAGATCTCCGCCCCCGGCAGTTCGGTCAGGGTGAGCCCCTCGACCTGGGACAGCAGCGCCCGCGGCTGGGCCTTGACGCCCAACTCCCGCAAGCCCGAGCAACTGTCGTGATAGGTCACGGTCCCGGCATAGGCCGGACGGCCCGGAAGATCGGCCAGCCCCCGGACGTCGACCAGGAACGACACCAGCTCATGGGTCCGTTCGGCCAGCATCAGCGCCTCGTGCTGCCATTCGGGCTCGTCCTCGAACAGCCGGGGGTAGTGCGCCTTGATCATCCCGGCACAGGAGCCCGACGGTGCGACCACGTAGTCGAACGCGGAAAACGTGTCGATGACCCGGCGGGCGATGTCCTTGGTGTCGGGAACGTCGCCCGCATTGTAGGCCGGCTGCCCGCAGCAGGTCTGGGTCGCCGGCACCGCGACCGCACACCCCGCCTGTTCCAGCAGCTCGACCGCGGCGAAACCGACCGTCGGCCGGTACAGGTCCACCAGACAGGTGACGAACAGGCCGACGCTGGGTCGGTCGGCGGCGGGAGCAGCGGTCATCGAGAGCCTAGAGCGTTTTCAGGGACGGCCGGGGTCGACCCGTCGGCGTGTGCCAGATGGGGGCCGGGGCTATCGACCGGACGATACTGGTATTACCACTGTAGCGAAAGCCCTACGGTCCGACCCCGCGGCGACCGGTGGTCGCGCCGGGCCGGCTTGCCCGCCTCCCGGCAATCGGGCAGACCGGCCGGGCGATGCCGAGACCGCCCCGCCCCAGCGCCGATCCTTCCCTGCAGCCGCCCTACCCCGCGGCCGAGCCGACGGCCGGCCCCCGCACGCGCCGGGTTCCCGCCGGCGACGACCGGGAACGGCTGACCTGCCCGGACTGCGGCTACGTCGCCTACGAGAACCCCAAGATCGTCGTCGGGTCGGTCGCGACACTGGGCGCCCGGGTGCTGCTGTGCCGGCGATCGATCGAACCCCGCACAGGCTACTGGACCCTGCCGGCCGGCTATCTCGAACTGGGGGAGACCCCCGTCGAGGGGGCGATCCGGGAGGCGTGGGAGGAGGCCCGGGCCAGGATCGCGATCGACCATGTGCTCGGGCTGTACTCGGTGACCCGGATCAGCCAGGTCCAGATCCTGCACCGGGCCCGGCTGATCGATCCGTCGATCGCCGCAGGACCGGAGAGCCAGGAAGTTGGTCTGTTCGCCTGGGACGATATACCTTGGAACCGGATCGCCTTCCCGACCGTCGTCTGGGCGCTGGAAGCCTGGCGGGCGGAAACGGGGGCGCAGGCCGGCGTGCCGGACATCCGCAGCGACAGCGACCCCCGCTGATCGCGAAAGGCGGGCCGCCGGGCGGTCCTGCCGGCCCGCACGCCGCGCCGGCACGGGAGGGCGTCAGGTGCGATCGCCCGGCGAGCGCGGGTCACGGTCGGCTCCCGCCCGGCCCACCACGGTCTCGTCCTCATCCGCGGATACCAAAGGGGTGGGGGCGACGGCCTTGATCAGCTCGAACAGCTTGCGCCGGACCATGGGGTCGGACACGCGATAATAGGCGCGGACGAGCTCCAGCGTCTCCCGCCGGGCCAGCGGATCCGGGATGGGCGGGGGCACCGGCTCCTCCCGCAGGCCGGTGGCGGCCAGGGTCCGCATCTCCGGCTCCAGCCCTTCGAAGAAGTACGACACCGGGACGTCCAGGGCGCGCGCCAGCTCCCACAACCGGCTGGCGCTGACCCGGTTGTTCCCCTTCTCGTATTTCTGGATCTGCTGGAACGTCAGATTGAGCAGATTGCCCAGTTTCTCCTGACTCATGCCCAGGAGCGTCCGGCGTTGGCGAACCTTGCGACCGACATGGGCATCGATCTGACGCGATTGCGATAGGCGGGGTCGGCCAACGGGATTGCGGGTCACGGCGGAGGCATCTTCCGACAAGGATCGTCCTGGTTTTCCCGCAGGACCATACAATCGCATGCAGGGGAAAGCAATCCGCGGTGGTGGCACCTATCATGATAAACTTCCTTTTTGGATAGGTGCGCGGGCAACCGCTTGGCGCCGGCGCAATCCGGTCCGCCCGGGCCGAACAGCCAACAACGGGCTGTTCACGCCGCATACCCACGGTCCCAAATAGGGTGTAAGGTCAGTGGTTTAGCCGCGCATCCCGTGCCCCGAAGCCGATCGCGCCCGCCCCCGCTTCGACCCCGCACAGGGCCGGATTGTCGGCAATCGCGGTGCGCTCGGATGGATCGCGATGCGCCCACGCCCCGATGATCCATCGGTACAGGGTCCTGTCCGGGCGTCCACAGATCCGTGCAGTCCTATGGCGAGCGCTCATCCCGGCGCCGTCCCGGTCGGGCCGAGGAGCCATCGATGCCGGTGCTGTTCGGGCTGGTTCCGGCGATGGAGATCGGCAACGGGATGAGCGTTCCCAATGGCATGGCCGGGGCCGTGGGCGTCGATCCCGAACGGGCGGGTGTCGCCTCCGGCCCGGCCATGCCCGTCCACATGGCCGGGTTGTCGTTCCCGACAGCCGGCTCGCATGGATCATCGTTCCCGGCCGGTCCTATGATTGGCCGGTCAACCGTCTGGTGTGTCCCTTCGATCCCGCCCGATTGTTCCGCACCGGCGATCGGCCGCGGCGGACGACCGCCGATCGGGCCGACCGCCGGTGCTTTGGGAGTCTCGCGATGCCGCCGGCTGCGCCTGGCGCCCCACCGCTCGTCCTGCTGGTCGCCGTCACCGCGGTCGGCCCGCTGGCGCTCAACATCTTCATGCCGTCGATGCCGGCCCTGCCGGCGGTGTTCGACACCGATTACGGCACGGTCCAGCTCACCCTCAGCCTCTATCTGATCGCCACCGCGATCAGCCAGCTCTTCTACGGCCCGATCTCCGACCGCTACGGACGCCGGCCGGTGCTCCTGACCGGACTGGTCCTGTTCCTGCTGGGCAGCCTGATCGGCTATCTGGCCACCAGCATCGAGGTGCTGATCCTGGGCCGGATCGTCCAGGCGGTCGGCGGCTGTGCGGGCCTGGTGCTGGGCCGGGCGATCGTCCGCGACGTCTATGACCGGGACAAGTCGGCCAGCATGATCGCCTACGTCACCGGCGCCATGGTCGTCGCCCCGATGGTCGGCCCGGCGATCGGCGGGTTCCTGGACGCGCAGGTCGGCTGGCGGTCCTCGTTCCTGCTGCTGATCGGGGTCGGCGGGGTGGTGCTGGCGTTCACCGTCCTGATCCTGCGGGAGACCCATACCGAGCGGCACGGCCGGAACGGTCTGCGGTCGATGGCGGCGAGCTATCCGAGCCTGCTCCGCCGGCCGCTGTTCGACGTCTACGCCGCCCAGACCGCGTTCAACTCGGCGGCCTTCTTCAGCTTCCTGGGCGGCGCCCCGTTCGTCGTGGTCGAGCTGATGGGCCGGACCTCGCAGGAATACGGGCTGTGGTTCGCGCTCGCCTCGATCGGCTACATGTCGGGCAACTTCTTCGCCGGCCGCCTGTCCGAACGGCTCGGGGTCAACCGGATGCTGGTGCTGGGGACGACGATCTCCCTGATCGGCGGGCTGATGCTGACCGGGGTCATGCTGGCCGATGCGCTGCTGCTGCCGACCCTGTTCGGCTGCATGCTGGTGATGGCGTTCGGCAACGGGGTCAGCATCCCCAACGGTCTCGCCGGGGCGGTCAGCGTCGATCCGGGCCGGGCCGGGGCCGCCTCGGGGCTGGCCGGCTTCGCTCAGATGGGCACCGGGGCGCTGGCCAGCACGATCACCGGGGCGTGGCTGGCGCACACCCCGTCGGCCTGGCCGATGGTGCTGATGATGGTGGGCTCGGCCGGGATCGCCGTGCTGGTGGCCTGGACCGCCTGGGCCATGACGGCCGGCGACCGCGCCGGAGCCGACCGTGCCGGCGAGGGCTCCGCCGCCGAGTAGCCGGCCGGCATGCCGCTCTGTCTTCGAAGCCACCGTCGTGATCCGGGGCGTTTTCGGGGACGACCGGGCCGATCATCGCGCCAGCCGGTGAGAAATGCGGGCTAGGCCGCCGCCCCCCGGCGATGCTATCGCCAGGACCGACCGATGCGGTGGTCGGCAAGCCGTTGCCGGCCCCGCTGCCTGCCGTCCCGACCGGAGAGTGACCGTCCGATGACCGCCGATCCGCTCGATCTGCTCGACACCCTGATCGCCCGGGCCCGCAAGGCCGGCGCCGACGCCGCCGATGCGATCCTGTTCGATTCCGTCGCCCTGTCGCATCGGCGGCGGCTGGGCAAGACCGAGCAGCTCGAGCGGTCGGAAAGCGGGGATATCGGCCTGCGGGTGTTCGTCGGCCGGCGGATGGCCATCGTCTCCTCGGCCGACCGCAAGGCCGACGCGCTGGCCGATCTGGTCGACCGCGCCGTCGCCATGGCCGAGGCGGTGCCCGAAGACCCCTATTGCGGCCTGGCCGATCCGGCGCAGCTGGCGACCGGCTGGGACGTAGCGGCGCTGGAGCTCGCCGATCCGACGGAGCCGAGCCCGCAAGACCTGATCGACCGGGCCGCGGCTTGCGAGGCGGCGGCCCTGGCCGTCCCCGGCATCACCAATTCCGACGGCGCGGAAGCGAGCTTCAGCCGGGCCCAGGTCTATCTTGCCGCCAGCAACGGGTTCCGCGGCGCCTATGCGGGCACCGGCCACGGCGTTTCGGCCTCGGTCATCGCCGGGAAGGGCACCGGGATGGAGACCGATTACGACTACAGCTCGGCCGTGTTCGGCGAAGACCTGCGCGACCCCGCCGAGGTCGGCCGCACGGCCGGCGAGCGGGCGGTCCGGCGCCTGGGGGCGACCAAGCTTTCCACCGGAAAGCGCGCGGTGGTGTTCGACCCGCGCGTGTCGGCCGGTCTGCTGCGGCACCTGATCGCCGCGATCTCTGGCCCGTCGATCGCCCGCGGCACCTCCTTCCTCAAGGACCGGCTCGACAAGAGGGTGTTCGCCCCCGGCGTCACCATCCTGGACGATCCGCACATCCGGCGCGGCCACCGGTCGAAACCGTTCGACGGGGAAGGCCTGCCGACGGCCAGGAAGGCGCTGATCGACGACGGGCGGCTGACCACCTGGCTGATGGATCTGCGTTCGGCCCGGCAGCTCGGCCTGGCCAGCACCGGCAACGCCGGCCGCGGCACCTCCTCGCCGCCATCGCCGTCGCCGACCAATCTCTACCTCACCCCGGGCGACCGGTCGCCCGAGACCCTGATCGGGGAGATCGAGGACGGGCTCTACGTCACCCAGATGATGGGCATGGGGGTCAACACCGTGACCGGGGACTACAGCCGCGGCGCCACCGGGTTCCACATCGAGGGCGGCCGGCTCGCCGCACCGGTCAACGAGGTGACGATCGCCGGCAACCTCAAGGACATGTTCGCCCGGCTGGAGCGGGCCGACGATCTGGTGTTCCGCACCGGGATCGACGCCCCCACCATCCGTATCGACGGCATGACCGTCGCCGGGATCTGAGCGGGCGCGACCGCGGCACTTTTGGGGCCGCTCCCGGCTCGGAGCGGCCGGCTCAAAGAGCGTCCTCCTCGGCCCCATCGTTGCGGGCGAACACCCCGGCCACCCGCGGATGGGCGCGGATCGCCGCGGCGATAGCGGTCAGCGTCGGCGTATGCCGGGCGAACCAGCTTGCCCCCGGCCGCCACAGGGTCAGCACACCGAGATAGACGTCGATCGCCGACAGCCGCTCACCCAGGAACCAGGGCCCGACCGCCGCTTGCTCCATGATGCCGTAGAGCCGTTGCGCATACGCATCGACCGCTTCCCGAAACGGCGTCCGGGCGCTCTCGACGGTGACGAACCGGCTCGGGTCGTCGGCATAGGTGTATGTCGGGTACACATTGGCGACGATGAAGATCAGCCAGCGCAGAAACGCCGCCCGTTCGGGGTCGGCCGGCCCGGGAACGAGGTCGGCGCTGCCGGTATGGTCCGCCAGCCACAAGGTGATGGCCGCACTTTCGGTCATCACCGTGCCGTCGGGCAGGAGCAGGGTGGGGATCTGGGCCAGCGGGTTGATCTCCGCAAGCCCCGCCCGCGCGGCCAGGTCGTTGAACAGATGCCCGGTGGCGCGGAACTCGACGTCGAGCCCGTACCAGGCCAGTTGGACTTCCGTCAGGGCGGAGCCCCAGCCCGGTTCGCCATACAGGATGAACGGACTCACCGCGCGACCTCCTCGCCCATGCCGGATACTGACCAAGGGGAGGTTAGGCATGGCACCGGAACGGGGTGAAGGGTGCGGCGGCGGCCATGGGCTCAACTCAGCCCTGCGGCAGGTCGCCGGCCGCCGCCAAGGGGGCGAGCGGTGCCGTCGCTCATCCCTCGGCCGGCCAGACCACCGGCGGCAGCTCGGCGATCACCAGCGGGCCCAGGCGGATCTGGCCCTGACCGATCGCCAGCGGGGCGACGACGATCCGCCGGCCGTCCTCGCCCATCCGGCTGATGAGCTGCAGGCCGAACCGGACGGCGCGGATATGGGTCTCGGTCACCTGGCCGGTTTCGACCATCCAGTCGAGCACCCGGTCGACCCCGGCGATCCGGGCCTGTAGCGTCCCTTCCGGCTGCAGCGTCGGGTCGAGCCCGAGCGCACCGGACAGGGTGAGCCGGAAATCGTCCCAGACCAGCCGGGCTTGCCGGATCTCCAGCGTCCCGCCGGCCGCCTGCCAGCGGGCCAGGGCCGGCGCCGTCGCCGCGGCCGGCCAGGGGGGCGGCAGGTCGGCGAGCACGGCCACCTCCTGCACCTCCGGCCCGAAGGGCAGGGCCAGGCCGGCCGGCAAGGTGAGCCGTGTTACCTCCCCGGCGATCGACAGGACCTCCCCCCACCCGGCCGCTCCGCCCGGGCCGCCGGCGGGGGCGGCCCTTGCGGCGGTGCCGTCGGCCGCCCGCTCGCCGCCCTCGGCGGCCGCGCGCCGGACCTGCAGCCGGACCGTGGCGGCCCGGGCGATCCGCACGGTGTCTTCGCCCAGCACGACGTCCCGGCCCTGCACATCGGCAAAGCGCGGCAGCCCGTCCAAGGTCAGACCGGCTTCGATGTCGACGCCGGCGACGCTGAGATACGGCCGGGCGACGATCGGCAGGGCGGGCGGCAGCTCGACGACCACGCCGTCGGCCGCACCGACCACCCGCAGCGGGTCGAGCAGGGCGGCCTCCAGGACGAGCCCGCGCGCCGTAAGGTCCACGGCGTCGGGTCCGGGAACGGAGACCGTGGCCGCGGTCGGGCCGATCCGCCACCTGTCGGGCGCGCCGGTGACCGCGACGTCGTCCAGCGTGATCGTCACCCCCCGGCGGGCCTGCCCGGTCAGGGCGTCTTCCACCATGCCGGCGATCAGCACCTGCCCCGCGTACCACACCCCGGCCCACAGGCCACCGCCGACGATGGCCAGGGCGATGAGAACGCTCAGGATCCGTCCCATGGCGGCTCCTTTCCCGACGACACGGCCGGCCTGACGACCCTGTGGTTGGCATGACCGTGGCGGCTCGCTTACACCGGGGACCATGACTGCGTCCACCGACCCGACCCGCCCGACGGACCAGGATCCGCACGACGGCCCGCCGGCCGATCCGAACGATCCCCCCGACGCCCCGTGGCGGCACCCCAACCTGCCGCTCGACCCCGACCGGCCGCTCTGGGTGTTCGGCTACGGCTCGCTGATGTGGAATCCGGAGTTCCCGCATACCGACCGCCGGATGGCGCTGCTGCACGGCTACCACCGGCGGTTCTGCGTCTACTCCCACCGCTATCGCGGCACGCCGGAGAAGCCGGGGCTGGTGCTGGGCCTGGACCATGGCGGCTCCTGCCACGGCGTGGCGTTCGAAGTGGCCCCCCGCGACGCCACCGAGGTGCTGGCCTATCTGTGGGGGCGGGAGATGGTCACCGGCGTCTACCGGCCGCGCCTGCTGCCGCTCGACCTGGCCGACGGCCGCCGGGTGAAGGCCTGCTGCTTCGTCGCCGACCGCCGGCATCGGCAGTATTGCGGCGGCCTGGACCCGGACCGGACCCTGACGATGATCCTGAACGCCGAAGGCGCGCGCGGGCCGAATGCCGAGTATCTGCTCAACACGGTCGATCATCTCGACGCGCTGGGCATCGAAGACGCGCCGCTGCACGCCCTGGCCGCACGGGTCCGGAGCCACCGGCCCGGCTAGAGCATCCTGCGTCCTAACGGACGCAGGATGCTCTAAATCTTTGAAATAGATCAACTTATCTGCGTTCAGATGAGTCCATCTGAACGCAGGTTGA
>JANQKE010000042.1 GCA_028281265.1 Alphaproteobacteria bacterium | reverse complement strand
GGTTTCAAGCATATTGATAGTTTCAACTCGCCTATCGCGGCGGCTTTCTCAGGTGGATCAGGTGAAACCTTTGTGTATCATAAGGCGTTGTCATCCTGATGGCTGTTAAGGCGATCCGAAAACTGACTTTCTGGAACCCCAGTCAATAGAACCGTGGGTTTCTCGACAAACAGTGCTCTGACCTGCTCTGCCCCCCGACGATCATCCAACTGAAACCGGAGTCTGCGCTTCACTCTGGCGCTCATGCGCTGACGGAGCAACGGGTGGCTGGCGGAGCGCATCCGCGACGCGGAGCCTGCCGTCCGTTGCGGTGAGCCGGGCGGCATAGGCCGCCGGTGTCTGGTAGTCGATCGCGGGGCGTGGTCGGTCAGCCCGGAACGCCGTCCAGGACCCGCCACCCCCAGGCGAGCAGCGGCTGGCAGTCTTCGGCGAAAGCCGTCACGCCGTCGGGGAAGCCGGGATCGCAGGCTGCGAAGTCGGCGAACGACCGGCCGGTGATGAAGCTCTTCCAGGTCAGATAGCCGGCCATGGGGCCGTCCTTGTGCGCCTTGAAGGCCGGGGGTACCCGGGCCAGCGTCTCGTCGCTGCGCAAGGCCAGGGCCTTGTCGGCGAGGGCGGCGATCATCCCTTCGAACCCGGCCGGATCGTCGACCATCGCCTGCCGCAGTGCCGTGAGCTGCTTGGGATCGGGATGGTAGTGCGCCCCGCCCAGAAAGCATCGCCCCGGTTCCAGATGCAGATAGACCCCGCCTTGCGACCCCTTGGTCAGATCGCGGGAGAAATAAGCGCTAATATGAGTCTTGTAGGGCGTCTTGTCGTTGGAGAAACGGGTGTCCCGATAGATCCGGAACGGTGACTTCTTGGGATCAGCCCGCAACGGCAGGCCGGCGGCCCGGAACCGCTCGGCCAGGACCAGACAGAGTTGTGTCATCGGGCGTCTGAGCAACTCGTCATAGCGGTCCTTGCGGGCGTTGAACCAGTCCCGATCGTTGTTGGCCTTCAGATCGGCGAGAAAGGCGAACGCTTCGGGGTCGAAGCCATCGAACGCAACCGGCGCATCAGTACGGACATTCATCGAGGGCCTCCCTTGCGTGACACCGCCGCAACGCCACCTTCACAGCCGGAATCACTCTCCATGGCAACCCCGACAAAGACCCTTTCCTCGGCATGATCGACCCCGGTTTTCCCGCCTATGACGGGTGGCGCGGCCGCACCCAGCGGATCATCGAATCCACCCGCTTCGTCAAGTTCATCACCACGATCATCCTGCTCAACGCGGTGACCCTGGGTCTGGAGACCGACCTGGGCATCATGGCGGCGATCGGCCCCGCTCTGCTGACGGTGGACAGGATCATCCTTTACATCTTCGTCGTGGAGATCGTGGCCAAGCTGTTCGTCTACCGCTGGGGGTTCTTCCGCTCGGGCTGGAACATCTTCGATCTGACGATCGTGACGATCGCGCTGGTGCCGGCAGCCGGGCCGCTGTCGGTGTTGCGCGCGTTGCGGATCCTGCGGGTGCTGCGCCTGCTGTCGGTCGTCCCGCAGATGCGCTCGGTGGTCACGGCATTGCTGCATGCGATCCCGGGAATGGCCTCGATCATCGCGGTTCTGTTCCTGGTCTTCTACGTCTCGGCGGTGCTGGCGACCAAGCTGTTCGGCCTGTCGCCGGCGGCCACCCCCGATATCCGGGAATGGTTCGGGTCGGTGGGCGCGTCGATGTACAGCCTGTTCCAGATCATGACGCTGGAGAGCTGGTCGATGGGCATCGTCCGGCCGGTGATGGAGGTGTTCCCGCTGGCCTGGGTGTTCTTCGTGCCGTTCATCGTGTTGACGAGCTTCGCCGTCCTCAACCTGTTCATCGCGATCATCGTCAACGCCATGCAGGGCCAGCACG
>JANQKE010000034.1 GCA_028281265.1 Alphaproteobacteria bacterium | reverse complement strand
CCTGCGTCCGAACGGACGCAGATAAGATGCTCTAAATCTTTGAAATAGATCAACTTATCTGCGTTCAGATGAGTCCATCTGAACGCAGGTTGATCTAGGCCGCCGGTCCGTTTGGCGGTGCGGGGATGGGAAGGGCGGACAGGCGGGATCGCACGCCCCCTTCTTTCGCCATCCGAGGATCGCCACACCCATGGAACCGACCGTCGATCAGGCGTTCATCAAGCAGTTCGAGCGCGAGACCCACGAAGCCTATCAGCGCATGGGCTCGAAGCTGCGCCCGACCGTGCGCTCCAAGACCGGCGTGGAGGGAGCGACGACCGTCTTCCAGAAGGTCGGCAAAGGCATCGCCGCGACCAAGGCCCGGCACGGCCAGGTGCCGGTGATGAACCTCGAGCACGAGCCGGTGAACTGCCCCTTGGCCGATTTCTACGCCGGCGATTGGGTCGACAAGCTCGACGAGTTGAAGATGAACATCGACGAGCGGCAGGTGATCGCCAATGCCGGCGCCTACGCCCTGGGCCGCAAGACCGATGAGCTGATCATCGCCGCCCTGGCCGCGGCCGCGGCCGAAGCCGGCACCGGGACGGCCGGAATGACCGACACCAAGGTGCTGGCGGCGTTCGAGATGCTGGGACAGGCCGATGTTCCGGATGACGGCCAGCGCACCGCGGTGGTCGGCTGGAAGCAATGGTCCGAATTGCTGAAGCTGCCGGAATTCGCGTCGTCCGACTATATCGGCGCCGACGAGTTGCCCTGGCGCGGCACCCAGGCCAAGCGCTGGCTGGGCACCTTGTGGCTGCCCCATTCCGGCCTGCCGCACGAGGCCGGGGTCCGCACCTGCTTCTGGTATCACAAGACGGCCGTGGGCCATGCTTCGGGGGCCGACGTGACGGTCGACATCTCCTGGCACGGCGACCGGGCGGCGCATTTCGTCAACTCGATGATGAGCCAGGGGGCCGTGCTGATCGATGCCGGCGGGGTGGTCGCCCTGCCTTGCGCCGAAGCCTGATCCCGCCCCAGCAATCCCCGTCCCGGAGGCAGCGTCATGACCTTCAAGCTGAAGGATCTCAGCGTGTTGGCTTACGCCAACGGCTTTTCCCTGTGGCACTACCGCACGGCCGACCCGGCCACCGATGTCGACACGGCCGACTATTTCGCCGCGGCCGCCGACATGATGCGGATCGGTGACCTCGTCATCGCCACCACCGATGGCGGCGCCAAGGCCGGCCTGCTGCGGATCGCCAGCAACGCCGGCGGATCGATCGACTGCGCCGACCTCCTGGCGATCGGCGCCACCGACACCGACTGACCCCGCGCCGCCGCCCCGACTTCCCCCCCCCGCTATCGGACCGTCCACCATGACCCTGTCCGCCGTGGCCCTGGCGTCGCGCGCGCTGCTCAAGATCGGCGCGGAGTCGATCTCCGGCTTCGACGAGGCGTCGACCGAGGCCGAGGTGGCGGCCGCGCTCTACGGGCCGACCCGGGATGCGCTGGTCTCCGCCCATCCGTGGAGCTTCGCCACCGCCCAGAGCCGGCTCGCCCGGCTCGACGCGACACCGCTGGCCGACTACCGCCACGCCTTCCAGGTGCCGGACGGGTTTCTGCGCGCCCTGTCCGCCGGCACGGGGCCGCAAGGTCGGGGTCTGCGCTACCGCATCACCGGCCGGCACCTGCACGCCGACCGGGACCCGGTCATCCTGACCTACATCTTCCGGCCGGCCGAAGGTGACGTGCCGCCCTTCTTCGACCAGGCCCTGATCGCCCGGCTGGCCGCCGAGATGGTGATCCCGCTGACCGAAAGCACCAGCCGGGCGGAGACCCTCTTCCGGCTGGCCGAGGAGGAGTTCCGCCGTGCCCGGACCATCGACGCCCGGCAGGACACCCCGCCCCGGGTCGAGGATGTCACCCTGATCCGGGCGCGAGGTGGGCGATGACCCGGTTCCGCACCCAGCAGTCGAGCTTCACCGCCGGGGAGATCGCGCCCAGCCTGCACGGGCGCACCGATCTCGCCGCCTACGCCAACGGGGCGGCCGAGCTGACCAATGTGCTGGTCGCCCCGACCGGCGGGGTCAGCCGCCGGCCGGGGCTGCGCCATTGCGACCGGCTGGACGGACCGGTGCGCCTGGTGCCGTTCGAGTTCAACACCGAGCAGACCTATCTGCTGGCGATCGGCGACGGGCGGACGGCGATCTACCGGGGGGACAACCGGACGCTGACGCTGCCCACCCCCTGGACGGCGGCCGATCTGCCGGAGCTCGCCTGGACCCAGTCGGCCGACACGCTGCTGGTGTGCCACCCCGATCGGCCGCCGCAGCGGATCGGCCGCTTCGGGGCCACCGACTGGCGGTGTGCGCCCTGGGCCTTTCCGGTGGAGGAGGAGGGCCGGTCCAAGGAACCGTTCCACCGCTTCGTGGACGACGGGGTCACGCTAACCCCGGACGGCACCGCCGGCACCGTCACCCTGACCGCCAGCGCGCCCGTGTTCACCCCGGCGCATCGGCAGACGCGGCTGCGGCTGACCGCCGGAGCGCGGACGGTGCAGGCGGTGGTCACGGCCGTGCCGGCGCCGCGAAGCGTCCGCGCCGAGCTGTCGGCCGACCTGCCGGACACCGAACCGATCCGCCAGTGGGAGGAAGCCGCCTGGTCGCCGGCGCATGGCTGGCCGGCGACGGCGGCCTTCCATCAGAGCCGTCTGGTGATCGGCGGGTCGCGGGATCTGCCCAACCGGCTGTGGCTGTCGGCGCCGGCGGGTCTGTTCGATTTCGATCTCGCCCAAGGGGCCGACGATGCCGCGATCGACCTCGCCCTGTTGTCCGACCAGGTCAACGCGATCCGGGCGGTGGTCTCCGCCCGGGACCTGCTGGTCCTCACCAGCGGGGCGGAGTGGGAGGTCACCGGGGAGCCGCTGACCCCGTCTTCGGTCACGGTGCGGGAGCAGACCCGGATCGGCAGCCGCACCGACCGCAAGGTGCCGCCGGTGATCGCCGACGGGGCGGTGCTGTTCGCCAGCCGCGACGGACGGGCGCTGCGGGAGCTGCGGTTCACTGATCTCGAACAGGCCTATCAGGCCACCGATCTGACCTTGCTGGCCGGCCATCTCGCCCGCGATCCGGTCGACCAGGCTTATTGGCCGACGCAGCGCCTGCTGTTGCAGCTCCGTCCCGACGGCACGGCGGCGGCCCTGGCCGCCTACCGGGTCGAGCAGGTCACGGCCTGGACCCGGCTGGTCACCGACGGGCAGTTCCGGGCCGTCGCCACGGTCGGCACGGACCTGTATGTCGCGGTCGAGCGCAAGACCGGCGACTGGCGGCTGGAACGGTTCGATCCCGGATTGGGTGTGGATGCCGGCCACAGCGGCCGCACGGCCGATCCGGTGACGCGGTGGAGCGGGCTCGACGTCCTGGACGGCGACCGGGCGCGGGTGCTGGCCGACGGCATCGATATCGGCCGCCACCGGGTCCGGGACGGGGCGATCGCCGTGCCGGTGCCGGCGCGGACCGTGTCGGCAGGGCTCGCCTTCGCCCACGCGGTCGAACCCTTGCCGCCCGCGCTGCCCACCGGGGAGGGACCGGCCACCCTGGCCCTGCGGCCGGTCGAGACGGTGTTCGCGATCGAGGCGACCCCGGCCCTGACGGTCGATACCGGTCGCGGGCCGCGACCGCTGCCGTTGCGCCGTCTGGCCGGCGTCGACGCCCCCCTGGATGCGGGGCCCGCCCCGGTCACCGGCATGGTCCGGCACCGGCATCTGGGCTGGACCCGCAACCCCAGCCGGCCGCTGTGGCGCCTGACCGGCGACGCGCCCTTGCCGTTCACCCTGCTGGCCGCCGCCACCGAACTGAAGGTCAACGACTGATGGCATCGCTCGCCCCCGTGCTCGTGTCGACCGCCGTGCCGCTGGCGATCTCGGAGATCGACCGGCGGCGGTCCGCCCGGGCGGACCGGGCCGCGCTCGACGCCCGCCAGGCCCTGGATCGGCAGGCCGCCGGACGCCAGGCGACCGATGCCGAAGCGCGCCGCCGCCGGGCGCTGGAGCGGGTGCTGTCCCGGCAACGGGCCGACCTGGCCGCCCGCGGCCTCGCCCCCGACGGGCCGGTCGGCACCGCTCTCAGCCTGGGGCTGATCGAGGACAGCGCCCTCGATGCCCGGACCAACAGCGACCGGCTGACCGACCGGCTGGCCCGGCTCGATCTCGAACGCCGGGCCCGGACCACCCGATCGCTGCTCGACCGGGACCGGCTGTTGCTGCGGTCCTTCGGATCGGGCCTGACCACGGCCCTGCGGCCTCGGATCTGAGCCCGGCCCCTGTCCCGCCCCCCTCGCGTCCGATCCGCCTCCGACGGAGCCGCCCATGGCCGTGCCCGACCAGCCCGCCCGCGTGCAATACGCCACCGACGGCCGGCAGACCGCCTTCCCGATCCCCTTCGCCCTGGCCGAGGAGGGCGAGCTGGAGGTGCGGCTCGACACCGGCGTCGTCCCGGCAGGCTTCACCCTCACCGGCCTGGCAGGGCCGACCCCGGGGGCGACGCTGACCTTCGCCGAGCCGCCGCCGGCCGGCCGGATCCTCAGCCTGCGCCGGCGGCTGCCGCTGGCCCGGGTCAGCGATTTCCAGCAGGGCAGCGCGCTCAGGGCCGCCACCCTGAACCGGGAGTTCGACCACCAGACCGGGCTCACCCGGCAGATCGCCGATCAGCTCACCCGCATGGTGCAGGTGGCCGAGGGCGATGCCCCGGTGGACCTGACCCTGCCGGTCAAGGCCGCCCGGGCCAACCGGGTGCTCGGCTTCGATCCGTCGGGAGCGCTGGCGCTCTACCCGACCGACCCCCCACCCCCCGGCGATCCGGACTTCCTGCACCCGGCGCCGGGCGCCCGGCCCCGCGGCCGGACGGCCAAGCTGGCCGACCAGGCCTCGGTCAGGGATTTCGGGGCAATCGGCGACGGGGTGACCGACGACACCGCGGCGTTCCAGGCGGCGCTGGCGGGGGCGAAGGCGGTGACCGTCCCGCCGGGGGTCTACGTGGTGTCCTCGACCCTGTACCCGGCCGAAGGGGCGAGCCTGCTCGGCCTGGGGGACACCTGCCAGCTGGTCGGTGCCCACCCTTCCGTCACCTTGATCGGCCTGACCGAAGGGTTCTGCCGCCTGCAGGGGCTGACCCTGCGGGATGCCGGGATCGGCCTGTTCCTGACCGGCATCGCCCGTCCTTGCGTCCACAATCTGATCTCCGACGTGGAGATCCGAAACTGCGGCGTCGGCATAAGGCTCGACGGCGGGGCGTCGACCGACCGTCCCTGCTACTGGAACAACTTCCACAACGTGCTGGTCAGCCGGCCCGGAAGCCATGGCGTGCATCTGACCCTGACCGGGGCGGGCGACACCCCCAACGCCAACCGCTTCTCCAAGCTGCGCGTCTATTCCCACGGGGCCGCGACCAGCGGCAACGGCATCTGGGTCGAGCACGGCAAGTACAACAACGCCTTCGTCGACTGCGAGGTGAACCTCGACGCCGATGCCAGTGCTTGCGTCCGGGTCGGCGCCAACACCGACAAGACGCTGATCGTCAACATGCTGACCGAAACGCTGGGCGGGGTCCCGAACATCCTGCTGGAGGCCGGATCGGTCGAGACCGCGATCATCAACCTGATGTCGGCCAGTGCCGGCCCGGCGATCTGGGATCTGTCGGGCGGCGCGTACACGGCCGTCAACGCCGGCTTCCCGACCAAGAACTACCTCAAATCCTCCCGCATCACCGAGCTGACGGTGGAGACGCTGCGCTTCGACACCGAGTTCGTGGAGCCGCCGTCCGGCGGGCTGGTCGACCTCGACCGGGCGAGCTCGGTCTATCTGGTGTCGAGCTTCGCCGGCGCGGTGGAGGCCCGGCTGCCCGCGGCCGGCGCCGCCAACGGCCAGCAGGTCACGATCAAGAAGACCGATCCTTCGGCCCATCCGGTCACGGTCACCGAGGCCGGCGGCGCCGGCCCGGACGGGCGGCCCCTGGCGCTCAACGACCGGTACGACTGGGTGACGGTCGTCTCCAACGGGGCGGCCTGGCACGTGGTCGGCCAGACCGCGCCGCCGGCCAACGCCCGCTTCGTCGACGGGGTGGCGACGTTCACCCCGGACATGACCCAGCGGCTCTACGCCGTCAGCGCCTTCGCCGGCGCGGTGACGGTGGATCTGCCGGCCCCGGGCGACGCCCACGCCATCGGCCGGCTGGCGACCGTCAAGAAGACCGACCCGTCCGGCAACGCAGTGACGGTCCGCCAGGCCGGCGGCGGCGGACCGGACAATGGTCCGGTGACCCTGGCGAGCCGATACGCGCTGGTCACCGTGATGTCGGACGGGACCGCCTGGCATGTCGTCGGCCGGCATCCATGAGCGGCCGTCGCCCGCCCGATCCCCCCGACCCGGCCCCGCAGCCCGACCCGGTCGGCGACCCGCCGGCCGGCCGGCGTCACGACTATCCGGCGATCCGCGCCCGCGGCCAGGACATCCTCACCGCCTCCCTGGCGACGGCGTACGAGACCTACCGGCGGTTCCTCGACCAGGCCGCGGCCGCCGGCACCGACGCCGGCGAGGCCAAGGCGTTCCAGGCCGCCTGCCTCGCCCATCTCAAGCATATCGAGGAGCTGATGAAGATCGTCGAGCCCTACGCCGCCCGCACCGGACCCGGCGCTGCCGCCGACACCGGCGACATGCGGACCCTGCTGGAGACCTGCCGCCGGTCGCTGGCCGAGACCGCGGTGCCGGCCGCCGCCCTTGCCGCCACCGAAGCGGCGTGGGATCGGCCCGATGCGGCTTCGGAGCGGTCCGATGACCGTGCCGACTGAAGCCGGTGCCGCGCTGCCGCCCGTCGGCTTCGATCTGTTCCTGGAGGTGTGGAACCGGGCCGTCCTGGGGCTGTCGACGCCGGGCCATCACATCGCCATCGCCCGCTGGCTCGAACGCTGCCTGCGGACGGGGGAGCGGCGGTTGCTGCTGATGGCGTTCCGCAACGCCGGCAAGTCGACCCTGGTCGCCCAGTTCTGCGCCTGGCTGCTGGCGGGCGATCCCAGCCGGCGCCTGCTGGTGCTGTCCGCCACCGACGCGCTGGCCACCCGGCTGGTGCTGCACACCCGGGATATCGTCCAACACCACCCGCTGACCCGGGCGCTGGTGCCGGACCGCAAGGCCGAATGGGCGGCCGACCGGTTCACCGTCAGCCGGCCGGTGAGCTGGCGCGAGCCGTCGATGCGGGCCGCGGGGATCGGCGCCACCATCACCGGCGCCCGGGCGGACGTGCTGATCTGCGACGATGTCGAGGTGCCGAACACGGCCGACACCGCCGACAAGCGGGCCGCCTTGCGGAACCGGCTCACCGAGACCGCCTTCGTCCTCAACCCCGGTGGCCTGCAGCTCTATGTCGGCACCCCGCATAGCTGGTTCAGCCTGTACGCCGCCGAACCCCGGCGGGAGATCGGGGAGACGCGGCCGTTCCTGGACGGCTATCGCCGCTGCGTGCTGCCGATCCTGGACGCCGACGGCCACTCCCTGTGGCCGCAGCGGTTCCCGCAGGCCGCGATCGACCGCATCCGCCGGCAAGGCGGTCCCCGCGCCTTCGCCGCGCAGATGCTGCTGCAGCCGACCGCCGACCACGATGGCCGGCTCGATCCCGACCGGCTGATCCGCTATGCGGCCGAGCCGGCCTACCGGGAGGCGCATGGCCGGGCCGTCCTCGATCTCGACGGCCGTCCCCTGGTCTCGGCGGCCTGCTGGTGGGACCCAGCGTTCGGATCGGCGAGCGGTGACGGCAGCGTCCTGGCCGCGCTCTACTTCACCGCCGACGGGCTGAGCCTTCTGCACCGTCTGGTGTGGCTCAACGCGGCGGACGAAAGGCCGGTACGGGCCGACGGCGAGGCCGAGGCGCTGCGGCAATGCGCGGCCGTCGCCCGCTGGGTCGACCGTCTGCACCTGCCGTCCGTGGCCGTCGAGATCAACGGCATCGGCCGGTTCCTGCCCGGACTGCTGCGCCGTGCCCTGGACGCGCAGGGCCTGGCGGTCCCGGTGCTGGAGATCGCCAACCGCCGGCCGAAGGACGCCCGTATCCTGGAAGCCTGGGATGCGCGGCTGGCCGCGGGCACGCTGCACGCCCATGACAGCGTGCTCGACGGCCCCTTGGTGGGGGAGATGCGCGGCTGGCGGCCCGGCGGCGGCGGTGGCGACGACGGGTTGGATGCCGTCGCCGGGGCGCTGAGCCTGGAGCCGGTGCGGCTGGGCCGGCTGTCCCGGACCGGGCGCCGGCCGGCCTGGCGTCCCGCCGCCCCGACCCGGGCGCGAACCACCCTGACCTGACGCGAAGCGAGGAGCCTTCGACATGGATCCGAGCCTGGCCCCGGCCCTGACCTGGTGGATCACCATGGTCGAACTGCCGGTCATCGGTGCCCTGTTCTGGATGCTGTGGCGCATCCGCCGCGATACCGAGCAGGCGCTCGATGCCGAACGCCGCCGCGCCGACGCCGCCATGGCCGCGCTGACCCAGACGGTCGCCGACTACAAGCTGGAGGTGGCCCAGACCTTCGCCTCGGTCGCGGATGTCAACGAGGTCGAACGGCGGCTGGTCGGCCACCTGCTCCGCATCGAGGCCAAGCTCGACTACCGGCTGGGCGAGGCCCCGCGGGTGCGGGCAGGGCTCGATCCCGAACCGTACCGGTCCTGAGCCGGCGGTCGCGGCGGGGCGGCGCACAGGCAACCGGCGGGCGCTCGCACCGGTGCCGGGCGGGGTGGTCCCTCGCCGTCCGGCCCGGCCTGTCGGGGTTCAGTCCGCGGCGTCTCCGGGCGCTTGCCGCAGCATGGCCTGATAGACCTGCCAGGCGGTGTTGAGCGATACCGCACCGGCCCGCGCGCCTTCGGCCAGCATCGCCGCGGTCGGCTTTGCGGGCACGGCGATGAAATCGCTGTCGGCCGCCGTGGCAGGCCCGGGCGCGGCACCGGCCGGCAAGCCGTGGCGGTCGCTGCGATCCAGTCGTCCCATGCCGTCCCCTCCGCTCGCGGCGCCAACCCGTTCCCCGCGGTCGGCCGGTGCCGGATCCTCTCACATGCATGCGTATTTTTTATCGAATACGCGAAACATACAAGATAATCGTTGGATGCAGCCCCGTCGCCCGCGATCGCCAAAGGTCCGGGCCGCGTTCGGGCAGCCCCGGCCCCGGACCGCCCCGGGGTGGGTCCCGATCCGCACAGAAAGCCCTGGACGGGTCGCGCCGAATACGGCATCGGGCGTGCTTGCCGGTCCGGAGCGGCCCGTCCTTCAGGGTCTTCGGTCGGTCTCCCCACCGTCCCCCCGCCCGAGAGCCGCCCGATGACCCGGCAGAGCCTCATCTACAAGATCGCCACCTCGGCGCAATGGCGAGCCGCCGAGGCGGCGACGCGGTTCACCGGTGCGCCGGTCGATCTGGCCGACGGGTTCATCCACTTCTCGACCGCCGAGCAGGTGGGGGAAACCGCCGCCCGGCATTTCGCCGGCCAGGACGATCTGGTGCTGGTCGCCGTCCGCGCCGAGGCGCTGGGCCCGGCCCTGAAATGGGAGCCGTCGCGCGGCGGGGCGTTGTTCCCGCACCTCTACGCCGATCTGCCGCTGGCCGCCGTGGCGTGGACCCGGCCGATGCCGCTCGATCCCCGCAGCGGACGGCACATGCTCCCGCCGCTCGATTGAGGCTGCCGGCCCGTGCTCCCCCCCGACTGGTACCGCCTGATCCGGCCGGCCTTGTTCGCGCTGCCGGCGGAAACCGCCCATGCGCTCACCGTCCGGGCCCTGAAGGCCGGGCTCCTGCCCTTGCCGAAGCCGGTCACCGACCCGAGGCTCGCGGTGCGGCTGTGGGGCAGGACCCTGCCCCATCCGGTCGGCATCGCCCCGGGCTTCGACAAGCATGGCGCGGTGATCGCCGAGGCTTTCCGCCTGGGCGCCGGGTTTCTCGAACTGGGCGGGGTGACCCCTCGGCCGCAGCCCGGCAATGACCGGCCGCGGGTGTTCCGGCTGCCCCGCCAGGGTGCGGTGATCAACCGTTACGGTCTCAACAGCGTCGGTCTGGACGTCTTCTGCGCCCGGCTGGAAGCCTATCGCGCCCGGCCCGACGGCACCGGGCTGATCGGCGTCAATCTCGGCAAGAACAAGGACACCGCGGATCCGGTGGCCGATTATGTGCTCGGCATGCGGCGGCTGGCGGGGCTCGCCGATTTCGTGACGGTCAACGTGTCGTCCCCCAACACGCCGGGGCTACGGGCGCTGCAGGGGCGGGATCCGCTGCGGCGGATCCTCGATGCGGCGGTGGACGTCCGGGACCGCACGGGCACGGAGACCAGGGTCGTGCTCAAGATCGCCCCCGACCTCACGCCGGCCGACGAGGACGACATCGCCACCGTCGCCCTGGCCGCCGGCATCGACGGCATGACCATCGCCAACACCTCGATCGCCCGGCCCGCGACGCTCGGGCCGCACTGGGCCCGGCAGGAAGGCGGGCTGAGCGGCCGGCCGGTCTTCGCCCCCTCCACGGCACTGCTCGCCCGCATGGCGAGCCGTCTGGACGGTGCGATGCCGTTGATCGGCGTCGGCGGTATCGACGGGCCGGACGCCGCGTGGGCCAAGCTCGAAGCCGGGGCGACGGTGGTCCAGCTCTACACCGCGATGATCTTCGAGGGGCCGGGGCTGATCCCGCGCCTCCTGGACGGCCTGCGGGGTCGGGTCGAGGCGGCCGGTGGTTGGCCGCAGCGGCACAGCCCGACCGCGGGCGCAACCGGCCCGGCGGGTAACAGCCTTCCGCTGCGTGCGGACATGGCCGGTTGACGCGCCCGCAGAACACGATAGGCCTCTTGCGCCGGTCAGGGCCGCCCCCGGGGGGCCGGCCGGTCCCCTGCCGACCTGCTTGCTGCTGAGTGCGCCTGCCTTGCCGATGCATCTGGTCCATCATCTCGACGGTCTGCCCGAGGCGCTCCGCGGCAGCGTCGTCGCGATCGGCAATTTCGACGGCGTGCATCTCGGCCACCAGCAGGTCATCGCCGCGGCCAAGGCCAAGGCGGCGGGGCTCGGCGCGCCGACCGCGGTGCTGTCGTTCGAGCCGCATCCCCGCCAGTTGTTCCAGCCCGATCTGCCGCCGTTCCGGCTGACCCCGTTCCGCATCCGCGCCCGGCTGATCGACGCCCTGGGCATCGATCTGCACGCCGTCATGACCTTCGACCGGGCGTTCGCCGCCCAGACGGCCGAAGCGTTCATCGAGCGCATCCTGGTGGCCGGATTCGGCGCCCGGCACGTGGTCATCGGCTTCGACTTCTGCTTCGGCAAGGACCGCCAGGGCAATGCCGCGACCCTGTCCGGCTATGGGGAGCGGTACGGCTTCGGGGTGACGGTGGTCACCCAGGCCTCCGACGAGCGGGGCGGGGCCTACTCCTCCACCCGCATCCGGGAACATCTGGCCGCCGGCCGGATGCGCGACGCGGCGGACCTGCTCGGCCGAGCCTGGGAGATCGAGGGCCGGGTCCAGCATGGCGACAAGCGCGGCCGCCATCTCGGCTACCCGACCGCCAATGTCGAACTGGCGGACTATCTGCGCCCGGCCTTCGGGATCTACGCGGTCGAGGCGGCCGTCGACCGCGGCGACGCCGATGCCCTGACCTGGCACGGCGGGGTCGCCAATCTCGGCATCCGGCCGATGTTCGAGACCCCGACCCCGCTGTTGGAGGTGCATCTGTTCGACTTCGCCGACGATCTCTATGGCCGGCACTTGCGGGTCCGCCTGATCGAGCACCTGCGCGGCGAGGCCACGTTCGACGGCGTCGACGCCCTGATCGCCCAGATGGATCGGGACAGCGTGGCGGCACGGGCCGTCCTGGCCGACCGGCGGACGGGACATAACGGGCCGGCCCCGATGGGGGGCTCGGCCGACCGGTACCGGGAGAAACACCCATGAACGAGCTGGACCTGTTGATGGAGCTTCACCGGGACGCCGCCCGGCAAGGGCCGGGCGGGGATGAGGAGACCCGTCTCGCCATCGCGCTGTCGGGCCTGGTCCCGTCGCCCGATCTCAGGATCGCCGATATCGGCTGCGGGACGGGGGCGTCGACCCTGGTTCTGGCCCGCACCCTGGGCGCGCGGATCACGGCCGTCGACTTCCTGCCCGCGTTCCTGACGGTGCTGGAGGACCGATCCCGGGCGGCGGGGCTGTCCGATCGCATCACCACCCTGGCGACGTCGATGGACGCTCTCCCCTTCGCGGAAGCCGAATACGACGCGATCTGGTCGGAAGGGGCGATCTACAACATCGGCTTCGAGACCGGGGTCCGGGCCTGGCGGCGGTATCTGAAGCCCGGCGGCATCCTGGCGGTCTCCGAGCTGACCTGGCTGACCGCCGAGCGCCCCGATCCGCTGGAGCGCCATTGGGGGGCCGAATACCCGGAAGTCGATACCGCATCGGCCAAGCTTTCGGTGCTGGAACGGGAGGGGTTCTCCCCGATCGGCTATTTCGTGTTGCCCGAACGCTGCTGGCTCGATGCCTATTACCGGCCGATGCAGGCCCGGTTCGACGCCTTCGTCGACCGCCATGGCGGGTCCGATGCCGCGCGGGCGCTGGTCGCGGCCGAGCAGGCCGAGATCGCGCTGTACGAGCGCCACCGCGCCCATGTCAGCTACGGCTACTACATCGCCCGCAAGATCGGGGCGTGAGCCGCCCGCTCCGGGGTGAGCCCGGCGCGGCTGGATGGGGTGTGCGCAGCGAAACCCGACCGATCCGGCAGGGCGGACCCTGGATGAGCAGGGGAGGTGCGGGTCTCCCCGGCCCTTTCCGACCGAGCCGATATGAACGCCGCTGTCTCGCAACCGCCGATCGCGATACACTGATCATCCTGCCTCTGCGGCATGAGGTGAGATGAGGGTGATTCCGTCGGCGCATATGCCGGGCCGGCAAGCGACCTGGATGATCTAGTTTAAAGAGTTAGAGCATCTTATCTGCGTCCGTTCGGACGCAGGAT
>JANQKE010000033.1 GCA_028281265.1 Alphaproteobacteria bacterium | reverse complement strand
ATCCTGCGTCCTAACGGACGCAGGATGCTCTAAATCTTTGAAATAGATCAACTTATCTGCGTTCAGATGAGTCCATCTGAACGCAGGTTGATCTAGGTGATCAGTATCTGCGGGATCATCGGAGGCCGGTCTGTAAACCTGCACACATAGCATCTATCCGAACACGGGCATACCAAACATAAACACGTACAAATAGTACAAAAACAGCATCTTCTCGCTCATCTATATAATCACTTTTTCTTCATTTCCAATCAAAATCAGTGAAATTATCAATAATTAACAATATAAGAACGCCGAATAAGAAGCGATCTACCTGATGATCTTCCTCTGTCTTCTCCCGCTTTGTTGCGGTTGCAAGCCATTTCTTGAAGCGACTAGGAACACCAGCCAGCAAAATGCCGATGATCCACACGAAGCCGCCAGCGATGATCACGGTTCAGATGACGAGATAGATCTCGAGCAGATCGGCCATCTACAGGACGCCTTCCATGCACTCAGATGCACTATACCAGAATACCGGACGACGATCCGAATCCGGATCCCAAACCATCGGGAGTTGCAGCGACGGCGTCGACACCGGGACGGATCATGTCACCGCCCGGCCGCGTGAGGGAAGAAATACCGCGAGGTTCGCGGCGTCGGTCGGGGTTTGGACATAGCGGCTGGGCAGTCGGCACGGCTCGACTACGCTGGGCCGACTGAGCAAGCTGGCAGCGACCATACCAGCCGCAGAGCCGCGCATGACCGTTGCCGCCCCGCTCGATCCACCCAAGGACCGCATCCTCGCCGGGGTCGCACTGTCGCTGAGCGCGATCTTCCTGCTGGCGATGATGGATGTGGCGGTGAAGTGGTTGTCGGCCGGCTACACGACCGTCGAGCTGGTGTTCTGGCGCGGGCTGTTCGGTCTGATCCCGATCGCCGTCTTCATCGCCGCCAGCGGCGGCCTGCCGACCTTGCGCACCCGCAGACCGCTGATCCATGCCGGTCGCGGTCTGCTGCATCTCGGCGCGGTGTTCTGCTTCTTCTACGCCTTTTCGGTCATGCCGCTCGCCGACGCGTATGCGATCGCGTTCTCCGCGCCGTTGTTCATCACCGCCCTGTCGGTGCCGACCCTGGGGGAGCGGGTGGGCGTCCATCGCTGGTCGGCGGTCGGTGTCGGCTTCGTCGGCGTGCTCATCGTCTTCCGCCCGTGGGAGGGGTTCGGCGGCGGCGGCCTGGACCCGATCGGAGCCGCGGCCGCGCTGGCCGGGGCGCTGTTCTTCGCGCTGCTGGCGATCAGCATCCGCTGGCTTGGGCGCACCGAGAGCAGCCAGGCGACCATCGCCTACTCGAACCTGGTCGTCGTGTGCGTCAGCGGCATCGCCCTGCTGACCCAGCCGGCCCTGCCCGCGGCGTCGGATCTCATCCTGTTTTTCGGTGCCGGTTTACTTGGCGGAGCGGGGATCATCTGCATGACTTACGCGTTCCGGCTGGCACCGCCGTCGCTGCTGTCGCCGTTCGAGTACACGGCGATGGTGTGGGGCATCCTGTTCGGCGTGCTCTTGTTCGGTGACTGGCCAGACCGGTGGATGCTGATCGGCTCCGCCGTGGTCGTCTTGTCGGGCTTGTACATCCTCTATCGTGAGACCCGGGCGACCCGGGCCAGACCGGGGGCGCGGTGAGGCCACAGGGAGCGGCGCCTCCGGCCGACGTCCGGTTGCGGTGGAGGATCCAGCGCGACCGGCCGGAGGTCATCATCCCGTCCCACCGACGGCGCCGTTCCGATACACGACGATCCGATGGGGGCTCTTGTTCGGCCTGTGGGTCTTCGGCGACACTCCCCACCCGATCGCGCTGGTGGGGGCGGGCATCGTCATCGCCAGTGGTCTGTACACCCTGCACCGGGAACGCACGGTGCGCCGCCCTTAGAACGGGATGTCCGAATCCCGCCCTGACACTCATCTTTGAGAGCAAGGGGCGGACATGAGGGTGCCCCACCCTCATGCCCTACCCTTGCTCCAGAGCGTTTTCAGGGAATGCCGGGCCGATCTGCCGAGGTGGATGGGCCCTGATGCCGGTGGGGAAGGTCGATCGCAC
>JANQKE010000032.1 GCA_028281265.1 Alphaproteobacteria bacterium | reverse complement strand
ATCCTGCGTCCTAACGGACGCAGGATGCTCTAAATCTTTGAAATAGATCAACTTATCTGCGTTCAGATGAGTCCATCTGAACGCAGGTTGATCTAGGTGTTTGATCCCACGGTTTGATGGTGTGATCCCTTCTTTGGAATGGAAGGAGGCGCTATGGGCCAAGTTCGTCATGGCAGCGCCACACCGGATCCCCACGATTGCCCCATGCTTCCCGCAGCGGTTGTCCGGTTTCGCTTTCGATCTACACTGCGGTCGGAACGTTCGCCGCTTTCCCGCATTGCCTCGCAGGTGCGGCCGGCGGAGGCGTCCCCCCTGTCCCCGCAACTCTCAGAGCCGTCGCCGTGGAGCCTGCCGAACCGGCCCCCAAGGCCGTCGTCCTTGCGGCGTCGCAACGGCGACAGGCGATCGCACAGGCCGTCGACGAGTTGGGACGGGGGCCGAGCCCGACCATCGCCGGATGGTTTCGATCGATGCGGCTGCCGCTGCCTCGGGTGACCAAGGTGGCCACGGCAAGCGCAGCCGGTCTCGCCCCCGATCGCACCCGCCGGCTGTTCGATCATTGGCACGGCCTGTCCGGGGGGTCGGATATCCCCCACTACCGACGGATCGACCCGGTCGAGATCCCGAGCCTGCTGGGCTATCTGGCGATCGTCGAGGTGCTGGACGGCGGCACGAACTACCGGTATCGCCTGTACGGGGCCGATATCGTTCGCCATACCGGCATCGAGATGACCGGTCGCACCACCGCGGACCTGGTCGATCGGGCGAAGGTCGCCCCCTTCATCCCGATGTTCTTTGCGGCACTGAACACCAGAACCCTGTACGATCGCGCGCCGTGGTACAGCGAACACCAGCCGCCGGCCCATATCAGCCAGTTGTACTGGCACCGGCTCGCCTTGCCCCTGGTCGACGACCAGGGCGCCGTTACCCGGCTGCTGCTCTCGATCGTGCCGAGCGAACGCGCCGATTTCCATCTCCGAACCGGCCCCTGATGGCGGGATTCGACCACGGTGTCGCCCGACGCGACGGTCCGGGCAGTCCGGTCCGATGCTTCGTCGACCGAGGGTCTGTAAGCGGGCCGGCCGCCCCGGTCACTCGGCCGGGTCGCATTGGATCCCGTCGCGCATGAAGTAGTGCCGGCACCCTACCGAACCGGTCACCGAGCAGACCCGCCAGTCGTCGCCGACGAAATCGACCTGGTGAGCCAGCAGCATGGCCTCCGTCTCCGATGTCGCCCGGATCAACACGGTGTGCACGAACGCGGTCCGGGTCGCCCCCAACTGGACGACCACGTTGGACGGCAGCGTGCACACGTACAGCCGGACGGTCGCCGGAAACGTCGTCCCGGGCACCGCGCGCTGCATCTGGGCCTCCGACACGACCGCACCCGTCGAAGCGATCGCAAGAACGGCCGCGGCCATGAGGGCGGTCCGGCACCGCCGCGCGATCATCGGTCCTGGGGCTGCCCCGTACGGCATCAGGCGATGATATCGGGGATCAGCATCGCCTCCAGCCGCAGGATCTGGTCCTTGAGGGCGAGTTTGCGCTTCTTCATGCGCTGAAGCTTGAGCCGATCGAACCGCGCTTGATCGGACAGGCGCTCGATCGCCTCGTCCATATCGCGGTGTTCGGTACGCAACTCGGCGAGCCTGGCCTCCAGGGTCGCCCGGTCCAACGGTTCCTGATACTCCCCGTTATCCACACTGGTTGTCCCGTTTGAAGAGCCTGCAAGGCAAGAACCGCGCCTTGCGGGCTGATGGTTTTGCGCCGCTGCCACCGCGCCGCGGGCCGTCCTGGAGCCTGGGACGCGATGTGAATGTTCGATAACGCTCTTTTGCGAAGGTGTGGCCATCGACTAAGACGTTGCCCGTTCATCCTACCAGCCGAGAATCGGAAAGTCCCCCATGTCGCCCTCTCGACGCATTGGCATCCTTACCAGCGGTGGGGATTGCGCCGGACTGAATGCGACCATCCGGTCTGCGGTGTACGCTGCCGACACGCTCGGCTGGACGGTGATCGGCATCGAACAGGGCACGGCCGGTCTGCTCGACCGCCCCTTGCGGTACCGCGTCCTGACACCGGCGGATTTCAGCGGCGTCGTCCTGCGTCAGGGCGGAACGATCCTGGGCACGACCAACAAGGGCGACCCCTTCAACTTCCCCATGGGCGACGGCAGCTTTCGCGACCGATCCATGGAGATCATCGGCGGCTGCCGTGAACTCGGGATCGAGTGGCTGATCGGGATCGGCGGGGACGGCAGCTTCGCGATCTTGCGCAAGCTGGCCGCCCAGGGGGACCTCAAGCTGGTCGGCATCCCCAAGACCATCGACAACGATGTCGGCCTGACCGAAGTCGCCGTCGGCTTCGATACCGCGGTGACGGTGGCGACGGAGGCGCTGGATCGACTGCAACCGACCGCCGCCAGCCACGCGCGGGTCATGGTGCTGGAGGTCATGGGCCGGGATGCCGGGCACATCGCCCTGTCCGCCGGGATCGCCGGCGGCGCGGACGTCATCCTGATCCCGGAGATCCCGTACACCATCGAGGGCATCGCCGAGAAGATCCGCCGGGTGCGCCAAGCTGGCCGCAACTTCTCCCTCGTCGTGGTCTCGGAAGCCGTCAAGACCGCCGACGGACAGCCGCTGCAGAAGACCTTCAGCGGCGGCGAGCGGCGCTTCGGCGGCATCGGCGACTATGTCGGCTCGCTGATCGAGGACGCGACCGGGGCGGAGACCCGGGTGACCGTGCTCGGCCACGTCCAGCGGGGGTCGAGCCCGACCTGGCGGGACCGGATGATCGCCAGCGCCTTCGGCGTGCACGCCGTCAAGCTGATCCAGGAGGGCAAGTCGGACCGCATGATCGCCTGGGCCAACCGTGATGTCATCGACGTGCCGCTGGAAGAGGCGATCGCCCATTACCACTGTGTCGGCATGCATGACCCGCTGGTACGGACCGCGCGCGGGCTGGGGATCAGCTTCGGCGACTGATCCGGTGGAAGATCGCGAGCGGACCACCGGAACCGCCCGTTTCGGTCGGCAGGCAGCAGCACAACAGGTTGCGCATTGAACCAATATTGCCGTCGTGTGACGTTTTTCTTGCTATTCTGATCGATCAAGCCTTGCAATACGCTGTCGGAAGGCTGACTCTCACAAATGCGGTGTGTGCCGCATACCGGCCCGCGCCGTGCCTGACGATCCTGACACCAGACGGAGGGGATTCGATGTCGCTAGCGACCCGGATTGACACCCTGAAGAGCCGCCACGGCACGATCGATGCCGAACTGCAGCGGGAGGAAGCCCGACCGGCTCCGAACCTTGCGGAGATTTCTCGGCTCAAGCGCGAAAAGCTACGCCTGAAGGACGAAATCAACCGGTTAGCCGTCGAAGTGGCCTGAGACCATCGGACGGATATTGCGGCGCAAGCCAAGATTGAACGGCATCCTATAACAACGACCACCAGAGCAGCCTGCGCCGGAAACGGTGCCCTTACTTCCAGTAGCGATCTCTTCTTTGTGTCTTGAGTGAGCCACTCGAGACCCAGGACACTCTGAACGCCGCGCACATACCGAAACGGCGCCTTCCCCGAGCCGGAGGAGGTGCCGTCTTTCGTCACCGGCGGCCCTTTGTGATCAGAGGTCGATGTTGAGCGCGTCCGGCCGCGGCTCCTCCTCCTCGCCGGGCCGCAATCCGCGGCGTTCGGCGAACTTCGCCACCGCCTCGTCGAGATCGACCTGGCTGCACAGCCCGAGCACCACCGGATGGCGTGCCGCGATGTTGGGGGCGTTCCAGTGGGTCTTGTCGCGCACCGCGTTGATCGTGGGCTTGGTCGTGCCGATCAGCTTGCTGATGGCGGAATCGGGCAGTTCCGGATGGTGCTTGACCAGCCAGGCGATCGCGTCGGGCTTGTCGCCCCGCTTGGCCACCGGCGTGTAGCGCGGCCCCTTGACCCGCTTGGCGGGCAACGGGATGTCGCGCTCGGCCAGGCGCAGCCGAGCGGCCGGGTCGGCCTGGCAGCGTTCGATCTCCGCCCGGGTCAGCTGGCCGTTCATGACGGGGTCCATGCCGACCATGCCCACCGCGACCTCGCCGTCGGCGATCGCCTGGATCTCCAAGGGGTGGATCGTACAGAACTCCCCGATCTGCTCGAAGGTCAGGGACGTGTTCTCAATCAGCCAGACGGCCGTCGCCTTGGGCATCAGTAGCGTGGACACGGTCTCAACAGGTCTCCCACCGACCGAAAGGGATGGTTACGCGTCTCCGGGAAGCGCGGCGGATCACCGCCACACCGGCCACCGTCACCCCGAAGACGGAACCCGAAGCATGAAGGAAGTCGTTTCGATATAATCATGCGTCGGGCATGGGTAAAGCGCTCACGGGCACGGGTTGGGGATATCGGCCTGCACCGCCTCGATCGCCGCGAGCACCTCGTCCGGCAGCGTCAGGTCATGGGCGCCGAGATTGGTTTCGAGTTGAGCGATGCCGGTCGCTCCGATGATCGCGCTGGTGACGAACGGACGGCCGGCGACGAAGGCGATCGCCATCTGCGCCGGGTCGAGGCCATGCTCCTTGGCGATGGCGAGATAGCGCCGGGTCGCCGCCTCGGCGTTGGGTTTGTCGTAGCGGCTGCCGCGCCCGTCGATCGACCGCCGGCTGCCGGGCGGGATCGCCCCGCCGAGATACTTGCCGGTCAGCGTTCCGCCCGCCAGCGGCGAGTAGGCCAGCAGACCGACCCGTTCCCGAATGGCGATTTCCGCCAACCCATCCTCGAACTCCCGGTTCAGGAGGTTGTAGGCGTTCTGGATGCTGTGGATGCGGGGCAGACCCCGGTCGGCATGGGCACCCAGGTGCCGCATGACACCCCAGGGGGTCTCGTTCGACACCCCGACATGACGGATCTTGCCGGCCTTCACCTGCTCTTCCAGGGCGGCCAGCGTTTCCGCGGGGTCGACCAGATCCTCGTCGAGAGCGGGGCTGAACCCGCGGGTGCCGAAGATGTTGACGTGCCGGTTCGGCCAATGGGTCTGGTAGAGGTCGATATAGTCGGTCTGCAGCCGCCTGAGGCTGCCGTCGACAGCGGCGGCGACGCTTGCCGCATCCAGCCGGGACGTGCCGCCGCGCACATACGGAAAGCGGCTCCCCGGGCCGATCATCTTGGTCGCCAGAACGATCCTGTCGCGGTTGCCGCGAGCCTTGAACCAGGTGCCGATGATCTCCTCGGTCCGGCCGTAGGTCTCGGCCGTCGGCGGGACGGCATACATCTCCGCGGTGTCGAAGAAGGTCACCCCGCGGTCGACCGCCAGGTCCATCTGGGCGTGGCCCTCGGCCTCGGTGTTCTGCCGGCCCCAGGTCATCGTACCCAGGCAGATCGAGGGCACGGTCAGGCCGGTGGTGCCGAGCGGACGAAGCTCCATGGTCCAATCGCTTTCTTGACGTCGAGGAGAGTGCCGGCGGCCCCGCCGACAGCAGACGAAAGGCACCCGTAGCGGACCGGTGCGATCACAGGAACAGGGTCAGGACCCCGGTGTAGCCGTAAAGCCGGCTGCTGGCGATCTCGCCATTGGCGAAGAACCCGACCAGCGGCACGTCGTCCAGGGCCGACTGCACCAGCCGCAACTCCTCGGATTCCGGACCGAACAGGTTCGGCCCCCGCGCCAGGCAGGAGACGTAGACCGCTCCGCGCGGGCGTCGACCGTCCAGCCGTCGGGTCAGCATGCCCAGCATCCGTTCAAGATCCTGGACCGCCGCCTTTCGATCCCGGCGGACCAGCATGATCGACTGGCCCGGCGCCACATGCTCGCCGATCGCGATCGCGCCGGAGGCCGGGTCCATCGCGATCAGGTTGCGCACCGTATAGTCGGCGGTGTCCGAGCCCGCGACCGGCAGCGCCACCATCAACGTCCCGCCCAGCTTGCGCAGATTGGCGGCCATCTCCGAGCCGATGTCGCGCTTGACCACCTCCAATGCGGGTCGGTCGTCCAGGCTCAGGATCACATTGTCTTGACCGGCGGTGATCGTGCGCACCGGGCCGATCGGCGTGCAGCCTTGGCTGAGACCGGTAAGGACGGGCAGATCGGCCCGGAACAGGCAGCCCGACAGCCCGACCGCACCCGCCGGGCCGGCCGGGGCCTGGGGGAAGCTCGCCCGGCTGGAGCTGAGGCCCCCGACCAGGAACGTCCCCGTCCGTTCCGCCAGCGAGTCCAGCATCGCCGCCAGATCCGGGATGCGGGGGTCGGCGTGCACGAGCCCGAGAAGCGGCAGATTGTCCGCCGACCAGCCAAGGCCGTTCAGGTCGGTCCCCGCATCGTCCGTATCGCCGGAGATCAGGGGCAGAGGCTGCACCGCGCCTGCGGGCAGGGTACCGACCATCACGGCGATCGCCGGCTCCTCGACGGTTTCGCGATCCGGGCCGATCACCCCGATGCCCACGGTGCCGACCCAGAGGTCGATGCCCGTCACCTGGCGCAGCAGGGTCAGGATGCTGCCGTACTGATCCGCATGCAGGTCGGAGGCGTACAGCACGCCGAAATTGGCACCCGCCGTCGGACCGAGGGACTCCAGAGCCGCTTTGGCCACCTCGCGCCAATCCGGATCGACGGCCGCCACGGCCTTGAACGGGGCGGCCAGCCGGTTGTCGAGACCGAGGTCGATCATGACGCGTCCGCCGCACCCAGCAGATCCGCCGCACCCAGCACCGCCAGCACGTACGGCATGATGCCGTCCACGATCACGGTCACGCCGTCGGCATTGGGGTGGATGCCGTCGCCCTGATTGAGGGTGGGATCGGTCGCCACACCTTCCAGAAAGAACGGGTACAGCGTGACGTCGTAGGCTTCGGCCAGCTCCGGATAGGTACGGTCGAATGCGGCCCCGTACTCTCGACCCAGATTGGGCGGGGCATACATCCCGGCGAGCAGGACCGGCAGACCGTCTGCCGTCAGCCGCGCCAGGATGGCGTCGAGATTGGCCCGCATGACCGCGGGATCGATGCCGCGCAACCCGTCATTCGCCCCCAACTCGACGATCACCATGTCGGGGCCGTCCGCCAGGGCCCAGTCGAGCCGGGCCAACCCACCGGCGGTGGTGTCGCCGGAGACCCCGCCGTTGAGCACCGCCGCGTGCACTCCGGCTCCGGCCAGCGCGGTCTCCAGCCGGACGGTGAACATGTCGCCAGGCGCCAGACCGTAGCCGGCCGTCAGGCTCGTGCCCAAGGCGAGGATGCGGATCGGATCGGCGTCTTGAGCCGTAGAGGAGCCGATCGGCAGGATCGCGGCAGCCAGCGCGCCGATCAGGGCGACCGCGTTGAAATGCCGGCGGCGGCCGCCACCTCTACGGCGGGGAAGACGAAACAGGGTCAGACGCATGGAGCGGCCATCGATGTCGGAAGAACGAGCCGTCGGGAAGCCATCTCCCGGCATCCGGCTCTCGGACGTGACCTTACAATTGGAAAGCGCTGCCGGACCCGTCAACATCCTCAACGGCGTGGACCTCGAGGTCGCGGCCGGCGAACTCGTCTCCGTGGTCGGGCCCAGCGGGTCCGGCAAGTCGACCATGATGATGGTGATCGGCGGCCTGGAGCGCCCGACCGGCGGGATGGTGGAAGTCGCGGGCCGGGATCTCACGCGGCTCGGCGAAGACGCCCTGGCGCTGTTTCGCCGCGACCATGTCGGCATCGTGTTCCAGAACTTTCATCTGGTGCCGACGATGACGGCGCTGGAGAACGTCGCCATCCCGCTGGAGTTCGCCGGCCGGCCGGATGCCTTCGACCGGGCCGCCGAGGGGCTGAAGGCGGTCGGCCTGGGCCATCGGCTGACCCACTACCCGGGTCAGCTCTCCGGCGGCGAACAGCAGCGCACGGCGCTGGCCCGGGCCTTCGCCGCCGAGCCCGCCCTCGTCCTGGCCGACGAGCCGACCGGCAATCTCGACGGCAAGACCGGCGAGCAGGTGATCGACACGATGTTCGAGCTGTCCCGCCGGCGCGGCGCGACCCTGGTCCTGATCACCCACGATACCGGGCTGGCGGCGCGCTGCGACCGGACGGTGCGGCTGCTCGACGGGCGGATCGTCGACGACGGCCGCGGCCACCTGGTCACCGAAGCCGCCTGACCCCCCGAGACCGGCGCGCCGCGGCGACACGATCATGCAGACGGCACGACTTGCCTTCACCCTGGCCCGGCGGGAGCTGCGCGGCGGCTTGCGGGGCTTCTGGATCTTCCTGGCCTGCCTGGCCCTGGGCGTGGCGGCGATCGCCGCGGTCCAGTCGATCGCCGCCGGCGTGCTGACCGCGTTGCGGGAGGACGGGCAGGAGATCCTGGGCGGCGATCTCGCCGTCCGCCAGCTCTACCTGCCGCCGGCGCCCGAGCAGCTCGCCTTCCTCGACGCGCACAGCACCGCGCTGTCCCGGACGGCGGAGATGCGCGCCATGGCCCGCGCCCTCGCCTGGGATGCCGCAGCCGCCGCCTACCGCCCGACCGAGGTCTCCAGCCTGGTCGAGTTGAAGGCCGTCGACGACGCCTACCCCCTGGTGGGATCGGTGGCGCTGTCCGGCGGGCACGCTCTGTCGGCCGTGCTGGCACCGGTCGACGGCGTCTACGGGGCGGCGCTGGATCCGGTCCTGCTTGCCCGGCTCGGTCTGGATCCAGGCGATCGGATCGCGGTGGGCGAGGCGATGCTGGAGATCCGCGCGACCATCGAGCGGGAGCCCGATCGGGCCTCCGGCGGCTCGTTCACCCTGGGCCCGCGGCTGATGATCTCCGACGCGGCGCTGGACGCAACCGCGCTCGAACAGCCCGGCTCGATGATCACCCATGTGGTGCGGCTGACCCTGCCCAGCGGCGTCGCACCGGCGGAGGCCGCGGCCGCGATCCGGGCCGCCTACCCCGAGGCGAGCTGGCGCATCCGGGACTACACCAACGCCTCCCCGCAACTGACCGAGACGATCGAACGGCTGAGCCTGTTCCTGACCCTGGTCGGGCTGACCGCCCTGCTGGTCGGCGGGGTCGGCGTGGGCAACGCGGTCAAGAGCTATCTCGATGCCCGGCTGGCGACGATCGCCACGCTGAAATGCCTGGGCGCATCCTCCGCGCTGATCCTGGCGACCTATCTGGTGCAGGTGATGGTGCTGGGGGCGGCCGGCACGGCGATCGGCCTTCTGATCGGTACCGTCGCCCCGCTGCTGCTGGGCGGCGTGCTGGCCGATCTGCTGCCGATCGACGCCCGGGTCGGGCTCTACCCCGGGGCGTTGGCGCTGGCGGCCGGGTTCGGCCTCCTGATCGCGCTGACCTTCAGCGTGGTGCCGCTGGCACGCGCCCGCGCGGTGGCGGCCGGCGCCTTGTTCCGCGACCTGGTGGCGCCGGCCAAGGCGTCGTTCGGCCCGACCCTGTGGGTGACCCTGGGGCTGGCCGTCGCCGGACTTGTGGCGCTGGCCGTTCTGACCACAGAGGAGCGGACCTTCGCCGCCGTGTTCGTCGCCGGCGCGGTCGCCGCGTTGGGGGTGTTCAGGGGCGCGGCATGGCTGGCGGTGTGGGGGGCCGGGCGGCTCGCCCGGCCGCGGCACCCCGGCGCCCGGTTGGCGATCGCCAACCTGCACCGGCCGGGGGCCAGCACGCCCACAGTGATGCTGTCGCTCGGGCTCGGGCTGACGGTCCTGGTGGCGATCGCCCTGATCGAAGGCAATATGAGCCGCCAGGTCCAGGACGAGATCCCCCAAGACGCTCCGGCCTTCTTCTTCGTCGACATCCAGCCCGATCAGATCGCCCCGTTCCGGGCGGCCGTTCTGGGGATCGACGGGACCAGCGACCTCGAAGAGGTGCCGTCCCTGCGCGGCCGGATCGTCGCCGTCAACGGCGTTGCGGCGGGCGACGCCCTCGTCGACCCCGATCAGGGATGGATCCTCAACGGCGACCGCGGCGTCACCTACCGGACCCGGCCCCGGGCCGGCGACACCGTGATCGCGGGGGCGTGGTGGGCCGAAGACTATGCCGGCCCCCCCTTGCTGTCGCTCTACGAGGATATCGCCGCGGCGTTCGGGATCGGCGTCGGCGACCGGATGACGGTCAATGTCCTGGGCCGGGATATCGAGGCGGAGGTCGCCAACATCCGCGACATCGACTGGTCGACGGTGTCGATCAACTTCACCTTGGTGTTCTCCCCCCGGCCGCTGTCGGCCGCGCCGCACAGTTTCCTGGCCACCGTCGACGTGGATGGCGACACGGCCGAGGGGGCGGTGCAGCGCGCCGTGACGACGGCCTTCCCCAACGTCACCGCGGTACGGGTGGCCGATGCGCTCGACACCATCACCGCCGTGCTGGGGCAGATCGCCACCGCGGTCCGGTCGACCGCCGGGGTCACGCTGGTGGCCGGCACGCTGGTGCTGGCCGGGGCGATCGCCGCCGGTCACCGCCGCCGGGTCTACGACGCGGTGGTGCTCAAGGTCCTGGGCGCCACCCGCGGCGACGTGATGCGGGCCTTCGCCGTCGAGTACGGTCTGCTCGGCCTGCTCACGGCCGCGATCGCCGCACTGGTCGGTACCCTGACCGCCTGGGCGGTCCTCACCTATGTGATGCGGATCGAGTGGGTCTTTCTGCCGATGGCCGTGCTCACCACCACGGTGCTCGCCACCGGCATCACTCTGGCCCTGGGGTTCGCGGGCACCTGGCGGGCCCTGGGACAGAAGGCAGCACCGCTGCTCCGCAATGAATAATCCCTAATAGTAACAGGGAAATGAAGGACTCTCCTGCCGGACTGCCGTGAACACGCCGACGATGGCAACAGTCACGTGTTTGGCACCCTGTCGTCGGTGGGGAGAATCCGCGTCGCCGGCGCGGTTTCGACTTGCGCCACCGCGGTGGGGCGCCAATATACCGCTCACCTACGGGTCAACCTTTCGAGGGAGTTCTGAAACATGGCGTTGCGACCGCAAGCACGTGCCGCCGCGATTGACGCCCGGGCTTACGGGCTCGATCAGGCGCGCGTCGACGAGGGTCTGCGGCAGCACATGCTGCGGATCTACAACTATATGGCGACTGGCCTGGCGATCAGCGGCCTGGTGTCCTGGGTGATCGCGAACACGGCCATCCAAGGTCTGTTCTTCCAGGTCACGCCGGAAGGCCGGCTGGGCTTCACCACGCTGGGCATGATCGGCATGCTGGCACCGCTGGGCATGCTGCTGGCGGCGATGTTCTTCTTGCGCAACATGAGCGCGACCGCCAACCAGGCGTTCTACTGGACGTTCGTGACGTTGCAGGGCATCGGGCTGTCGATCCTGCTGATGACCTACACGTCGGAGAGCGTGGTGCGGGTCTTCCTGATCACGGCCGCCGCGTTCGCCGGCCTCAGCCTGTTCGGCTACACCACCAAGCGGAACCTGACCGGCCTCGGCCAGTTCCTGCTGATGGGTCTGATCGGTCTGATCGTCGCCATGGTGGTGAACATGTTCTTCCCCAGCTCGATGCTGGTGTTCATCATCTCGGTCGTCGGCGTGCTGATCTTCGCGGGCCTGATCGCCTTCGACACCCAGCGGCTGAAGAACGAGTATATCGGCGGCTTGGTGCAAGGCGGTGACTCCGCCACCATCCACGCCGTGTGGGGAGCATTGTCGCTGTACATCAGCTTCATCAACCTGTTCCAGTTCCTGCTGATGTTCCTGGGCAACCGGGAGTAGGAGCCGGCAGCCCCGCCCCTCGCTGAGGGAAGGGGGATGACGCAAGCGCCCGGCCGGGGACCGCCCCCTCGGCCGGGCGTTCGCGTTTCAACCCCTGCGATGATTCCGGCGGCCGATGGCACACTTACGGTAGACGCATGCCGGGCGGGGTGTCATCCTTTCGTCATCGGTCCGTCACGGCCGTCGGCCTTGGCGCGGAGGGAACCGCCCGGGCCACAGCCAAGGCGGACCCGCGTGCCGCCGCACCGGGGACGGCCCCCTGTCCCACCGCGCCCGGGGCGCGAGGGGGCCGGTCGGTGACCACAAAACGGCAGGAGAGGATCGCCCCATGCACGTGCAGCACATTCTCGCTCTCAAGGGCCGCGACGTCGTCACCATCGATGCAGCCGCCACGCTGGAAGGGGCCGCCAGGACCCTCGCCACCCAGAAAATCGGCGCGGTGCTGATCACCGGCGACGGTACCGGGCCGGTCGCCGGTATCCTGTCCGAACGGGATATCGTCCACGCCCTGGCCGAGCACGGGGCCGCGGCCCTCGGTCTCACCGTCGCGCATGCCATGACCCGGGACGTCTCCACCTGTGCGTCGACCGATACCGTGGACGCGGTCATGGAGGTGATGACCACCGGGCGCTTCCGGCATCTGCCGGTCATCGACGACGGTCAGCTTGCGGGCATGATTTCGATCGGCGACGTGGTCAAGCACCGGATCAGCGAGATCGAGGCGGAAAAGGAAGCATTGCGCGAGTTCATCGCGAGCTGACCTCTCACGGCCGACCGGTGCCCCGTCCCGCCCGTTCAAGGACCCGACCACCGCCCGGTGCCCGGGCGCGGCATGCGCCGCCATCGCTTGACGCCCTTGCCAGTGCGCGCGACAACCCGCCGCCATGAATTGGCTGACCAACTTCGTCCGCCCGAAGATCCGGGCGCTCGTCTCCAAGCCCGATGTGCCGGACAATCTGTGGCAGAAATGCCCGGCCTGCGAGGCGATGATCTTCTATCGGGATCTCGCCGACGCGCACCATGTGTGCCCGCATTGCGGCCACCACATGCGGCTGGGGACGGACGACCGGCTGCGCCTGCTGTTCGACGGCGGCGACCATCAGACCATCGAGCTGCCCAAGACCCAGCCCGATCCGCTGAAGTTCAGGGACACCAAGCGCTATCCGGACCGGCTGAAGGACTATCAGGGGCGGACCGGCCGCAACGACGCCATCGTCGTCGCCCACGGCACCATGGGCGGGCACAAGGTCGTCGTCGCGGTGCTCGACTTCGCCTTCATGGGCGGTTCGATGGGCATGGCGGTCGGCGAAGGCATCGTCGCCGGGGCCCGCCTTGCGGTCCTGCAGAAAGCGCCGTTCATCGCCATCCCCGCATCGGGCGGCGCGCGGATGCAGGAAGGTATCCTATCGCTGATGCAGATGCCGCGCACCACCATCGCGATTCATGAGGTCAAGGAAGCGGGCCTGCCCTACATCGTCGTGCTGACCGATCCGACCACCGGCGGGGTGACCGCGTCCTTCGCCATGCTGGGCGACATCCATATCGCCGAGCGCGGGGCGACGATCGGCTTCGCCGGTACCCGGGTGATCGAGGAGACCATCCGGGAGAAGCTGCCCGACGGCTTTCAGAAGGCTGAATACCTGCTGGAACACGGGATGGTCGACATCGTCGTCCATCGCGACGATCTGCGGGACACGCTGATCCGGGTGATCGATCTGTTGACCCGCCCCCATCCGGAAGCCGAGATACTCGCCCTGCCGGCGGCCGGCGGCGCCAGCGGCGGCGTTCATACCGGGGAGGCAGCCCCGCCCGAACCCGCCGCACAGCCGGGCGACCGGTCCGATACGGAATAGCGGGTCGATGGCCGGGCGCCGCGCCCTCGCCGGCGATCGCCCCTCCCCGTCGAGCCGTGAACCATGACGACGGGGTCGGACCGGCTGAGCGCGGTCCTGGGCCGGATCGCAGCGCTGGCGACCCGGCGGATCGATCTGACCCTCGACCGGATGGGACCGCTGCTGGTCCGGCTCGGCGCCCCGCACCGGCGACTGCCGCCGGTCGTGCACATCGCCGGGACCAACGGCAAGGGCTCCACCCAGGCATTCGTCGGCGCGATCCTGGGGGCGGCGGGCTGCCGGGTGCACAGCTTCACCTCCCCCTATCTGATCCGGTTCAACGAGCAGATCCGCCTCGCCGGGCAGGTCATCGACGACGGAGCTTTGGCGACCGTGCTGGAGCGGGTCGAGGCGGCCGCCGGCGGGCAGCCCGCCACCCTGTTCGAGCTGACCACGGCGGCGGCCTTCCTGGCGTTCGCCGAAACCCCGGCGGACGCGGCCGTGCTCGAGGTCGGACTGGGCGGCCGCGACGACGCGACCAATGCGATCCCGCCGCCGGCGGTGGCGGCGATCACCCGCATCTCCTTCGACCATATGGATTTCCTGGGCGGGGACATCGCCTCGATCGCCGGCCACAAGGCCGGGATCATCAAGCCGGGCACGCCCGTGGTGGTCGGACCGCAAAGCCACCCCGAAGCCACCGCGGTGTTCGTCGACGCAGCTGCAGCCGCCGGCGCGCCGGCATCCGTCGCCGGCCGGGACTGGTCGGCCCACCCGACCGACACCGGCTTCATCCTGCGCGAGAAGGGCCGGCCGGATCGGGCCTTTCCGACCCCCGCCCTGCCGGGAGCCCACCAGATCGGCAACGCCGCCCAGGCGGTGCTGATCGCCGATCGGCTGCAGGGCTTGACGGTCTCCGAGACCGCCAAGGCCGCCGGGATCGCGCAGGCCGTCTGGCCGGGCCGGCTGCACCGGTTGCGCCGCGGACCGCTGGTGGACGGTCTGGCCTGCGAAACCGCGCTGTGGCTCGATGGCGGTCACAACGACAGCGCCGCGGCGGCACTGGCGGGCTGGCTCGGCGGCGACCCGGCGGACGGGCCCACCGACCTGGTCGTCGGCATGCTGGAGAGCAAGGACCCGCGGGCCTTCCTGGCAATCCTGGCACCGCATGTCCGGACCGCCCGGACGGTGATCATCCCCCCTGCCGCCGCCGCCCGTGCCCCGGGCGGCCGGGCGGCCCGGACGGCATCGGAGATCGCGGAGACCGCAGGACGGGCCGGCCTGACCGCCACCGCCGCCGCCTCGATCGACGCGGCGCTCACGGATCTGTGTCGCCTCACGCCGCCGCCGGCCCGGATCCTGATCACCGGCTCCCTGTTCCTGGCCGGGGCGGTTCTGGAGCGCAACGGGTAGACCGGAATCCGGCCTGCCGCTTGATCCGACCCCGGCCATCGGTGTATCCGCTCGACAGGCGCCTGGCGTCCGACCATCGGCGGCACACGAGGTGGCGCCATCCGGCGGCGGGGTCGCGACCTGGACCCTCGGGCCGGGCCATGGGAACCAGTCAATGACCGATATCGTCGATACCTTCATCCGCAGTCTGGATGCCGGACAGGTCTGGCAGCATCCGTACCGCCATTGGACCATCACCGACGCCCTGCCGGCCGGGGTTGCCGCCGGCGTCGGGGCCCTGCCGCTTGCGGCACCGGCGACGGTCGACAATCAAGGCCAGCGCGCAACCCTGAACGATTCGCGCTGCTTCTTCGCCCCGGACACCCAGGATATCCATCCGGTGTGCCGCGACATGGCGAGCGCGTTCCAGGATCCGCGGGTGATCGCGCACATCAACCGGATGTGCGGGATCGACCTGACCGGTACGTCGCTGCGGATCGAATACTGCCTGGACGCCGACGGCTTCTGGCTGGAGCCGCATACCGATCTCGGCGTGAAGAAGTTCACCCTGCTGCTTTACCTCTCCCAGGGCGAGGGGGCGGAAGGCTGGGGCACCGATATCTTCGACGACGACCACAATGTCGTCGAAACCGCGCCGTGCCTGTACAACAGCGCGCTGATCTTCGTCCCCGGCACCAACACGTGGCATGGCTTCCGCAAGCGGCCGATACGCGGCATCCGCCGGACCATCATCATCAACTATGTCGGCCCCGAATGGCGGTCCCGGCATGAGCTGTGCTTTCCCGACACCACGGTGACCGCCCTGGCCGCGTGACCCTGGCCACGTGTCCCCGATCTGGGCCCTCACCACCGGCGAAGCCGGCATGATCAGCCAGGCCGCCGGCCTGGCCGCGGCGATCGGCCCCGACTGGTGTCTCAAGACGGTCGGGGTGCGCCGCCCCTGGCGCTGGCTGCCCGGCCATCTGTGCCCGATGCCGCTGCGCGGCCTCGCCCCGGGGTCGGACGCCGTGGTTCCGCCCTGGCCCCGCCTGGTGATCAGCTGCGGCCGCCGCAGCGTCCCGGTCGCCCTGGCGATCCGCAAGGCCGCGAAAGGGAGCACGCGCGCGGTTCACATCCAGGACCCTCACGTCCCGGTCGACCGGTTCGACCTCGTCGTCATCCCGCACCACGATGCGGTGACGGGCGCCAATGTGTGGCCGTCGCGCGGGGCGCTGCACCGGATCACGCGGGCCGACCTCGCGGCTGCTGCCGACCGGTTCGGCCCGCGTTTCGCGTCCCTGCCCCGGCCGCTGGTGGCGGTGCTGATCGGCGGCGCCAGCAAGGCCTATCGGATGACCGGCGACGACACCCGCCGGATCGCCGACCAGTTGCGCAGGATGGCACGGCAGACCGGGGCCGGCTTGGCCGTCACGCTGTCCCGCCGGACCGGAGCGGCGAATGCGGCGATCCTGCGCGAAGCGCTCGCCGACCTGCCGGGCTTCGTCTGGGCGGGCGAGGGCGACAATCCCTATCTGGGCATGCTCGCGCTGGCCGACCATATCGTGGTGACGGCCGATTCGGCCTCCATGGTGTCGGAGGCCGCGTCGACCGGCAGGCCGGTCCACATACTCAGCCTGACCGGCGGCAATGCCCGGTTCGAGCGGTTCCACAGCCGGCTGGCCGAAGACGGGGTGACCCGGCCGTTCGACCCCGGCTTGCCGGCCTGGAGCTACCGGCCGCTCTCCGACACGGCCGAGGCGGCCGCCCATATCCGCACACTGTGGCCCGATCTCGCCGGCTGCTAGATCGACCCGCGTTCAGATGGATTCATCTGAATGCGGGTTAAGGTGATCGACTGCAAAGCGGGAGAGCATCCTATCTGCGTCTGTTCGGACGCAGGATGCTCTAACGCTCCCCCATGGCACGCTGGCGCAAGCCGGCGGCCAAGCGGAACGGGGCTTCGAGCGCCGGACCGAGCCGTTTGGAGAGCTTGCCCAGACTGCCGCCGATCTTGAGCACCTCGGCGATCCGGCGGTCCAGGAAGCCCCAGGTCGCCTCGTGCCCGTCGGACTGGTCGGACAGCCAGTACAGGCTGGTGCTCGACAGCACACCGATCAGAAGCCCGCGCTTGCTGTAGTAGTTGAAGTCCGTCGAGCGGTCGCCGGCGGCCCGCCACATGGTGTCCGCCGTCTCCGCCGCCAGGCGGGCGCCCAAGGCGACGTAGCCCGGCAAGGTCAGCGTGGTGGCGAGCCGCTTGACCGCCTCCTTGTGCGGGGTGAGCAGTTCCAGCCGCGTGCGGACGGCCAGCGTGATCCTGTCGCGCACGCGGGCCTTGGCGAACCCGTCGCCCATCTCCTCCAAGGCCGCGAGCATCCGGGCGTCGACCCAAGCGTTGAAATGCGCGACGGCATCCCGAACACCTCTGGGAAAGGCCGTCAGCATGGCCGAGTCCGGCAGGCCGGCGGCACGGGTCGCCCGCCTGAGCGAGGCGTCCGTCCAGCCGTCGAAAGCCGCGTCGAACAACAACGCCTCGACGATCCGGTCGGCGGTCTCCTGCGCGGCGGCATCGGCGGAGGGAGCGGTAGGGTCGATCATGATCAGGTACCGGTCTGGGTCGCGGCGGGAGCGGCACGGTGCGCGGCCATCTGGATCAACACGCGCTCGAAGGCCAGGGACCGAAGGTCGCGCATGCGATCGATGTAGAGCACACCGTCCAGATGGTCGACCTCATGCTGGATGACCCGGGCGTGGAACCCCCTGGCGTCGCGCGTCAGGGGCCGTCCATCGAGATCGAGGCCGGTCAGCGTGATGCGGGCGGCGCGCGGCACCTCGCCGACCAGGCCGGGGATCGACAGACACCCCTCCCGGCCGACCTGCTCGGTTGCGTCGACGACGGTGATCCGCGGATTGACGACGATGACGGGATCGACCGGGCCCGGCGGCTCCCCGGTGAGGCGGCGCCGCGACGGCACCCGATAGACGATCAGCCGCACCCCGACCCCGACCTGTGGTGCCGCCAGGCCGACGCCCGGAGCCTCCAGCATGGTCTCGACCATGTCCTCGGCCAAGGTCCGGATTGCGGGGCTGCCCGGATCGGCCACCGGCTCTGCCCGCGCCCTGAGGACGGGCGCTCCCATTTCGACGATCGGTCTGACGGCCATGGTGATCCGGTTCCTGGTGTTCGAGATCCGCGCGGGGCGCGGGCCAGGGTCGGCCGCACGGGAGAGGCGAACCGCCCATCGGACCGCGTGCCGGGGTTGAGCACGGGCCATGGCTTTGTTATAGGGTTTTCTGACATCCCTGGCCCGCCATAGGGGCGTTTTGTCGTGCGCTGAAACCGGCCCGTCCTTGGGTCGTGCGAACCGCCATCGCCAGGGCAATCGACGTCTTACCGCCATTGTCGAACCCGGATTGCGACCGGGTCATCGGAAGGGAGTGAGCTTTCACGTGCAGGTCCTCGTTCGCGACAACAATGTCGATCAAGCCCTTCGTGCGCTGAAGAAGAAGATGCAGCGCGAAGGTGTTTTCCGGGAAATGAAATTGCGCCGTACGTTCGAGAAGCCGTCCGAGCGACGGGCTCGGGAGAAAGCCGAGGCCATCCGTCGGGCCCGGAAGCTTCTTCGTAAGCGCATGGACCGCGAAGGCTATTGACCGGCCGCCGGCGCGGGACAATCGGTCGCGCGCCCGAACCGCCGTTCCAAGGGGCCGCCCACCGGGGTGGCCTTTTGTCTTTGCGGCCGGCGCGGACGCCGGTCAACGCCAGCCCTTCCCCCGACCTGTCGCCGATCCGATGCAGTTCGACGCGCCGCTCGTCCCCGGTCGCCTGATCCGACGCTACAAGCGTTTCCTGGCCGACGTTGCCCTCGAAGACGGCACGGTCGTCACCGTCCACTGCCCGAACCCGGGCTCGATGCTGAGGCTCGATGCGCCGGGGCTGGACGTATGGCTGTCGGATCACGCCGGCAAGAAGCGCAAGCTGCGCTATACGCTGGAACTGCTGCGTCTGACCGAGGGCCCGGAAGCCGGCGTGATGGTCGGCATCAATACGGGCATGCCGAACCGGCTGGCCGAAGAGGCGATCCGAACCGGCGGCATCGCCGACCTCGCCGGCTATGCCGAGCTCAGGCGGGAGGTTCGGTACGGCCGGAACAGCCGGGTCGACCTGCTGCTGACCGATCGGGATCGGCCGGCCTGCTGGGTCGAGGTCAAGAACGTCCATCTCCGCCGGCCGTCGGGGAGCTGGCCCACCGCGGCGGAGTTTCCCGATTCGGTCACCACCCGGGGGGCCAAGCATCTCCGCGACCTGACCGAACAGGTGGCGGCCGGAGACCGGGCGGTGATGCTGTTCATCGTCCAGCGGGCGGATTGCGACCGTTTCCGCCCGGCCGAAGACATCGATCCCGCCTACGCCACCGGCCTGCGGCAGGCCGCCGCAGCCGGTGTCGAGGTGCTGTGTTACGCCTGCACGGTTGCATGCGATGGTATTGAGGTCGACAATCCGCTCCCGATCGACCTGGGGCCGTCCGCACCGCTTTAGGGTGGAGCACGGCCTCGGTGCATGCCTGGCCCGTCCCGCCCGATGCCACCCCGCCGCTCGCCCTCCCTGCTTCCCGACGACACCGACCCGCACCCCGGCGGATCCTCGGATCCGGACGGCAAGGCCGCGGTCAGACCGCACTATGCCGGTCATCGAGAACGGCTGCGGGAGCGGTTCCTTAGCCAGCCGGCCGACGCGCTGGCGGACTACGAGCTGGTGGAGTTGCTGCTGTTTGCCGGTCTGCCGCGCCGGGACGTCAAGCCGCTGGCCAAGAAGCTCCTGGAGCAGTTCGGCGGTCTCGGCCCCCTCCTGGCCGCCCCACCCGACCAGCTCGAGCGGCGAGGAGGTCTGGGCAAGCCGACGGTCGCGATCCTCAAGGCCGTCCAGGTCGCCGCCATCCGCATGTTGCGCGAACAGGTGGCCGACCAACCGGTGCTCGGCTCCTGGCAGCAATTGCTCGACTACCTGTCGGTGGCGCTTAAATACGAGCCGGTCGAGCAGTTCCGCCTGCTGTTTCTGGACCGCAAGAACCGGCTGATCGCCGACGAGGTGCAACAGCGCGGAACGGTCGATCACACGCCGGTATATCCCAGGGAAGTCGTGCGCCGTGGGCTCGACCTGCATGCCAGCGCCTTGATCGTCGTCCACAACCATCCGTCCGGCGATCCGGCACCGTCCAAGGCCGACATCGACATGACCCGGGCGATCGACAAGGCGGCCAAGGCGGTCGGTCTCACCCTGCACGATCACCTGATCGTCGGCCGCAAGGGCCACACCAGCTTCAAATCCGTGGGTCTTCTCTAGCAATTTGTCGGGTCTTGGGCTGAATTCGGTTAGGATCGGGTGTGGTGAATGTCGGATCAGGCGACCGCTCCCAAGCGTTGTCGTTGCCGCCGGATCTGCGGGCAGGAGTTCCGGAGGACGATCCGGTGCACTTCATCATGGAAGCCGTCGAGCGATTGCCGATCGATCGCTTCAAGGTCGACGGGAAAGGCACGGGCAAGGCGCCGTATCATCCGCATAGGATACTGGCGTTGCCGATACATCGCAGCACTGATGGCGCGGTCTGAGGCGGCCTGTGCCCGGCTGGAGGCCAAAGCCAGGTGCAAGCGCTGGAAGTGTACGGTCGACCCGGCGCTTTATATCATCAATAATATCCTCAACCTCTCCTGCCTATACCGTTACAGTCTAGATAATATTAAAGACAAGAAGGCCCTTTTTCACTCTATCCTACAACTACAGGCGCATCCAAAACCTCAAGATCGCGTACCTAATACCCTATCCATTGCCGATCCTTCTCTTCGATACTCCCCAAACACCGAGACCTGACAGACTGCTGGAGCATCCGTGATGGTCAAGCGGTATGGCTTTGCCACGGCCTCCGGTCGCAGATGCGGTGCTCTAGCAGCGGCCCGAAAACTGTCGTAGTTACGCCCTACCTCCGGTCGGGTGCTCGCGCCCGTCCGCCGATCGGCCGGGCATAGCGTCGCGCGCCATCGCCGGATCCGCGCTGCCCGGCCGTGCTCCCGTCCGCCTGACTGACGACGACCGTTCGATGAGCTTTGGTCTCTACGACGCCGACCGCCGCTATCGCCGGCGGGTCTGGTCCACGATCTCCCGGGTGGGGATGTATGTGATCACGCTGGGGCTGGCGGCGGCGTTCACCTATCAGATCGGGGCCCAGCAGTCCGAGGTCCGGATCGATCGGCTGAACGCCCGCGTCGCCGAGCTGGAGGAGGATCTGGCGCTGTCCGAACAGGACAAGATTCGCCTCGAGGCGGCTGCCAACACCGCCCGGGTCCGCTACGAGGATCTGCTCGAGATCTACGAGCGGGAGGTTCCGACCGGCGAGGAACGTCGGTTCCTCGAACTGGTTTCCAACCGGCTGGACGAGGGCTTGGCGCCGGATCGGCTGGCCTTCTTCATCGCCAATGCCAACGAGCCCACCGCCTGCGACGACCCCGAAACCCGGCGGTTCATCATGCCGTTCGACGGCTATCGCGGCGGCAACCGGGAGGTCGGTTTCGCCGAGGGGCGGATCAGCGTGACCGGCTTCGCCGAACGCGCGGTCAACGAAGCCGGCGCTCCGCAGGGCTGGTACGACCCGGCCCAGGATCTCACCGTTTCGATCACGACGATCGGCGGCGAGACCGAGGAGATCCGGGGCCTGCTGCCGGTGTTCCATTCCATCGTCTTCGACGGATCGGAATGGCGCTTCGCCGTGCGGGAAGGCGATCAGGCCGCCCTGGTCTATGTGACCGCGGACCGCTGCGAGCTGCCTTTCGACCCCGCAGCCGACGCCGAGACGACTGCGGACGACACCAACTGACCGGTCGGCGGGGGCGGTCGAGACCGATCGCCCGCCGGTGCGACCGCAAGCGACGACCGGCCGGCTCGGCGACCGGGCTCGGCGCCCGATGAACCGCCGATGGCGTCACTGCTCCCGCAACCGAAACCATCTCCGGGAATGGTGGAGGTGAGAGGAGAATCCTCGAACCGGAACAGCGCGCCGGGTTGGTCGGCCGGCGGCGCAATACTCAAGATGGTGGACCTGTTGGAGGAGGATTCGAACCGAATTTTTGAAACCCTTTTGGAGTGGGAGGAGCACCTCAAGCCGTTTCGGGATGAGTTGAAGGCGGTCGGCCTGATGGATGCTCCCAGAGGCCCCGGGCTATGATCGGGGGTGCGGGGGCCGGGGCGGTTTGTCGGGCGCGGCCCGTGCTGTTGCCTGTGGAGGCCGGGCCTGTATGACGCCATCGGGGACGGTTAGCAGGGGATTGCACAAGGGGCGGCACGCCCCTTTGCCGGAGGGCGCGCAGCGCCCGGAGTGAA
>JANQKE010000023.1 GCA_028281265.1 Alphaproteobacteria bacterium | reverse complement strand
GGACACCTGCACCGGTTCCGCCGCCTAGATCAACCTGCGTTCAAATGGACTCATCTGAACGCAGATAAGTTGATCTATTTCAAAGATTTAGAGCATCCTGCGTCCGTTAGGACGCAGGATGCTCTAATCCACCTCCTGTCCGGCGGCGGCTTGCCAGAGGCGGTACCAGTCCTGGCGGTCCAGCCTGGTTTGTGCCGCCTCGAGGCCGGCGCGCAGACGGTCGAGCTTGCCGGAGCCGAGGATCGGGACCGGCCGGCTGGGGTGCCGGACCACCCAGGCGACCGCCGCCTCGGCCGGGCCGGCCAGGCCATAGGCCGACGCCACCTCGGTGAGGGCCGCGACCAGGCGGCGATCGGCCTCGGCCTGCGGGGACAGCAGCCGGCCGCCGCCGACCGGCGACCAGATCATCGGCCGGAAGCCGTGCACGATCGCCTGGTCGAGGGTGCCGTCGGTCAGCGGCGCGCGGCGCCGCACGCTCAACTCGATCTGGTTGGTGACCACCGGGTGGCGGCGCAAGCTGGCCAGGGTGGTGAGCTGGCCGGTGCTGTGATTGGACACACCCGCCGCGGCGATCTTGCCGCCGTCGATCAGCCGGTCGAGCGCCTCGGCCGTCTGCCGCGGGTCGGCCAGCCAATCGGGCCGGTGCACCAGGAACGCCGCGAGCCGCTCGACGCCGAGATCGGCCAGGGTGCGGTCGACCACGGCGGCGAGCCGCTCGGGGCCGCCATGGTAATGCTTGACCTGGTGGTCCGGCCGGTTGCCGGGCGAGGTCAGGGCGATGCCGCCCTTGCCGACGATCGTGAACTGCCGTGCCGACGGACCCAGCGCGCGCAAGCCCGCGCCCAAGGCCCGCTCGGCCTCGTAATCGCCGTAGATGTCGGCACTGTCGATCGCGGTGATGCCGAGATCGAGCAGGCCCCCGAGAAACCGGGCGACCGCGCCCGCATCGGCGAACTGCTCCCGGATCCGCATGCAGCCCCAGACCACCGGGCTGACGGCCGGCCCCTCGGCATGCAGGCGGTCGGGTAGGGTCGGCATCGGCAGCGCTCCGCCTTCGGCATCGGGCGGGGCGGCCAGCCGCGGGCCGAGCCACCCCTATTCCCAGGCCTAGATCAACCCGCGTTCGGATGGACTCATCTGAACGCAGATAGGTTGATCTCCTTTAAAGAGTGAGAGCCTCCTGCGTCCTTTCGGACGCAGGAGGCTCTAGAACGAATCGGTGTCGAGCGCCATCAGGCTGTCCTTGCCGGCCATGATGGTGATGAACAGCGCGCTGGATTCCGGCAGGATGCGGGTGGTGAAGAACCGGGCGGTCTTGATCTTGGCCTCGTAGAACCCGGCCCGGCCGTTCGCACCTTCGGCCAGCTTGGCGCGGGCGACGATCACCATGCGCAGCCACATATAGCCCAGCGCCACCAGGGCGAAGAGTTTGAGATAGTCGGTCGCCGCGGCCCCGGCCTCCTCGGGGTCCTGCAAGCCCTTCTGCGCGATCACGGCGGTCGCCTGCTGCAGCTTGCCGAAGGCCTTGGCCAGCGGCAGCACGAACTCCGCCAGGTCGGCATCGCCCATCCGCTCCCGCAGGAAGGCGTCGACCGGGTGGAAGAACCGGCGCAACAGGCGGCCCATGTTCTGCGGTAGCTTGCGGCCGATCAGGTCGAGCGCCTGGATGCCGTTGGTTCCCTCGTAGATCTGGGCGATCCGGGCGTCGCGGACATACTGCTCCATCCCCCATTCGGCGATGTAGCCGTGCCCGCCGAGCACCTGCTGGCCGATAACCGTGTTCTCGAACCCCTGATCGGTCAGATAGGCCTTCACGATCGGCGTCATCAGGCTGACGAGGTCGTTGGCCTCCTGCCGGACGTCGGGATCCGGGTGCTTGGTGTAGACGTCGAGCTGGGTCCCCACCCAATAGGCCAGCGCCCGCGCGCCCTCGTTGAACGCCTTGACGGTCAACAGGTTCCTGCGCACATCGGGGTGGACGATGATCGGGTCGGCCGCCTTGTCCGGCGCCTTGACCCCGCCGAGCGAGCGGCCCTGGGTACGGTCCTTGGCGTAGGCGAGCGCGTTCTGATAGCTGACCTCGGAGATGCCGAGGCCCTGCATGCCGACGGCCAGGCGCGCCGCGTTCATCATCACGAACATCGCCCGCATGCCCTTGTGCGGCTCGCCGATCAGATAGCCGGTCGCCGCGTCGAAGTTCATCACGCAGGTGGCCGAGGCCTTGATCCCCATCTTGTGCTCGATCGAGCCGCAGGCGACGCCGTTGCGGGGGCCGGGGACGATGGTGTCGCCCTCATCCTTGGCGATGAATTTCGGCACCAGAAACAGGCTGATGCCGCGGGTGCCTTCCGGCGCATCCGGCAGCTTGGCCAGGACCAGGTGCAGGATGTTGTCCGTGAGATCGTGCTCGCCGGCGGAGATGAAGATCTTGGTGCCGGTGATCCGGTAGGTCTGCTGGCCATGCGGATCGACCTCCGCCGGCACCGCCTTGGTGCGGATGAGGCCGAGATCGGTGCCGCAATGGGGCTCGGTCAGACACATGGTGCCGGACCAGGTGCCGTCGGTCAGCTTTGGCAGATAGCGGCTCTTCTGGAAATCGCTGCCATACGCTTCGATGGCGTTGTACGCCCCACCGGACAGGCCGGGATACATGCCCAGCGACATGTTGGCCGAGGAGACCATCTCCTCCATCACGAACTGCAGCGTCTTGGGCAGGCCCTGGCCGCCATAGTCGGGCGTGTTGGAGATCGCGGTCCAGCCGCCCTCGCAGTATTTCTCGTACGCTTGCTTGAAGCCCTTGGGCGTCCGCACCACGCCATTCTCGAACGTACAGCCTTCCTGATCACCGGACTGGTTGATCGGGAACAGCTCGTTTTCGCAGAGCTTCGCGGCCTCCTCCAGGACCGCGTCCACCAGATCGGCGGTGGCGTCCTCGTAGCCGGGAAGCCGGCTCAGATCCTCGACCTGCAGCACCTCGTGCAGGACGAACCGCATATCGTCGAGCGGGGCGGCGTAGACGGGCATGGTCGATCCTCCGATGTCGGTGGGACGCGGGGCTTCGCGCTTGGATCATCTTTCCGTGCTGCGAGTGCCTCACTCGAAATACGGAAAGATGACCGGTTCCAGGAAGTTGGAGCAACCGGTCCGGTTTGCTCTAACCCTTTGAAGTCGATCAACTTACCTACGTTCAGATGAGCCCATCCGAACGCAGGTCGATCTAGGCGGCGACGTCCTGGGCGGGCCGGTCGACCCGCACCGTCGTCTTGACGGAATTGGCGATGAAGCAATGGTCGTGGGCCTGGGCGTGCAGCCGGTCGAGCTGCGCGGGGTCCGGGGCGGCGTCGGCGGCGAAGGTGACCCGCGGCCGCAAGGTGACGGTGGACACCCACAGCCGTCCGGTCTCCCCCTTTTCCATCAGCCCGACCGCGTCGTCGGTGTAGCTGTCGACCACGAACCGCTTGCGCGCCGCCAACGCCAGGAAGGTCAGCATGTGGCAGCTCGACAGCGCGGCCACGAACGCCTCCTCCGGGTCGACCCGGTCGGGGTCGCCGAGAAAGGCGGGGGCGGCCGAACCGGGCACGGTCACCCCGCCGTCGAAGGTCCAGGTGTGGGCGCGGTTGTAGGTATCGTAGGTGAAGTCCACGCTCTCCCGCCGCCAGCGGATGGTGGCCACGTGTTCGGACATGGGGTGTACTCCCGAGCGTCGATCAGTTGCGCAGCGGCTTGCCGGTTTCGAGCATGTGCTCGACCCGCGCGACCGAGCCCGGCGTCTTGACCAGGTCCATGAACGCCTCGCGTTCGAGGGCCAGCAGATCGTCCTCGGTCAGCCCCTTGGTGATGTCGGTGTCGCCGCCCGACAGCACCCGGCCGAGCTTGTCCGACACCACCTGGTCATGCGGGGTGGCCAGGCCCTGCAAGGCGAAGTTCTGCACCGCCAGATCCATCGCCGCCTTGGCGGTCGGGCCGGGCAGCCGGATCTCCTCCGGCGGGGCCGGGGGCCGGTAGCCGGCCTCCACCATCGCCAAGGCCCGGGCCTTGGCATCGGCCAGCAGCCGGTCGCGGTTCATCGAGATGCCGTCCTGCGCACGCAGGAACAAAAGCTCCTTGGCCTCGGCGGCGGACTTCGCGACCTTGGCGGTGCCGATGGTCTCGAACACGCTCGTCAGCGCCGGCATGGGCCCGTTGGGCCGTTTGGGGTTGGCGAGGTGGCGCAGGAGCATCTCCTTGCAGCCGCCCCAGCCGGGGACGATGCCGACCCCGACCTCGACCAGGCCGATATAGGTCTCCGCGGCCGCCTGCACCGCGTCGGCGTGCAGCACGATTTCGCACCCTCCTCCCAAGGCCATGCCGGCCGGGGCCGCCACCACCGGGAACGGGGCGTATTTCAGCGCCTTGTAGGCATCCTGGCCGCCCTTCACCAAGGCTTCGATCTGCGGCCACAGGGCGATGTTGACGGCAAACAGGGCCAGGCCGAGATTGGCGCCGACGCTGAAATTGCTGCCGTCGTTGTAGACCACCATCGCCTTGTGATCTTTGGCGGTCAGGGCGATCGACTTGCCGATCAGCGCCATCACCTGATCGTCGAGCGCGTTCATCTTGCCGGTGAACTCGAAGCAGGTGACGCCATCGCCGATGTCCCACAGCGCGGCCGAGCCGTTCTTCAACAGCGGCTCGGACACCCGCTTGACGTCGGCCAGGCGCAAGACGCCGTCGGCCACCGGCATGTCCGCGTAGGCCCCCTGGGTGGTCAGGTACTGCCGGGTGCCGGTCTCGGTATAGCGGTAGAAGCGCTTGCCGCGCGCGGCTTCCAGGATCGCCGGCACCGGCTTGCCCTCAGCCTTGAGCCGGTCGGCCACCCAGTCGGCGCCGAGCTGGTCGATCAGCTCGAACGGCCCGAGCTTCCAGTTGTAGCCGAGCTTCATCGCCTCATCGACGCCGACCACGGTGTCGGAGATCTCCGGCACCAGATGGGCGGCGTAGGCCAGCGTCCGGCTCATCACCGCCCAGGCGTAGCGGCCGGCGGCACTGTCATGGGTGACCGTGGCGCGCGCCCCGCCCTGCTTGGCGGCATCGGCGGCCGGGACCTTCGGCTTGGCCGCGTCCTCGTACGCGCCGCTGGCGAGGTCGATCACCTGCTTGGTGCGCCGGGCTCCGTCCTTCTTCAGGCGATAGAAGCCGCCCTTGCCCTTCCGGCCGGTGTAGCCGTCGGCGATCATCCGGGTGAGCAGCGGTTCCTCCCGGAACAGCGGCCGGTACGGGTCGTCGGCCGGCAGGGTCGCCAGCAGCGATCTGGCGATGTGCGGCATCAGGTCGAGACCGACCAGGTCGACCAGACCGAACACCCCTGTCTTGGGGATGCCGACCGGCCGGCTGAGGACGGCGTCGGCCTCCTCCACCGCGATCTTCCGATCGAACGCCTCGTTGATCGCGGCCTGGATCCAGAAGGTGCCGATCCGGTTGGCGATGAAGCCCGGCGTGTCCTTGCAGTCGACCACGCCCTTGCCCAGGCGGATATCGGCGAAGGCCTTGATCGCAGACAGCCGGGCCGGATCGGTGTCCGCGCCGGCCACCACCTCCAGCAGCCGCATGTAGCGCGGCGGGTTGAAGAAATGGGTGATCATGAAGGCGCGGCGGAAGGCCTCCGACCGCCCCTCGGTCAGGATCGCCAGCGGAATGGTCGAGGTGTTGGAGGACACCACCGCCCCCGGCTTCATCACCGTTTCGATGCGGGCGTAGAGGGTCTGCTTGACGCCGGGATCCTCCAGCACCGCTTCGACCACCCAGTCGACATCGGCGAGCCGGTCGAGGTGATCCTCGATATTGCCCGGCGTGACCAGGCGGGCCGCCGTCTTCGACATGAACGGTGCCGGATCGGCCTTGGCCATGCGCTTGAGCGCACCGGCGGCGATCGCGTTCCGGTCGGTCGCCCCCTCCGGCACGATGTCGAGCAGCAGCGTCGGCACCCCGGCATTGGCGAGGTGCGCGGCGATGCCCGAACCCATGACACCGGAGCCGATCACGGCGGCCTTCTTGATCTGCATCGGTCAGTTCCTCCGTCGGGCGGGCGCGTCCGGGCGCGCCGCGCCGGAGATTGTGGCATGCGGATTGGGGGGCGGTCCGCCCCCCCGGGAGCCGGGTCAGACCGCTTCCAGCACGGTGGCGATGCCCTGGCCGCCGCCGATGCATTGGGTGGAAAGTGCCAAGGTCTTGCCCTCCCGCTGCAGGAGGGAGGCGGCCTTGCCGGTGATCCGCGCACCGGTGGCGCCCAGCGGATGGCCCAGCGCCAGGGCGCCGCCGTCGAGGTTCACCTTGTCCATGTCCATGCCGAGCTCCTGGGCCACGGCCATGGACTGGACGGCGAAGGCCTCGTTGGACTCGATCACGTCGATGTCCTTGAGCTCGACGCCGGCGCGCTTGAGCGCCTTCTTGGTCGCCCCGACCGGGCCGATGCCCATGATGGTCGGATCGCAGCCATTGACCGCGACCGCGCGGATCCGGGCCAGCACCTTGAGCCCATTGGCCTTGGCGTAGTCGGCAGAGGTCACCAGGGTGGCCGAGGCGCCATCGGTCAACGGCGAGGAGGTGCCGGCGGTGACCACGCCGGAGGCGTCGAAGGCGGGCTTGAGGTCGGCCAGCTTCTCCAGCGAGGTTTCGGGCCGGATGCAGCCGTCCTGATCGACCGCGTGGCCGTTGACCTGGATCGGCACGATCTCACCGGCCAGCTTGCCGTCGGCCTGCGCCTGGGCGGCCTTCCGGTGGCTCGCCAAGGCGAACGCTTCCTGGGCCTGGCGGGTGATCTGGTACTTGCGCGCCAGGTTCTCGGCCGTGATGCCCATGGACATGTAGGCCCCGGGCTCGTCCTGGGCGAGGCCCGGATGCGGCATCGGGTTGAAGCCCATCATCGGCACCCGGCTCATGCTCTCGATGCCGGCGCAGAGGAAGGCATCGCCCGCCCCAAGCTGGATCGCACCGGCGGCCATGTGGATCGCCTGCATGGAGGAGCCGCAGAACCGGTTGACGGTGGCGCCGGCCACATGCTGCGGCAGGCCGGCCAGCATGGCGATCAGCTTGGCGACGTTGAGGCCCTGCTCGCCTTCGGGGAAGGCGCAGCCGACGATCAGATCCTCGATATCGTCGGGGTCGACCCCGGAACGCTCGACCAAGCCCCTGACCACCGCGGCGGCCAGATCGTCCGGCCGGACGGTTTTCAGATCGCCCTTGTGCGCGAGGGTGAACGGCGACCGGGCGTAGCCGGCGATGACGGTTTCGGTGTGCATGGGAGGCGGTCTCCTAAGACGGATCGGCTTTCCGGTTCATTGCGGTTGCCTGAGATCGAGGCGTGAGAGGCCCGCGCGGCACGGCCTCAATGAGGCCGGTCACGGTCGCCGCGGGCGCTGAGGTGGTCGACGATCTCGCCCTCGATCCGGCGCAGCTCGTCCAAAGTCTGCTGGACGTCGGCAAGCTGGGCTTCCAGCGCGACCACGCGCTCCTGCAAGCGGGGCAGAAAGAACCGCATCTGCTCGATCTGATCGGGGTCGACGGCGTAGAGATGGAGGAACTCCGCGATCTCGACCAGCGAGAACCCGAGCCGCTTGCCCCGGCAGATCAGGGCCAGGCGTCCCCGGTCGCGTTTGGTGTAGATCCGGACATTGCCCTTGCGGATCGGGGTCAAAAGGCCCTGATCCTCATAGTAGCGGATGGTCCGCGGCGTGACGCCGAAGGCCTCGGCCAGCTCGGCAATGCCGAAGGTCGGCTCCCGCCGTTCCTCCGTTCCGCCGCCGATCTCGACCGCCGTCTCGCTCACGTCCCCACCCGATCCGATGCCAGGGCATCGATTTCCGTTTACGTAAACGTAAAGTAGTGAACCGACAGCGACAGGTCAAGCGGTCCGCGCAACCGTCCCGGACGATTGGACCCGTTCCGCCTCTCGATCAGGGACGGGGAGAGAGCGCATCGGCCACTCCCGCCGGATCGAGCACCCGGGGTGCCGTGGCCACGGCCTTCGGGGTCTGCCCGTCCGCAAGCACGCGTCGCACCAACTCGGCTCGACTGTACGGCGTCAGGCGTGCATTGTTGTGGATGTCCATTCGGCTCTCCTTGGAAACGGATGTGTCAGCAACATCAGCTTCCTCGGTCCGGGCCGAATGGACAACCTATTGAGAGATCACATCTAGAGCGTTTTCAGGGAGTATCGGGTCGATCTGTTGGCGTGTGCCGGATCGATCCGTGGAGGCGCGTCGCGCTGCGCCATCGGGCAAGCGGCGCAACGCAGCGGGCGGCCGGCACACGCCAACCCGAAGGGCCGGGTGGATGGGCCCGATAGTCCCTGAAAACGCTCTAGCCGGCATCGGGAGGAATCGTCCGTCGGCGACGGCCGCTACCGCGCCGGCCAGGTCCAGCGGGGGCGGTCGGTGCCGGGGATGATCGTCTCGCCGAGCCGCTTCTCCAGCGCCAGGAGAGACCCCACACCGCTGTCGGCCAGGGCGGAGACCAGGGGTGGGGCGTGGCTCACGACGATCATCTGGCTGCGCCCGGCCGCGGCCAGGATCAACCGGGCCAAGGGCGCCAGGAGATCGGGGTGCAGGCTGGTCTCGGGCTCGTTGAGGATCAGCAGCTCGGGCGGCCGCGGGCTCGACAGGGCGGCCACCAGCATCAGATAGCGCAAGGTCCCGTCGGACAGCTCGGCCGCCCGCAACGGGCGCAGCAGGCCGGGCTGATGCATCTCCACCTCGAACAGGCCATCATCGCCGGAAACGCCGAGACGACTGCCGGGAAAGGCATCGTCGACGGCGGCCGCGAAGCCCTCCCGGTCGCCGATCTCCGCGATCGTCTGCACGGCCGCAGCCAGGTCGGCCCCGTCCGAGGCCAGGATCGGCGTGCGGGTGCCGATCTGCGGCAGCCGCGCCGGGGCCCCGGGATCGCTGCGCAGATGGTCGTAGAACCGCCAGCGGCGCATCCGCTCCCGCAACTGTAACAGCTCCGGCGCCGATCTGGGATCGGCGGCATGGGTCATCATGCTGTCGAACGGGGCCAGGCTGGTGATCACCATGTCCCGCTTGCCGCTTTCGGTCAGCACTTCGACGCCGGGGCCGCGCCGGCCGGCGAACTGGGTGCGGCGGCTCAACACCTCCCCGGCCCACACCGCTTCGGCCTTGATCTCCGGGTCCCGGTCGAACAGGGAGGCGGCGGCGACCGGCAGACCGAGATCGATGGCGTAGCCGTAATCCTCCGCCGCGAAGCCAAGCTTGAGACCGACGCGCTCGCGCCGGACGGTGCCCTGCACCGGCACGCGGCCCGCCTTCATCGCCCGCGACACGGTCTCCGGCCCGGCCCACAGGGTCGAGCCGAGCCCGCCTTCCCGGGCCAGGGAGGCGATGACGCGGCCTTGCGCCGTGTCGGCCAGCAGGCGCAACGCCCGATAGAAGCTCGACTTGCCGCTGCCGTTCGGCCCGGTGACGACGGTCAGCCGGTCGAGCGGCACCACCAGGTCCCGCAGAGACCGGTAGCCGGATACCGCGAGCGTCAGCAGCACCGGCGTCCCCTACCCGCTGCCCGCCAGGTCCAGCCATTCCTGCTCGGTCAGGATGGCCAGCCCGAGTTCGCGGGCCTTCTTCTCCTTCGAGCCGGCATCGGCCCCGACCACGACGTAGTCGGTCTTCTTGGAGACCGAGCCGGCGACCTTCGCCCCCAGCGCCTCGGCCCGGGCCTTGGCTTCGGCCCGGCCCATCGCCTCCATGGTCCCGGTGAAGACGATGGTCTTGCCGGCGACGGCGCTGTCGGCCGCTTGCGGTGCCGCCACATCCGTCACCGTCAGACCGCCCTGGGCCGGGTCGATCAGGTCGGCGATGACCTCACGGTTGTGCGGCTCGGCGAAGAAGCTGGTCAGATCGTCGGCCATGGCAAGGCCGATCGACTCGATCGCGCACAGGGCGTCGTACGTCTCCCCCACCTCGGCCGGTTTGGTCGCCTCCGGGTGGGCCGTGCGCTCGGCCGCCGCCGCCGCCATCGCCGCCTGCCAGGCGCCCAGCGATCCGTAGTGCCGGGCCAGCAGCCTGGCGGTCGCCTGGCCGACCTGGCGGATACCAAGGGCGTAGATGAACCGGTCGAGCGGGATCGTCCGGCGCGCGGCGATCGCGGCGAAGAGGTTCTCGACCGATTTCCTGCCGAAGCCGGTGACGTTGACCAGCTTGTCGAGCCGCCGTTCCTCCCGCCGCTCGAGCGTGAAGATATCGACCGGCCGCGTTACCCGGCCCGTCTCGAAGAACAGCTTGATCTGCTTGTACCCCAGCCCTTCGATATCGAAGGCGTCGCGGCTAACGAAGTGGGCCAGCCGCTCGACCGCCTGGGCCGGGCAGATCAGCCCACCGGTGCAGCGGCGCACGACCTCCCCCGCCTCCCGGATCGCCAGCGACCCGCATTCCGGGCAGCGTTCGGGGACCACGAAGGGCTCGGCATCGGCCGGCCGCCTGTCGAGATCGACGCCGACGATCTGCGGGATGACATCCCCGGCCCGCTGCACGGTGACGGTGTCGCCGACCCGGACATCCTTGCGGGCGATCTCGTCCTCGTTGTGCAGGGTCGCACGGGCGACCACGACCCCGCCGACGGTCACCGGTTCCAGCAGCGCCACCGGGGTCAACGCGCCGGTGCGGCCGACCTGGATGCCGATGGCCTTGAGCAGGGTCTGCGCCTGCTCGGGCGGGAACTTGTGCGCGACCGCCCAGCGCGGGGAGCGGCTGACGAAGCCGAGCCGGGCTTGCCAGTCCAGCCGGTCGACCTTGTAGACCACGCCGTCGATGTCGAACGGCAGGGTCGCGCGGTCCGCCACCAGCCGCCGATAATGGGCCAGCAGATCGTCCGGCCGCTCGCACCGCGCGGCGGGTTCGTTGAGCGGAAAACCCCACTCGGCCAGGCGGCGGCGGGCATTCCATTGGGTCTCAGCGAACGGCGCGGACGTCTCCCCCCAGGTATAGCCGAAGAAACGCAGCGGCCGGCCGGCGGTGACGGTCGGATCGAGCTGACGCAACGACCCGGCCGCCGTGTTGCGCGGGTTGACGTAGAGCGGCTCTCCCCGTTCGGCCCGACCGGCATTGAGCACGGCGAAATCGTCGCGGGTCATGTAGACCTCCCCCCGTACCTCCAGCACCGAAGGCGCTCCCGCCGGCAGCCGCTTGGGGACTTCCGTGTCCGGCAGGGTGCGGATGTTGGCGGTGACGTCCTCGCCCTGCTGACCGTCGCCCCGGGTCGCCGCTTCGACCAGCACCCCGTCCTCGTAGCGCAGGGAACAGGACAGCCCGTCGATCTTCGGCTCGGCCACGATGGCGAGCGGATCCTCGTCCTTCAGGAGGAGAAACCGCCGGATGCGGGCCGTGAAATCGGCCACGTCGTCCTCGTCGAAGGCGTTGCCCAGCGACAGCATCGGCACCCGGTGGCGGATCTTGCCGAACCCGGCCGCCACGGGTGCGCCGACCCGCTCCGACGGGCTGTCGTCCCGCTTGAGCGCCGGAAACCGCACCTCGATCGCGGCGTTGCGCCGACGCAGCGCATCGTAGGCGGCGTCCGAGATCGTGGGCGCATCGGCCTGATGATAGGCCCGGTCGTGCGCCGCGATCTCGTCGGCCAAGGCCGCGAGCTCGGCGGCGGCTTCCGCCTCGGTCAACTGGTCGACGGGCCGTTCCCGCGTGTCCGCTGTCATCGCTCTATCCCCGCCTCGTCCTTCAGGCCGTCCGCCGCGCCGTGCTCCGGTTTTCCGGTATCGCCGGCCAATCGGCAAGCGAGCGCGGGCCGCACCGGGCCACCATCCGACATGCCGTGTCGGTGATTTGCGCGACACCCGACGGCTGGGCTAGACACAAGGGCAAGGGAGTGGCCGCGCCCGACGATCAGCCTCCCGGGGCGCCCGGCCGACACTCCCTCCCCCGACGGCTTCCAAGACAGGTCCGACACGACACCCATGGCCAAGTATCAGTTCGTCTATCACATGGACGGGGTCACCAAGGCGTATGCCGGTGGCAAGAAGGTTCTCGAAGGCATTCGGCTGAGCTTCCTGCCCGGCGCGAAGATCGGCGTCGTCGGCCCGAACGGGTCCGGCAAGTCGACGCTGCTCAGGATCATGGCCGGCCGGGACAGGGAGTTCGGCGGCGAGGCCTGGGCGGCCGACGGGGTGAAGGTCGGCTTTCTGGAGCAGGAGCCCGAACTCGACCCCGACAAGACGGTGCTCGAAAACGTCATGGAGGGCATGGGCGCGCTCAAGGCGGTGGTCGACCGGTTCAACGAGGTCTCCGGCCTGATGGCCGACCCCGATGCCGATTTCGACGCGCTGATCGCCGAACAGGCGGACCTGCAGGAGAAGATCGACGCCGCCGATGCCTGGGATCTGGAGCGGACGGCCGACATCGCCATGGACGCGCTGCGCTGCCCGCCGGGCGAAGCGGACGTCGGCAGGCTGTCGGGCGGGGAACGGCGCCGGGTCGCCCTGTGCCGGCTGCTTCTGTCCAAGCCGGACATGCTGCTGCTCGACGAGCCGACCAACCATCTCGACGCCGAAAGCGTGGCCTGGCTGCAGCGGCATCTGGCGGAATACGCCGGCACCGTCGTGATGATCACCCACGACCGCTACTTCCTCGACAACGTCACCGGCTGGATCCTGGAGCTCGACCGCGGCCGCGGCATTCCCTATGAGGGCAACTATTCCGCCTATCTGGAAGCCAAGGCCAAGCGCCTGGCCCAGGAGGCCAAGGAAGAGAAGTCCCGCCAGAGGACCCTGTCGTCGGAGCTCGAATGGATCCGGCAGGGGGCCCGCGGTCGCCAGGCCAAGCAGAAGGCCCGGATCCAGGCCTATGAGGACCTTCTGGCCCAGTCGCGCGACCAGGCACCCGGCACCGCCCAGATCCTCATCCCGACCCCGGAGCGGCTGGGCGACGTGGTCATCAAGGCCGACGGGCTGACCAAGGGCTTCGGCGACCGGCTGCTGATCGACGGTCTCGACTTCAACCTGCCGCGCGGCGGGATCGTCGGCATCGTCGGCGCCAACGGGGCCGGCAAGACCACCCTGTTCCGGATGATCACCGGCCAGGAGGCGCCGGACGACGGCGCCGTCACCACCGGGGAGACGGTGAAGCTCGGCTATGTCGACCAGAGCCGGGACACGCTCGACGGCTCCAGGACGGTATGGGAGGAGATCTCCGACGGGCTCGACGAGATCGACCTCGGCAAGCGCAAGATGCCCAGCCGGGCCTATGTCGGCTCGTTCAACTTCAAGGGCGCCGATCAGCAGAAGAAGGTCGGCCAGCCCTCCGGCGGGGAACGCAACCGGGTCCACCTCGCCAAGATCCTGAAGTCCGGCGCCAACGTCATCCTGCTCGACGAGCCGACCAACGACCTCGACGTCGAGACGCTGTCGGCCTTGGAAGAGGCGCTCCTGCGCTTTCCGGGCTGTGCCGTGATCATCACCCACGATCGCTGGTTCCTCGACCGCATCGCCACCCACATCATCGCCTTCGAAGGCAACAGCGAGGTGGTGTGGTTCGAGGGCAACTACCAAGCCTATGAAGAAGACCGCAAACGCCGCCTGGGCACGGAGGCCGATCAGCCGCATCGCCTGAAGTACAAGCCGCTGACCCGCTAGAGCGTTTTCAGGGAATGCCGGGCCGATCTGCCGAGGTGGATGGGCCCTGATGCCAGGAGCGAGGAGGAAGGACATGCCGAGGCATATTCGACGACGAGCGACGCCGCAGCGGGGCCCATCCGCCCGGCCCTTCGGGTTGGTGTGTGCCGGCCGCCCGCTGCGTTGCGCCGCTGGCCCGATGGCACCACATCGCGCGGCGCGACGCGCCTCCACGGATCGATCCGGCACACGCCAACAGATCGACCCGGTA
>JANQKE010000007.1 GCA_028281265.1 Alphaproteobacteria bacterium | reverse complement strand
GGATCCGGTCCCTGAGGCTGTCGGGGGAGAAGCCGCCGAACACCACCGAGTGGATGGCGCCGATGCGGGCACAGGCCAGCATCGCGTAGGCGGCTTCGGGGGTCATCGGCAGGTACAGGGTGTCCCGGTCGCCCTTCTTCACCCCGCGGGCCTTGAGGACGTTGGCCAGGCGGCTGACCTGGTCGTGCAGCTCCCTGTACGTGAAGGACCTGCTGTCCGAAGGGCTGTCGCCCTCCCAGATGATGGCGGTCCGGTCGGCCTTGTCGGCCAGATGCCGGTCGACGCAGTTGGCCGCGACGTTGAGCTGGCCGTCCTCGAACCAGCGGATACGGACCTCGCTGCCCGGACCGGTGCCGTAATCGACGTCCTTGACGCGTGTGTAGGGCCGGATCCAGTCGAGCCGGCGGCCGTGCTCCGCCCAAAAGCCCTCCGGATCCGTCACAGACCGGTCGTACCACGACGCATACGTCTCCGCATCGATATGCGCAGAACATGCAATCGCATCCGGAACCGGAAAATGGGTGTGGCTGGTCATGGCGGCTCGCTTCGCTCCCCTCGTCATCATGGCGGGCGGGGCATCGAACGGCGCCGATCCGGCCGCCCGCATCCCCGCTTCGTTATCGTTGGGTGCCCGCCGAACCCTTGGCGGGCCGGCCGACTGACCCCGTTCATCGGTCCGGAGAGGGGCGGAAAGCCCCTGTCGTCCGGCCTCGCGCGGCCAGCATGCCGCAACCGGCCCCTGCCGCTCAACCGCGATGGGGCCGGATTAACGGTGGGTTAAGGGAGATCGCCGCAAGCTGCAACGCGACCTTGGACGGGGTCACGACCAAGGGTCGACGGGCTCATGCGAGCGGGAAGAGTGACGACGATGCATCAGGATGTGGACCCCACCGGCGCCGTGGCACTCGACCCAAAGCGGCTCGAAACCGGTCACCGCGCCAATCTGCGGACCTTGGATGCGCTGCTCAAGGCGCTGCCCCAGGATATCGGCAGTGCCGGCGCAGCCGACCTGGCCCGGGCCGCACTGGCCGCGCAACGCCTCGCCAACGCCGCCGCCGGGCGCGCGGTCGGTTTCACGGCCGACGACTGATCGGGCGACGACTGATCGGGCGACGAACGACCTGCCGATCGTGCCGGCCGGTGCCGTGCCCCCGTCGGGCAGGCGCCGGTGTTCGCAAAGGGCGACCATCCGCTGCCAGAGCATCCTGCATCCGGACGGACACAGAACGGACACAGATAAGAGGCTCTCCCGCTTCGAAGTCGATCCCCTTACTTGCGTTCGGATGAGCCCATCTGAACGCAAGGTTGATCGAGCCGGTCGACCCGGCGAGAGGGTCGGTCATTCATTCGGGTGAGGCCGGGCTCGCTGTCGCCGGCGGACCGCAGCCGATCGGCTGTGCTGGCCGCAGGGGGGGGCAATTGACATCGATATTGTCGGCATGCACCGGTTATTATATGTCGATGTCCAGTCAACCCGTCTGCTTCTCCACCCGTCTGCGCAAGGCCGCCCGGGCAGCGAACCGGCGCTACGATACCGCCCTGTCCGATCTCGGCGTCGGTGTTGCGCAGTACGCGCTGCTGCGTGCGCTCCAGCGGCTGGGGGGGCCCACGATCAACACGCTTGCCACCGACACCCAGCTCGATCCCAGCACGCTGGGCCGGAACCTCAGGGTGTTGGAACGGGGCGGGCTGATCGCGTTCTCCCCGGGGGAGGACCGCCGCACCCGCGTGATCACCGTGACACCGCGGGGGCAGGATCTGCTGGGACGCGCGTTCGACCGGTGGCGGTCCGTACAGTCGGATCTCGAGGCCAGGCTCGGTCCCGGCGGACGGGAAGCGCTGTTCGCGCTGCTCGACACGCTCGAAGCCGCGTAATGGCCTCCGGCCGACACCTCTTCGCATCCCCCGTCGCGATCGCGCGCCGGGCGGCCGCCTTCGGCTCCCCCGCGCACCAAGGACCAGCAACCCCATGACCGCGATGCTGGACACCCCCGACCGCTGGGCGACGGCCCGGATGATGCTGCTGGCGGGATCGTTGATCATCGCGATCTCCTTGGGCGTCCGGCACAGTTTCGGGCTGTTTCTGCAACCGGTCAGCCTGGATGCCGGCTGGGGGCGGGAGGTCTTCGCCCTGGCGATCGCGGTCCAGAACCTCGTCTGGGGGGCCGCCCAGCCCTTTACCGGCATGCTTTCGGACCGGTTCGGGGCAGGCCGGGTGATCCTGGCGGGGGCCGTCCTCTACGCCGCGGGCCTGGCGCTGATGGCCGTGCCGCAGGATCCGACCCTGTTCGTACTGAGCACCGGGGTGCTGATCGGTCTCGGGCTCAGCGGCACCACCTTCCCGATCGTCTTCGGAGCGATCAGCCGGGCCGTGCCGGCGGAGAAGCGGAGCCTTGCCATGGGCATCGCCATGTCGATCGGATCGTTCGGCCAGTTCGCCATCCTGCCGGTCGCGCTGGGGCTGATCGACGGCATGGGCTGGGTGGCGGCGATCCTGGTCTTCTCGGCGGTCTCCAGCCTCATCCTGCCGCTGAGCCTGCCGCTGATGGAACGGCGCGGCACCGCAAGTGGCGAGCCCGGCGCCGGGTCGGCCGCACCCGATACGCGCACCCCCGGCCAGGCCATCGCCGAGGCCTTCGGCAGCCGGGACTTCTGGCTGCTGTCGACCGGCTTCTTCGTCTGCGGCTTCCACGTCGTGTTCATCGCCACCCACCTGCCCGCCTTCCTGGCGGACGAGGGCTTGCAGCCCGGCGTTGCGTCGATCGTGCTGGCCCTGATCGGCCTCGCCAACATCGCCGGCACCTACTATGCCGGGCTGTGGGGCGGGCACCGCAGCAAGCCGATGCTGCTGAGCTGGATCTATCTCGGCCGCGGCATCGCGATCGCGGCGTTCGTCCTGCTGCCGCTCACGCCGTGGACGGCCTATGCGTTCGGCGTGCTGATGGGGCTGCTCTGGCTGTCGACCGTCCCCCTGACCAACGGGGTGGTCGCCACCATCTTCGGGGTGAAGAACCTGGCGATGCTGGGCGGCGTGGTGTTCTTCGCCCACCAGGTCGGCTCGTTCCTGGGCGGCTGGCTGGGCGGCTATCTCTACGACCAGGTGGGATCCTACGACATGGTGTGGTGGATCGCGATCCTGCTGAGCCTGCTGGCCGCGGCGATCAACCTGCCGATCCGGGAGAAGCCGATCGCCGAGCTGCGGGCGGCCAAGGTGGTCGCATGACCGGCCGGGACCTTAAGACCATCCTCACCGCGGCCGGGGCCGTCGCGGTGCTGGCGACCGTGTTCCTCGCCTATCGCGGGCCCGACCTGGCCATGGCCATGGATCTGTGGAGCCTGTGCTTCTGACGGGGTCCGTATAGCAGATCCGTAACACAGCACCATGGGATAGCCGTCACCCGCGATCGCAAACCCGATCGCACCGAACGCCGCCCCGCTCTAAGGCGCCACCCAGACCATGCCGTCAGCGTCGACCCCGAACGGCACCGATCGCAGGCGGTCGCCCCGGCACGGCCCGCGGACGCACAGCCCGCCGATCGGCTCGAACATCGCCCCATGGGTCGCGCACAGAAGGTAGCGTCCATCCACGGTGAAGAACCAGTCCGGAGTCAGGTCCAACGGGGTGCCGATATGCGGGCAGCGGTTCTCGTAAGCGAACAGAGTACCGTCATGGCGGCCGACGAACACCAGCACGCGGGAACGGCCCTGCCCGACTTCGAAGCCGCGGGCCGTCTCGTCCTCCAGATCCGTCGCACGGCAGAGCCGATACCGGATGCTCATCGCGGATGCCGGCACATGGCTAGGAGGGATCGGTCTCGCCCAGCGTGCAGACGATCCGCCATTCCGGCTCGGTGACCGGCTGCACGGACAGCCGGCTGTTCTTGACCAGGACCATGTCCTGCAGGTCCGGATGGTCCTTGATCTCGGCCCGGGTGACCGGCCGGACGAACGGGCGCACGGCCTTGAAGTCGACGCACTCCCACTTCCCGGTATCGTCGGTGGAATCGGGATGTGCCTCGGCCACCACCTCGGAGATGCCGACGATCTCCAGCCCCTCGTTGGAGTGGTAGAAGAACGCCCTGTCGCCGCGCCGCATCGCCCGCATGAAGTTGCGGGCCTGGTAGTTGCGGACGCCGTCCCATTGGTCGGCCCCCTTGGCGACATGCTGGTCCCAGGACCATTTGAAGGGTTCGGACTTGATCAGCCAATAGGCCATCGGGTGAGATCCGCGGTAAGGAAGACGGCGGGGGGTCAGCGGCGCGGCAGGACCTGACGCGTGGCGGTGATCTCCACCCGCTCGAACAGCCCGGCCTTGTGGTAGGGGTCCTCGGCCGCCCAGGCCTCGGCCGCATCCCGGTCGCGGAAGTCGATCACCAGGACCGAGCCGTTCATCGTCTCCCCATCCTCGGCCACGGTCGGCCCGGCGAACGCCACCCGGTCGCCCAGCGCGTCGAGATAGGCCAGATGCCCCTGGCGGTTCGCCTTGCGGATATGAAGCGAATCCGGCCGGTCGTAGCAGCGGAGATGAAACAGCATCGCAAAACCCCGGATGGTGACGGACCCTAGATCAACCTGTATTCAGATGAGACCATCTGAATACAGGTTGATCGACTTCAAAGAGTGAGAGCCTCCTATCGGCGTCCGTTCGGACGCCGATAGGAGGCTCTGGAGCGGGATGGCGTTCGGTGCGATCGCGTTTGCGATCGCATGTGACGTCTGAAGCCCGCTCTGACTCTCAGCTTGCTCCAGCCGGCCGCACCGGGCAAGCCAAGCCGGGCCCGATGCCGACGGGCTCACGCCTTGGCACCGGCCTTGCCGGCCACGCTGCCCAGGGCCGGTTCGGCGGCGGGATCGAGGGGCCAGCGCGGGCGCGGCTTGAAGCTCAGCGGATCGGCCTGGCCGAGCGCAAGGCGTTCGAGCCCGGCCCAGGCGACCATCGCCGCATTGTCCGTACACAATGCCGGCGGCGGGGCGATCAAGCGCGCCCCGGCGGCCGACGCCACCGCCGCCAGCCGGCTGCGCAGCATCCGGTTGGCGGCAACACCGCCGGCCACGACCAGGCTCACATCACCGCGACCGTCGAACCCGACCAGCGCATGCGCCGTCCGATCGGCCAGGATATCGCCGACCGCCGCCTGGAACGCGCCGGCCAGGTCGGCCGCCACCGGCCGATCGATCGGCCCCGGCGGCAACCGATCGACGATCTGCCGGACGGCCGTCTTGAGCCCGGAGAAGGAGAAGTCACTGCCCGGCCGGCCCAGCAGCGGCCGCGGCAGCGGGAAACGCTCCGGGGCCGTGGCGTCCGCCGCCAGGCGTTCGACCGCCGGCCCGCCCGGATAACCGAGGCCGAGGATCCTGGCGGTCTTGTCGAACGCCTCCCCCACCGCGTCGTCGATGGTGGTGCCGAGCCGGCGATAGCGGCCGACCCCCTGCACCGCCACCAACTGACAGTGCCCGCCGGACACCAGCAGCAACAGATACGGGAAGGTCAGCGCCTCACCCGTCCCCGCCGCCACCAGCCGCGCCGTCAGCGCATGGGCTTCGAGGTGGTTGATCGCCAGGAACGGCAGGTCGCACACGGACGCCATGGCTTTGGCCGTCATCGTGCCGACCATCACCCCGCCGATCAGCCCCGGCCCGCCGGTCGCCGCGATGCCGCTGAGATCCCCGAGCCGAGAGCCGGCCTCCGACAGGGCGCGACGGATCGTCGGGGCGAGATGGGCCTGGTGAGCCCGGGCGGCGATCTCGGGCACCACGCCGGCATAGGCTCTATGCTCGTCGATCTGCGATCGGACCACCGACGACAGGATGGTGCCGTCCCCGCGCACCACCGCGGCGGCGGTCTCGTCGCACGATGTCTCGATGCCCAGCACCCTGGCATCGGCGGCGGGGCCGGGAACGGTCTCGGGCTTCGGCATTCCCTTACCTAGCTGGGGAGTCGCACCAGATTGTTCCTGGACAGGGGCTGTTTCCAGGAGCGTCAGATAGGCTGGGAAGAGCGTGAGCGACACCCAACTTGGTACAGGCGCCGTGCCGGGGTTCGCGCACGCTCTCCCCAGCCGACATGACTCCATAACGGAACATCGGACCTGCCCCCCGGGCCGTCCCGTTGCGCGACACCCTGTTGAAGGATGACGTCTACGGCGTCCGGGTGTCGGACGGCAACCGGCCCGCGGCTGGGGGGCGTGTTGCGCTAGATCAAGGCCCCGTCGGATTACCCCCGGCCACTGTCCAGTGACTATAGGACATCCTCGGTTCCCATGACCCCGGCGGTTTCATGACAGCGCTTATCCGTTTGGGCAGCCGCGGCAGCCCCTTGGCGTTGGCTCAGGCGGAAGAGGTGGTGGCCCGGCTGCGGGCGGCCCATCCCGATCTGGCAGCACCCGACGCGATCGAGATCGTGGTCATCAAGACCACGGGCGACAGCATCCTGGACCGCAAGCTGTCGGAGATCGGCGGCAAGGAGCTGTTCACCAAGGAGATCGAAGAGGCGCTTCTGGACGGCCGGATCGACTGCGCCCAGCATTCAATGAAGGACATGCCGACGGCCTTGCCCGAGGGCCTGACGCTGGGAGCGATCCTGCCGCGGGAGGAGCCTTGGGACGCACTGTTCTCGCCCCATGGCGGCCGGCTGGCCGATCTGCCGACCGGTGCGAAGGTCGGGACCTCGTCGCTGCGGCGGCAAGCGCTGGTGCAGGCTTTCCGGTCCGATCTGCGGGTCGAGGCGCTGCGCGGCACGGTCAACACCCGCATGCGGCGGCTACGGGACGGCGATTTCGACGCCACGCTGCTGGCCGTCGCGGGGCTCAAGCGCCTGGGACAGGCCGAAGCGATCACCGGGATCCTGTCGGCCGACGAGATGCTGCCGGCGGTATCCCAGGGGGCTATCGGGCTGGAGATGCGGGCCGACGATGCGCGGATGGCCGGCTATCTGGCTCCGCTGATCTGCGCGCGGTCGACCGCCGAAGTATCGGCAGAGCGGGCCGCTTTGGCGGCGCTGGACGGGTCCTGCCATACGCCGATCGCCGCTCTGGCCCGGGTCGACGGAGGCCGCCTGGCGCTCGACGCGCTGGTCGCCAAGCCCGATGGCTCGGCAGTCCATCGCCGGCAGATCGATGGCCCGGTATCCGACCCCGTCGCTCTGGGGGCCGAGCTCGGCCGCACCCTGCGGCGCCTGGCCGGACCGGACTTCCTGCCGCATTGGTGAGGGGGCGACGGCATGGCACAGGATCGGCCGGTCTGGCTGGTGGCGCGCACCGTGGAGCAGGCGGACAGCACGCTCGCAGGCCTGCACGCCCGCGGCCTGGCGGGTCTGGTGGCCCCGGTGCTGCACCCGGTGCCGGTCGACCCGGACCCGGTCGACTGGACCGGCGCGGGCGCCATCGCGCTGACCAGCCCGCAAGGGGCGAAGCGTCTGGGCAGCCTGCCGGGTGTACCCCACGACCTGCCGGTGTTCACCAGTGGCGACGTGACCGCACGGACGGCCCGCCGGGCTGGGTTCACGGATGTCCGGTCGGCCGGAGACGACGGTCTCGCCTTGATGGCGTTGCTCGGACGCAGCCTGCCCACCGGTACGACCGTCATCTATCCCGGTGCCGACCGCACCTCCCGCGATCTGCGGGGGATGGCGACGACGTACGGTCTCGACGTACGTCCTGTATGCGTGTACCGATCGGTGCCGGAAGAGCGGCTGCCGCCGGACGTACACCATGCCTTGTCCGAACGACGCGTGTCGGGCGTGCTGCTTTTCTCTGCCATGGGGGCTGCAGCGTTTGCTAGCCTGCTGAACCGGGCCGGTCTGCAGGATCGGGCGGCGACCTTGACGGCAGCGTGCCTGAGCAGGGCCGTCGCGGACCGGCTCCGAGCGGAAACCGATGGCCGGGCGTGGAAGGAGATCCTGTCGGCGGGTCACCCCAGCCTGCCGGCCCTGTTGGACCTGCTGCCGAACCGCAAGGCCGTGGCGGCAACCCGGTGACCCCGAGACGGCCCTGAAGAAGCCAGCGAGGCGAGCATGACCGACGCGACCGAGACCCCGGATATCGATCCGACCGCGCACGCCGTAGCCGAGGTCATCCAACGCTTCGGCGGCATCCGGCCGGCGGCAAAGGCTTTGCGGTCACCCGTGACCACCGTCCAGGGCTGGAAACGGCGGGGCCATATTCCGGAGCACCGGATCCCGGATCTGGAAGCTGCCGCCGCGCGCAAAGGCATCACCCTGGAGCGGGATCTCCTGGTAGCCGCTACCGGCGGCACGGCACCGGAGCCGCCGCAGGAGGCCGCCGCCCCCACCGGTGAGACGGAGGCTGCGGCAGCCCAGGCGCCGGCATCGCCGGCCCCGGCCGCGCCGGCGGATCAGCGGGCGGCCGCAGACGACATTGCCCCCGCCGATACGCCGGCCGATGCGGACGCCGCGGCCGATCCTCCAGCGGAACGGGCACCGGCGACGCCGGCACCCGCGGACGGCGCGGCCGATCCCAGCCGGCCCGCAACCGAGGCGGCGGAAGCTCCGTCACCGGAACCGGCGCCGGCCGAGCCGGAGCTGTCACCCTCTGCCGCCACAGCCGGGGCCGAGCCGATCCCGGCCGCGACCGAGGCTCCCATCCCGCCGCCGGCGGCGGCCGCATCGCCGGTCGTCCCCCAGCGGCGCAGCGCCAGCGGTGTCGCCTGGTTTGCCATCTTGCTGGGTCTCGTATCGGCCAGTGCTGCGGCGACCTCCCCACTTTGGGCGCCGGATCTGCTGGGGATGCCCACGGCGGACCGGCTGCAGCGACAGATCGACACGCTCGAAGCCCAACTGGCCGATGCCGGCACCGGCGTCGCCGAACGCGCGGCCCTGGCCGAGCGGATCACCGCGTTGGAGGACATCCCCGCCCCGTCATTCGATGTCACCGCGATCGAAGCGCGGCTGGCGACGCTGGACGCCCGGCCGACGGCCGAGCCCGTCGATCTCGCCCCGCTGGAAGACCGGCTCGCAGCCCTGGAGGTACGGGTCGACGGCCTCGGGACGGTCCCGCAAGCCGCAGCCGATGGCGGCGCGACGGTCGATCTCGCCCCGCTGGAAGACCGGCTCGCAGCCCTGGAGGTGCGGGTCGACGGCCTCGGGACGGTTCCGCAAACCGCGGCCGATGCCGGAGCGACGGTCGACCTTTCCCCGTTGGAAGGCCAGCTCGCAGCCCTGGAGGTGCGGGTCGACGGCTTGGGGGCGGTTCCGCAAGCCCCAGCCGATGGCGAAGCGACGGTCGATCTCGCCCCGTTGGAAGACCGGCTCACGGCGCTTGAAGCCACGGTTGCCGGCGTGCCGGATCCGACCCCGGCGATCGCAAGCCTGCGCGAGGAGATCGCGGCCCTACGGATCCCGCCCGGGATCGATCGCGCCACGGCCGAGGCGATCGTGGCCGAGCGGCTTGCCGCCTTCAGCCCCGCCGACATCGAAGCGGCCGTGGCGTCGCTGGGAGCCGAAGCGGCAAACCAGGAGTCGCGGCTCGCCGGTCTCGAAACACGGCTGGAGACGGTGCGGGCGGACCTCACCGCCGCGGTCGAGCAGGTGACGACCGCCGACGCCACCCTCGCCAGCCTCCGACACGCCGTCAGCGCGGCCCGGGCGGAGATCGGGGCGACGGCCGAGACGCTGCGTGCGGAGATCGATCAGGTCACCCTGTCGACCGGCCCGACCCAGGCGTTCGCCCTGGCGGTCTCCCAATTGCAGGAGGCGAGCCGGACCGGTGCCCCCTTCCCGGCCGCCCAGGCCACCGTCCAGGCGCTGGCCGCCACCGATCCGGCGCTGATGACGCTGGTCACGCCCCTGGCGGGCCCCGCGGCCGAGGGCGTTCCGACCGCTGCGCGCCTGTCGAGCCGCTTCGATGCGACGGCCGAGACGATCCGCCGGGCCGTCGCGGAAAACCGGGACGGAAGCTGGATCGACCGGTCCCTGTCCACCGTCACGTCGGTGGTCACCATCCGGCGCACCAGCGGGGAAGCCAGCGGCGACAGCCTCGACGCGGTGCTCGATCGCACCGCCGACCGGCTGGAGGCGGGCAACGTGGCCGGCGCCATCGAGGCGCTGGACGCCCTGGACGGACCGGCCGCGGACGCCGCGGCCGGCTGGCTTGCCGACGCCCGCGACCGGGTCGCCCTGGATACCGCCGTCGCCGCCCTTACCCAGGAAGCCATCACCCGCCTGGCGAGCCGCGACGGCTGATCCCGGACGCCGCCGAGACCCGCCCCCCGAACGGACGCCCCCGCGATGCGCAACTCCCTGTTCTTCATCCTGAAGGTCGCCATCGTCGTGGCGGCGGCGGTTTGGCTGGCCGAACGGCCGGGACGGGTCACGATCGATTGGCAAGGGGCGGTGATCGAAATCCCGTTCGGGATCGCGGTCCTGGGCCTGCTGATCCTGATGGCCGCAGCGGCGCTGGCCTATCACCTCTGGCGGGTGTTGGCGAAAGCGCCCGCCAGCATCGACCGGGCCCGCAAGAGCGGACGCCGGGAGCAGGGCTACAAGGCGGTGACGCAAGGCCTCGTCGCGGTCGCGGCCGGCGATCCGGAAAGCGCCAAGAGGCTGACCGACAAGGCCAACAAACTGCTCGACGATCCGCCGATGACGCTCCTGCTGTCGGCCCAGACCGCCCAGCTCGAAGGCGACGACAAAGCCGCCAGCGCATATTTCGATGCCCTGCGCCAACGGCCGGAGACCGAGTTCCTCGGACTGCGCGGACTGCTGACCCAGGCGATGAAGGACGGCGACGACTTGCGCGCCCTCAAGCTGGCACAGCGGGCCAAGGCGCTGCGCCCGACCAGCCCGTGGGTGCTATCGACCACGTTCCAGCTCGAGGTACGGCTTCGGCGCTGGACCGAGGCCCATGCCACCCTCAACGCCGCGATCAAGCACAAGGCGATCGAGGTGGAGCCGGGCAAGCGCTTCAAGGCCGCGATCATGATCGAACGCAGCCGGGAGGAAGAGGCGCGGGAGGATATGGCGGGCGCCAAGGAACACGCGCATGCGGCCGTCTCCCTGGCTCCGTACTTCGTGCCGGCCGTGGTTCGGGAAGCCAAGCTGATCGCCACGGCCGGCAAGCCGGACAAGGCCGCCCGGCTGATCGAAAAGGCCTGGTCACACGAACCCCACCGGATCCTGGCGGAAGCCTACGCCGCCCTGCATCGGGAGGACGACGCCTTGAGCCGGGTCCGGCGGATCGAGAAGCTCTACCGTCTCAAACCCGACCATCCAGAGAGCCTGCTGGCGCTCGGCGTGGCCGAGTACGGGGCCAAGCTGTGGGGTACGGCCCGCTCCCATCTCAGCAAGGTGTCGGATCTGGAGCCGACCCGGCGCGTCTACCGCAAGCTGGCCGACCTGGAACTGGCGGAGAACGACGACGGCGCGGCGGCCCGGAAATGGCTGGCCTTGGCCGAAGGGGCGCCGCTGGAGGCGACCTGGGTCTGCGGCACCTGCGGGACGACGCATGCCCGCTGGTCGGCGATCTGCGGACGCTGCGGTGCCTTTGCGACCCTGGAATGGCGATCGCCCAGCGGCCGGCGCATGGACGCCCCGCCGATCGCCGCCGCCCGGGCCGCCCTGGAAGACGGGACCCCCAAGGCCCTGCCCGAACCGCAAGAACCGCCGGCGGTCCGCCAAGCGATCGAGGCGCACACCCCGTAGACGTTTCGCACCGGGGGCGCCTTATCCCGATCCGCCGCCATCACCGGTCCGATCAGGCGCCGGTCCGATCAGGCGGGGTGGTCGTTGTCGTGCCAGCGGATACGGGTTTCGATGCGCCGTGCCTTGGTGACGTCCCGGCGGCGGCGGCAGGCCTGATCATCGGTGATCAGATGGCCGAGCCGTTCGAGCCAGCGGCGCTGATCCGCGGTCAGGGTGCGGCGCGCCAACAGGGCGCGCACCACCGCCTCCCGCTCGTCGAGTACGGCCTTGGGGATCAGAGCCCCCTTGGTGGGCGGATCGCTGTTGGAGACGACGACGGTGAGCATCTTCGAGAGTCCCAATGCAACGGAGGCGAAAACGGCCCTAGATCCATATGCGAACCAGGGCCATCAGAGCGTGGCAACCGTTACCGATCTCTTGACTATAGGCGCACACCGTGCGCATTTCAATAGAACCGTCACCGAATGGCCGCGGGATCGCCGCCCGCTGCGCCGCGCGTCTTCGCCCCGGGGCCCATCCATGGATGCAGTCGCTTTCAAACGCTGGCGCAAGTCCCTCGGCCTCAGCCAGAAGGAGGCGGCGCACGCGCTCGGCCTCAAGCGGCGGGTCGTTCAGTATTACGAGAAGGGGGAGCGGGACGGCGAGCGTGTGCCGGTCCCGCTGACGGTTCGCCTGGCCTGCTTTGCCTTGGCTGAGGGCCAGACCGACTATCACGGCCCGCCACCGCTCCCCGGCCCGGACGGCACCATCGCCGGGGTGGCGGTCAGCAGTGCCGAATGATCGGCCCCGGCACCGTGCCCGTTGGGGCCGGTGGCCATATCCTCGGCACCCGCGGGTCTGGCGTGCCGGCGATCAGGCCACCCTTGCCATCGGACCGGCGGGGGTCGTGGGGGCGGCGGGTGCCTCCCGCGGCACCGGCATCAGCTTGGCGTTGACGACCGCGAAACCGACGATGGTCACGGCCCGCAGCAGGATCAGCGGCAGACTTATGACGCCAGTGAGCTTTAGATCAACCTGCGTTCAGATGAGCTCATCTGAACGCAGGTTGATCTGGTCTAAGCTGATATGCGCTTCGGCGGCCGGCCTCTTGGCCCCGCGAGGGGCGGTGACGCCGAGCAGGCGCACCGCCGCACACATGCGTGGCCCCAGGTTCGGCAGGAGCGCCGCAGCCCATGCCTCGTCCAACGGCGCCGCCGGCACGGTGACCGTCGGCCCGGATCAGCTCGACGGAGTCGGGCGCCGGGTCCCGATCGCGGCCAGGATGGCCTCTTTTTCCGCGACCGTGGCCCGGGGCCAGGCCATGATCTCCTCGATCGTCCGCCGGCAGCCCGCGCACAGACCGGTGGCGTCATCGATCACGCAGATCTTCACGCAAGGGGAGTCCGGGTGGGGCGGATGCATGGCGGGGCTCATGACAAGTCAGACGGAACCTGGGACGCTGGGTGAGGTGATCGACTGCAAAGCGGGAGAGCATCCTTGCGTCCGGTCGGGCCCAGGATGCTCTAAATCTTTGAAATAGATCAACCTGCGTTCAGATGAGGCCATCTGAACGCAGGTTGATCTAGCGCGGCGCGCGCGGAAGCACATGTGCCGCGCTTGTTGTCAGACATATACGCCGCGCCGCGAACCATGGACGCACGACCGGACGATACGATGACGAATAGCACGATTGCCGCAACCGGGCTCCGGCTCGGCCCCCTGTCCCCGGGCTGGGTGCATCTGTGTGTCGACATGCAGCGGCTGTTTGCCGAGGGCACCCGCTGGTCCGACGCGGCCACCGCAGCGCTGGTCCCCACACTCCTGCCGCTGATCGACCGGGCGCCGGACCGTACCCTGTTCAGCCGCTTCCTGACACCGGAGCAGGCCGCGGACATGCCGGGTCAATGGCAGACCTATTACCGGTACTGGGACGATCTGCGGGCCGGCCGGCTGCCCGCGGGCGCGCTGGACCTGCTGCCCGATCTCGCCGCCCGGGCGACACCGGAACGGGTGGTGGACAAATACGTCCACTCCGCCTTCGACGCCCCGGCCTTGGCGGCCCACCTGGCGCACAGGGCGGCCGACACGCTCATCCTGACCGGCGTCGAGACCGATGTGTGCGTGCTCGCCACCGCACTCGACGCCGTCGATCGCGGCTATCGGGTGATCGTCGTAGCCGACGGGGTATCGAGTTCCTCGGCCGCCGGACATGCCGCCGCCCTGGAGGCAATCCTGCCCCGGTTCGATCAACAGGCCGAAACGGTGCGGCTGGCCGACCTGCTGGCCGCCCTGCCCTGAGGGGCCGCGCTCACTCCGCCGCCATCGGTACGAAGGCCGGTTCGTCGGCGCTGAGCGGGTGCAGCACCGGCCGGCACGGCGGGGCGACGCTGAGATGCCGATCCACCATCTCCCGCATCAGCGGCACGCATTTGCCGCATTTCGCCGCGCAGCCGTGGTGGCGATACACCCGGCCGGCGGTATCGGCCCCGGCCGCCAGGGCGGAATGCACCTTGCGCTCGTTCAGGGCGTTGCAGATGCAGACATACATGGACCGGGCTGCTTCCTCGCTCCGGGATGCTTGAGATGCGATGCATTCGCATTCTCAACTTCGCCCAGATGCGAATGCGTGTCAATAAGCCTCCGGCACCGGGCCCGACATTGACCGAGATCAAGCGGCGACTGCCCGAGCACCGGCGGTTCGGGCCGACGGAAATGCGCGCCGCCCGGTGACGGGTCCCGATCCCCCCGCTATTGCTGTTTCCGTGACCGTTCAGGGATCCCCCTCCGACACGATCCGACGACGGATCGACCTCGACCTCCGTGCCATCGAGGAGCGGCATGGGGTACGGATCCTGTTCGCGATCGAAAGCGGCAGCCGGGCCTGGGGCTTCCCGTCCCCCGACAGCGACTATGACGTCCGCTTCGTCTACGCTCATCCTTGCGCGTGGTATCTGAGCCTCGGACAGCGGCGCGACGTGATCGAACGCCCGATCACCGGCGACCTCGACATCGCCGGCTGGGACCTGCGCAAGGCGATGGGGCTGCTGCTCAAACCCAATCCGGTCCTGCTGGAATGGCTCGACAGCCCGATCCGCTATCGCTGGCGATCGGAGCCGACCATGGCGTTGGCCGACCTGTCCGGCACCGTCGCCCATCATCGTGCCTGTTGGCACCATTACCGGCGCCTGGCGACGCGGCACCGGTCGACCTATGTCGACGGCCGGAACCGGGTTCCGGTCAAGAAGTACTTCTATCTGCTTCGACCGGTCTTGGCGCTGCGCTGGATGCGCCTGATCCCCGACACACCGCCGCCGATGCGGTTCCAGGACCTGATGGCCGGCACGGATCTGCCATCGCCGGTGATCGACCGGCTTCATCGACTGGTGGCGCTGAAAGCCCGGACCCGAGAGTTGGGGGAGGAGCCGCACGACCCGGTCTTCGACGCGCTGGTGGAGGCGGAGTTGACACACGCCGATCGGCCGCCCGCATCGGTCGCTCCCCGCCCCGCCACCACTATCGACGACGCGAATGCCCTGTTTCGCGATCTGCTGACCGCGGTGTGGCGATAGCGCCCCGCGGACGTGCCGAAGACCGACAGGTCCGCGGGGTTGGATCGTCTCGGCAATCGGGCGCACCGGCCGAGCTCATTCCGCCGGGACCGGAACGGGGCCCGCATCCCGTTGCCGCCGCCGTCGGGTGGCGGCGCGCGGCCGCCGGCCGGCCGGCCGGATGCGAAACACCAGGCTGTAGAGCACCGGCAGGATCAACAGGTTGATCGCCGTGCCGATGAACAGGCCGAACGCGATCACCGTCGCCATGCCGTAGAACAGCGGGTCGCGGAACAGGATCAGCGGCAGCAGGCTCAGCACCGTGGTGACGGTCGAGGCGGTGATCGGCCGCAGCCGGCGCACGCTGGCGCCGACGATCGCCTCGAACGGGTCCACCCCGGCGCCCCGCTCGGTGTCGATCCGGTCGATCAGCACGATGACGTTGTTGATGACGATCCCGGCCAGGGAATAGAGCCCCAGGATCACCATGAAGCCGACATTCGCCCCCATGACGACCAGACCGATCACCACCCCGATCATCATCAGCGGGATGGTCGCCAGGATGATCAGCGGCCGGGCGAAGCCGTTGAACTGGGCGACCAGCAGGACGAGGATGACCGCCAGGCACAGCGGCGCGTTGGCCGCCAGCGCCGCCTGGCCTTCCGCCGACTCGGTCACGACCCCGGCATAGGCCAGGCGATGCCCCGGCGGCAGGCCGGGCTCGAGATCCGCCAGGATCGGGTCGACCAGGGGGACGAGGTCTTCGGCCGACAGCGTCAGGTGCCGGGCCTCCACGGTGATGGTGCGGACCAGATCCTCCCGCGCGATCGTCGAGAAGGTGTTGCGGAACTCGATATCCGCCACCTGCTCCAGCGGGACCGGCATCCCGCCGCCCTGCGGATAGACCGACAGGGTGCGGATGCGCTCGACGGCGTCCCGCTCGTCCGCTTCGGCCCGGGCGACGATGGGGAAGATGTCGTCGCCCTCCCGGAACTCCGAGACGTTGTGGCCGGAATAGTACCCCTCCAACGACCGGGCGATATCGGCGGAGGTCACACCGGCCCGTCGGGCCCGGGCCTGGTCGACCGCGACGACCAGGCTGGTGACCCGGTTCTCCCAGTCGTGGCGAATGTCGATCGCGCCGCGGATCCCGGCCAGTCGCGCCCGCAGCGTCTCGGCGGTATCGAACAGCGTGCCGGCATCGGGACCGATCACCTGCACCTCGATGATCCGGCTGTCGCTGGGACCCAGAAACATCGAGCTGACCCGGGCGGACAGCTCCGGGAACTCCGCCCGGAACGTCGCCCGCAGGCCGGCGATGGTGCGGTCCATGGCACCCGCATCGGCGACGGTGACCACCACGAAGCCGCGATGTGCGGCCGGATCGACCGGGGTCAGGGACAGAACGAAGCGCGGGCCGCCGAAGCCGACATAGCCGACATGGCTGTCGATCGCCGGGAACCGGTCCCGGTCGTCGAGCCTGTCCAGGACGGCGCGCATCCTCGCTTCGGTGGTCGAGGTCGACACCCCGGCCGGCAGATCCAGGTAGATCAACACCTGCGCCCGGTCCGAATCGGGAAAGAACTTCGCCGGCACCGTCTGCATGGCCCCGATCGCAGCCGCCAAGGCCGCCAGCACCAGGCTCAGGAACGGCCAACGCACCGAAAGGACGATCCGCAACAGCCGTCCATACACGGCCTCGGCCAGACCGAACACACGCGTCATCGGGCTCGGGCGGGCGTTCGGGTCAAGGCGCGGGGCGGGGACGAAGCGATGGCACAGGACCGGCGTCATCACCATCGCCAGGGTCCACGAGGTCAACAGCGCGATCAGCACGACCAGGGAGATCGAGCGGGTGTACTCGCCGGCCACATGCTCGGCCAGCATCAGCGGCAGGAACACCAGGATGGTCGTCAGCGTCGAGGACAGAAGCGGCATCGCCAGTTGGCGCCCGCCCTCCCGCAGCGCCTGGTCGCGGCTTGCCCCGTCCTCCAGCCGGCGCTTGAAGTCCTCGGCGATGACGATGCCGTTGTCGACCAGAAGCCCCAGCGCGATCACCAGGGTCGCCAGGCTCATCCGCTGCAGATCCATGCCGGCGAAGCCCATCACCGCCAGGGTGATCAGCATCACCGCCGGCACGATGGAGCCGACGATCAGCCCGGTCCGCACGCCGAGGAACAGGATCACGACCGCCAGGACGATGGCCAGGGTCTGCAGCACGTTGGCGGTGACCCCGAAGACGGCCCCCTCGACCTGCACGCTCTGGTCGGTCACCACGTCCAGGGCATAGCCGACCGGCAGCGTCGCCTCGATCCCGTCGAGCAGCGTCCGCACCGCCGGCACGAAATCGAGCACGCGGTACCCGTCCAGCATGGCGACCGTGAGCATCACCACCGGCTCGCCGTCGAAATAGACCAGCCGGTCGGGGGGGTCGACCGGCTCCCGCCGGACCTCGGCCAGATCCCGCAGCGGCACGACCGCACCGGTCCCGGGCACCGGGATCAGGGCTTCGCGGATCTGCTCCACACTGTCGAAATTGCCGGTCGCCTCGATCGGAAACACCCGGTCGCCGGTATCGATCACGCCACCGGGGCGGATGATGTTCTGCTGGCGCAGGCTGGCGTTGAGATGGTCCGGACTGATCCCGAACTCCGCCAGCCGCGCATTGGCCACCTCGATATAGATCCGGTCGGGCTGAACCCCGAGGATATCGACCCGCTTGGTGCCCGCCACCGTGTAGAGGGTGTCGCGGATATGCTCGGCGATGTCGGCGATATCGGCCATGGGATGATCGGCCCCGCGCAGGGCGACCGTGAGAACCGCGACATCGCCGAAATCATCGTTGAACACCGGAGGCCAGGTCCCGTCGGGGAGATCCCGCTGGGCCGCTTCGATCTTCTGGCGCACCTCGTCCCAGATCTGGTCGAGATCGAAATAGCGGTCATGGACCTCGACATGGATCACCGACAGACCGGAGGACGAGGTGGAGCGCAGGCCTTCGACCTCCGGCACCTGGCGGATCGCCTCTTCCAGGGTCTTGGTGATCAGCCGCTCCACCCGCCCGGCCGACAGGCCCGGATACATCGTCGTCACCACCGCTTCCCGGATGGTGACGGTCGGGTCCTCCTTGGCCGGCAGGGTGAAGTAGCTGAACATGCCGAACGCCATCAGCAGAAGCACCACGGTCAACACCACCGGCCGGTAGCGGTAGCCGATCTCACTCAACGTCATCGGGTGTCCTCCCGCCCGTATGCGACAGCGTCGTGCGGTCTCAGGGATTGAAGCGAACGGCGCCGTCACCCAGCAGGGTCACCGGCTGCCCGTCGGACAGGAAGGCGACGCCGCGGCTCGCCACCACCGCGCCGGGATCCAGACCCTCGCCGACCAGGGCACGGTCGCCGACGATGTCGACGACGGTGATGGCGCGCTGCCGCACGGTGCCGCTGTCGGGGTCGAAGACGTAGGCGAGCTGGCGGCCATCGGGTCCGGGCAGGAAAGCGGTCACCGGGATCAACGCGGAGGCGACCTGCCGGTCACCCAGTGCGAAGGTCACCTCCGCCGTCAGACCGGCCCGCAAGTCCGCCGGCGCGTCGAGCAGCGTCAGCATCACCGGAAAGGCGTTGGCGGCCGTCGCCTCCGAGCCGATTTCGGTCAGGATCGCATCGATCGTCTGGCCGGCGCGGGAGGGAAGCGTCACCCGATGCCGCGTGCCTACGGTCAGCCGGTCGACCAGCGTTTCGGGGACGGCGGCGGCCACCTCCATGCCGCCGCCATTGCCTTGGATCTCCATCACCGTCTGCCCCGGGGCGACCTGCTGGGAAGGCTCGGCCAGCCGGACCGCGACCGTTCCGGCATAAGGAGCGGTCAGCGCCGTGTCGGACACCTGGTCCTCGGCGATCGCCACCCGGCTCGCCGCCGTCTCCACCCGGCTGCGGGCCGACTCCAGCGCGGCGAGCGCCTGGTCGTAGGCCGCCCGCGCCACCCAGCCGTTCTCATGCAGTTCCCGCTGCCGGTCGAAGGTGGCCGACGCTTCGGTCAGCCATGCCCGCGCCTCGGCCAGCGCCGCGCGCCGCTCGTCCAGCGCAAGCCGATAGGTGCGGTCGTCCAGGACCGCCAGCACGTCGCCGGCCGCGAAATGATCGCCGGTCTCGACCCGGATCTCCCGGATCTGCCCGCCGACCTCGAAACTCAACGGCGCATGCTGGATCGCGCCGACGATCCCGGACAAGGTGCGGTAGCTTTGCCCGTCGAACGCCTCCACCCTCTCCCACGCGATCGGCCGGGGCGCGGCCGGGGTGTCCTGCTGCGGGGCGGCCTCGACACAAGCGGCCAGCGCCACCATCACGCCAAGCAGCGCGACCCGGCGGGGCGCGCCGTCGCCAGGGTCGGCGGCGCGCCGGCCGTGCGGATCGATGCGGATCATCGCTCTTCTCCAAGGACCGAAGGGGGCGCGCGGATCTGAACTGTACGGTTCAGTTTAGTTCTTGGGTTGCGCCTGTTATGATCGCATGTCAAGCATGGAGCCGACGACCGGTCTGTGGAGGCGGTCACAGTGGCGGCCGGCCGGGCCGATGGCGGGCGCGCGTCCCGGCGCGGCCGGCCGGGTCCGGTTTCTTCGGTCAAGACCACGTCGCGACCGGCGAGCCTTATCGCGACGTGGCAAGCGCAGACCGCAGACCCGAGCGTCTTGCGAGGCACGCCTCGCACGGCGCTTGAATGCCGAGGACGACGCGAGATGAGGTCGCCTCAGCGCAAACCGGTATTGGGAGCCCGACGATGCGGCGCGACAAGGTGGCGGTGATCCTGGACGGGGCGCGGCGCGCCTTCCGCGCGCACGGCTATGCCGGCACCAGCATGGATGCGGTGGTGCGCCATTCCGGTGTCTCCAAGGCCACGCTGTACAAGTACTTCCCCGACAAGCGCGCCCTGTTCCACGCGTATGTGCAGGACGAATGCGTGCGCCAGGCGAGCCACGTGTTCACCATCGACGCCGACGGCAGCGACGATGTGGACGCCACCCTCCGGCGCGCCGCCCACGGTGTCGTCCGTTTCATGGTGTCGGATGAAGCGATCGAGATCTTCCGGATGACCGTGGCCGAAAGCGCCAACCAGCCCGAAGTCGGCCGGACTTTCTACGAGGCCGGACCGGCGGTCGGGATCGCCCGGCTGGCCGCGTATCTGGCGCGGATGACCGAAAAGGGGCTGCTCACCGTCCCCGACCCCGAAAGGGCGGCCGAGCGGCTGGCCGAGCTGTGCAAGGCGGGTCTGTATTACCGACGCCTGCTCAACCTCGACGTTTCGGTCGACGCGGCCGAAGCGGCCCGCGTCGCCGACGCGGCGATCGACATGTTCCTGCTGGCCTACGGTCCGCGACGCCCGGCCGCCCCCCCGATCGGCGGTAAGGACTAGATCAACCCCGCGTTCAGATGGCCTCATCTAAAGGCAGGTTGATCGACTTCAAAGAAGGACAGCCTCCTATTGCGGGCGCCAGACCTGCCGGGCGCCGTCCGCCGGGGTCAGATCGAGTACCGGGGCGGCCGCCGTCTCCCAGGTCGGGACCAGGGAGGTGACCAGATCGGCCGGCGGGGCGTCGCCCCCGAACCTCACCTCGCCGCGGTACCAGCCCTGCTCGGTCTCCTGCAGGGCGGCGGCCAGCGTTTCGACCGACGCATCGGCGATCGCCGTCGGCAGCGGATCGGCCCCGATCGACAGGAAGATCTGGCCGATGGCCGTGCGCAGATCGGCCTCGGTCAGCCCGGCCTGGACCTCGGCGACCAGAGTGTTGAGTTCGGCCTGGATGACCGCGAGCTCGCCCAAGGCCTGCACCCTGGCGGCGGCCGAGAGCTGGTCCCGGATCTGGCCTTCGACATCCAGGAGGGCGAGATTGGTTTCCAGCTCTTCCTGCAGTTCCTGATAGCTTTGCCAAGCGACATAGACCTGGCTGATCGCCGCGACGCTGAGGGCGAGGCGGCGGGCGTCGGTCACCGCCTGCTCCGCCTCGGCGGCATCCACCTGGGCCGGGCCGGAGATCAGGGAGAGAAGGTTCCACGTCACCCGGGCGCCGTAGCTGGCCCACTCGTTGTTCACCAGGAAGCTGTTGGAGTCGAAATTGACCCCGGCATTCAACTCCAGGCCCGGCAGCATCCGCGCCATCGCCTTGCGGACCTCGTCCCGGGCGATCCGCGCCTGGTACTGCTCTTCACGCAGTTCCGGCCGGTAGGTCAGGGCGAGGAGTTCGAGTTCAGCCGGTGTCAGCGGGATCTCCGGGATCTCCTGCATCGCCGGAGACGGGGCGACCAACTCGATCTCCCGATCGAGCGGGGCGTTGATCACCACCTGCAACTGGGTCTTGGCGAAGGCGAGATCACGCCGCAGGCGCTGCAGACGCTGCAAGGTCTCCAGCAGGGTCCGCTGATAGGTCAGCGCCTGGACCGGCGATTGCAGCCGCAACTGCGCGATCTGCTCGCTGTCGGCACGCGCGGTCTGCACCCGCTCCAGCAGCGGGTCGATCCGCTCCAGCAGGCGGTCTGCCGCCAGCGCCCGCCAATAGGCGACCCGTACGTCCTGGACGATCTGGTGCACGACCCGACGCCGGCGCTCGCTGGCGATCAGCGTGCGGTCGGCCTGCTGGCGGGCCGTGAAGTAGGACACGCCGAAATCGAGCACGTTCCAGACCACGGTCAGGTCACCGACCAGGCGATCCTCTTCCAGCGATGTCGAGGGCTCGAGGGATTGAGTCCCCGTCAGAATCGACCGGCTGGACGACGCGGAAACGTTGGACCGTCCCTCATAGCCCGCATTGGCGGTCACCCGGGGCAACAGGTCGAACCGACCGGCCTCGAGCTGGCGCAGCGACAAGGCCTCTTCCATCACCCTGAGGCGCCGATCGAGATTGTACCGGATCGCCCGGGCCATGGCCTCGTGCAGCGTCAAGGCACCGTCGATCGGCTCCTGGCCGCCATAGGCGGCCGCCCGATCGGCGGCGACACGGTCCCGCGTCTCGTCGAGGGTCAGGGGTTCCGGCGCGACGGCACAGGCGGACAGCACCGCCGCTCCCGCACCCATCGCCAGCCATCGGCCCCACACCGAAAATCGCCCACGCTCCCAGCCCATACCGGTCCCCTTGTGTGCTCCGCCGTCGCGGTTGCCCGCATCCGTATTGTTGTGCCGGGCACAGATACCCGGTTTCGTTTACCACTTTACGTGGGATGTTTGAATCCCTGGTCGTGCGCCATCATCGCCGCCGCCAGGGCCGCCGCCGACCGGTCGAAGGAGGACGCCACCGCCGCAAGCTGGCCGTTGAACCCGGCGGCGGCATCGTCGTCGCCGGCTTCGCCGGGAGCCCGCTCGGCAAGAGCGGCGAGAGCCGCCTCCAGAGGATCGATCAGGGTCTCGGCCTCGCCCGCGACCTCGTCGGGGATCACCGCCTCGGCCTGTTGAACGGGCTCGGCGTCACGCCAATCGGCCGCCAGGCCGGCGATCTGGCTGTCCCCTCGGAAGACGGGGTCCAAGGCCGCCTGTGGCCCGACACCGCCATCGGTCGCCACGAACCCGGCATCGGTCAGATCCTGGAGCTCCAGGGCGATCCACCCGCTGCCGTCGAAGAAGACGATCGACGCACCGGTCTCGATCGCAGCCGTCAGCAAGGTACGGACGCCGACGAAGCTGAGCACGGTTTCGAAAGCGGCGGCGGCCGGCGTGTTGCCACCGGAGTCACTGGCGAACCCGACGAACGCGACCACCGACGGGCTGTTGGCCGTCGGCAGGCTCGACAGGGCCTGCAGCACCTCCGGCCCGCTGACCTGAACCGGCGCCACCACCGTCACCTCGGTGGTCGGCGCGGTCGGCGCGGTCGTCTCGATCACCTGGGCGGTGTCGCCAGCATCGTCCCCGTCGGCGCTGTCAGCCCTGAACTCCGGATCGCCGATCAACTGCTGGACCACCGTGAGGGTGAAGTCGGCGGTCGCCGTCGCTCCCGCACCGTCGGTGCCCGTGACCCGCACCGTCAGGATCGCGGAGTCGCCGTTGGCCGGCGTGCCGGTGAACGTCCCGGTCGCCGGATCGAAGATGATCCAGGCCGGAAGCGGGCTGCCATCCGCCAAGGCGGCCGACAGGGTCAGCGTGTCCCCGGCATCGACATCGGTGAACAATCCTGCCGGGGTGCCGTAGGTCCACCCGTCCCCGGCCGTTACGGATTGGTCCGTCAGCGTCCCGGCCGTGACCGGCGCGTCGTTGGTGTTCTCGACGGTGACCTCGAAGCTGACCGACGCGGTCGCCCCATCGCCGTCGGTAACCGTGACGGTCACCGTCGACGAACCGACATCGTCGTTCGTCGGCGTGCCGGTGAACGTCCCGGTCGCCGGGTCGAAGCTCAGCCAGCCCGGCAGCCCGGAGGCCGACAGCGTCTGCGTGTCTCCGGCATCGACATCGGTGAACGTGTCCGCCGGTACGGTCAGGCTGAAGGGCTGATCCTCGACCGCCGTCTGATCCGCCACCGGGATCGCGGCCACCGGCGCGTCGTTGGTGTTCTCGACGGTCACCGTGAACGTGGTCGCCACCGAGGCGTCGGAACCGTCGGTCGCGGTTACCGTGACGGTGGCTGAACCGACATCCCCGTTGGCCGGCGTGCCGCTGAACACGCCCGTCGTGGGATCGAACGACAGCCAGCCCGGCAGCCCGGTGGCGGACAGGGTCAGGATATCGCCGGCGTCGGGGTCACCGAACGCACCCGCCGGCACGGTGAAGCTGAAGGCCTGATCCTCGGTCGCGGTCTGGTCGATGATGCCGTCGGCCACGACCGGCGGGTCGTTCACCGGAGTGATCGTGATCGATTGGCTGGCCGAGCCTTCCTCACTGGCACCGTCACCGCTCATACCGGGATCGGTGCCGGTATTGCCCTGATCGTTGACCGTCACGGTCAACGTGACCGAGGCCGCCGGCGCGTCGTTGCCGTTGACATAGCCGATGGTCCCGGTGCCCGCCCCGGTCAGCAGCGCATCGATCTGAGCGACCGTACCGGTGATCGTGACCGTGCCGGTACCATTGCCCCCGGTGACGGACACGCCGCTGTCGCCGCCGGCAATGGAGAGCGTCCCCTCATCGACGGTCAGGGTGGCGGAGACGATGCCGCTTCCCGCGTCGACGTCGGAGACGGTGAAGCCGGTCCCCTGGATGTCGATCGCCACCCCTTCGGTCGCCGACAGCGGTGTTGTCGGGGCAACGACCTTCGGTGCATCGTTGACGGCCGTGAGGCTGACGACCGCCTGGCCGGTGGTGCTGCCACCGGACTGGCCGTCGTCCACGGTCAGGTCGAGGGTGACGCTGGCCGGCGGCGCCTCGCTGGTGTTGGCATAGGTCAGGTTGCGCAGCACGGTGTCGACATCGGCCCCGGTCGGGATTTCGCCGTTGCCGTCGGTGAAGGTGATCACCCATTGGCCGGCCGTGCTGCCGTCGATCGTCGCAATCGCCTGACCGTTCTTCATCAGGCTGTCGCCGGACAGCGACAAGCCGCCCGCATCGTTGAAGCCCAGCACATCCTCGGCATTCGCACCGCCGGTCCGCACGATCGTCAGGACGGCGCCCGCGTAGTTGCCGTTGCCGTCATTGGTCGAACCGAGTTCGCCGTCGATGACGGTGGCATCACCGTCGATGACGATGGCCGGCCCGTTCTCGGTGTAGGTCGCACCGCCGTCGAGCGCACCGAACACCGGGGCGTCATCGCCTTCCACCGCGCCGATGTCGACGATCGCTCCGTTGACCCGCGGCGCATCCCGCTGGTCGAGCGGCAGAGATTCCGCGGTATCGCTGTCACCGTCGAGATCCAGCGTGTCCGCCGGCAGGGCCGCGGTGTCGCCGGCATTGAGCAGCGCGCTGCCCGCCTGCGGCAGATGGGTCAGGGCCGACCCCCCGTTGTCCGCCAGGTCGCCCAGCAGCAGGTCCACCGTCCCCCGGCCGTTGAGGTTGCCGCCACCATCCGTCCTCAGCGCGACCGCCTGGCCGAAATAGCTGCCGGTAGCGGTCAGATCGATCGCTAACACATCCTGCTCGGTACCGCCGGTCGCCAAGGGCGAGCCCGAGGCACCGGCGGCCGCGCCCACCCCAGCACGGTTGCCGGCAACCACGGAATTGGTGACGATGACCGATCCGCCGTCGCTGTAGATCGCGCCGTTGGGCGCCTGCTGGTCGGTGGTCACGGCATTGCCGACGACGGTGCTGCTCTCCACCGTCAGGGTTCCGTCGGAGAAATAGTAGAGGGCGGACCCCGCCAGCCCGGCTTCGTTGCCGCTTATGGTGGTGTTGGTGAAGCGCGCCTCTCCAGACATGATGGCTGCGCCGCCGCCGACCTCTGCGGTAGCGGTATTGCCGCTCAGCGTACTCCCGGTGACCGTCAGCGTGTCGCCGACGAACATCAGCCCGCCGCCGACACCCGATGCCGCGTTGTCCGCCACGGTGGTGTCGGTCAGGATCAGATCCACGCCGATGCCGGCATAGATGCCGCCGCCCGTGTCGCTCTCGTTATTGACGATCCGGGTGTTCACGAGGCTGACCTGAGCGTCGCCCATCACGAAGACGCCCGCACCGAAGGCGGCGGTGTTGTCGGTGACGACGCTGTCCTGCATCGTCAGGCTCGCCCCTGCCGAAACGCCGATCCCCGCGCCGAGCATGGAGGCACCGTCCCGGATCGTCAGGCCCGTGATCGTCACGCCGGTCACGTCCGGCCGAACCAGGGCGACGAGATCGCGGTCGGCCCCGGAGACGGTAACGTCCGGAGCACCGTCGTCGTCCAGGTCGCCATCGATGGCCACGCCGGTCTCGATGAGCAGCGCACCGCCGTCCAGCGTGATCGTTCCTCCCTGACTGCCGGCCGTCGCGCCATCGAGATCGAAAGTGATGGTATCGCCGGTCCTGGCCCAGCTTAGCGCCTCGCGCAGGCTCAGACCGTCGCCGTCGGCCATGTCCGCCGCCAGACTACCGTCGGTCGATTGATCGACGCCTGTGTCGAGCGCGCTGGTGAGCAGCATGGTGGTCGCCTGCACGGTCACATCGACGGTGTCGGTATCCACATTGCCGGCCGGGTCGGTCGTCTCCACCGTCAGCGAGGCCCCGCCGACCTGGCCCGGCGTATAGACCAACCCGTCCAGGGCCGCGTTCACCTCGGCCAGGGTACCCGATATCGTCACCGAGCCGGTGCCGTCACCCGTGATCGTCGCCCCGCCGGCGGTGTTGGCCGCCAGCGTGCCTTGGGTGACCGTCACGACGGTCCGCACCGGCTCGTTGGCCTCGGCCACGGCGATCGCCGTCCCGGTGCCGGCCTGGAACACGACGGTCTCCTGGCTGCCGACGGTCTGCGGGCCCGGCACCGTGTTCACCGGTGCGGTGGTATCGATCAGCAGCTCTCCACCGGTCGTGTCGCTGCCCGCATTGCCGGCCGAGTCGGTGGCGGTGACGGTGACGTCATAGGTCCCGTCGCCAAGGGCCGTCAGGCTGTCGTCGGCCAAGGTCCAGGTGCCGTCGCCATTGTTGACGGCGCTGAGGGTCTGACCGTCGACGGTGACCGATATCGTCGCTGTCGGATCATCTACCGTGCCGGTGAGGGCCGGTGCGGTATCGGCGGTGGTCAGAGCGTCGACCGATACCGTCGGCCGCAGCGTGTCGACCGTGTAGTTATCGGAGTCCATCGCCGCGGCGGGGGCGTTGCCCGCCAGGTCGGTCCAGTCCGTCCCCACCGTCACCAGGTTGGTCGCTTCCTCGGTGCCCACTGGCGGCGTGAGCACCGCCGTGTAGGTCGACCCCGAGCCCGAGAACCCCGACAACGTCCCGCTGCCCACCGTCACGTCATCCACCGTGAACCCGGTCACGTCCTCGCTGAACGTGAACGTCACCGTCGTCGTCTCACCGGCCACGAGGTCCGTGTCGTTCAGGCTCACCGATACCGTCGGGCGCAGCGTGTCGACGGTGTAGTTCTCCGAGTCCGTCGACGCGGCCGGTGCGTTACCCGCCAGGTCGGTCCAGCCCGTCCCCACCGTCACCAGGTTGGTCGCGTCCTCGGTGCCCACTGGCGGCGTGGGCACCGCCGTGTAGGTCGACCCCGAGCCCGAGAACCCGGACAGCGTCCCGCTGCCCACCGTCACGTCGTCCACCGTGAAATCGGTCACGTCCTCGCTGAACATGAACGTCACTGTCGCCGTCTCACCGGCCGCAAGGGCCGTGTCGTCCAGGCTCACCGATACCGTCGGCCGCAACGTGTCGACCGTGTAGTTCTCCGAGTCCGTCAACGTGGCGGGGGCGTTACCCGCCAGGTCGGTCCAGCCCGTCCCCACCGTCACCAGGTTGGTCGCGTCCTCGGTGTCCGTGGTCGGCGTGAACACCGCCGTGTAGGTCGATCCCGACCCGCTGAAACCCGACAGCGCCCCGCTGCCCACCGTCACGTCGTCGACGGTAAACCCGGTCACATCCTCGGAGAAGGTGAAGGTGACCGTCGTCGTCTCACCGGCCGCAAGGGCCGTGTCGTCCAGGCTCACCGATACCGTCGGGCGTAGTGTGTCGACCGTGTAGTTCTCCGAATCCGTCGACGCGGGCGGTGCATTGCCCG
>JANQKE010000078.1 GCA_028281265.1 Alphaproteobacteria bacterium | reverse complement strand
ATGCCGGGGCATATTCGACGACGAGCGACGCCGCAGCAGGGCCCATCCGCCCGGCCCTTCGGGTTGGGGTGTGCCGGCCGCCCGCTGCGTTGCGCCGCTGGCCCGATGCCCCGCATCGCGCGGCGCGACCCGCCTCCACGGATCGATCCGGCACACGCCAACAGATCGACCCGGCATTCCCTGAAAACGCTCTAGCGATCGCAGGCCGACGGGGCGGCTGCCCCGGCGCTATCGGGCGCCCTCGGGTTGCCGACCGCGAAACCGGCCCTTAGCGTGACCACCAGGCTACCGGCAAGGCGGGCGATCATCGCAGGACGGGGGACGGGATCGGTGAAGACTATCGGGGATGGCTTTGTGGGAACGGTCGGCGACACACCGCTGATCCGCCTGCGCCGGCTGTCGGAAGAGACCGGCTGCGACATCCTGGGCAAGGCCGAGTTCCTGAACCCCGGCGGGTCGGTCAAGGACCGGGCGGCCCTTGCCATCATTCGGGACGCCGAAGTGCGCGGCGCCCTCAAGCCCGGCGGGACGATCGTCGAGGGCACCGCCGGCAACACCGGGATCGGGCTGACGCTGGTCGCCAACGCGTTGGGCTACCGCAGCGTCATCGTCATGCCGGAGACCCAGAGCCGGGAGAAGAAAGACGCCCTGCTCATCGCCGGTGCCGATCTCCGCCTGGTCAAGGCCGTACCCTACCGGGATCCGGACAACTACGTCCGCTATTCTGAACGGTTGGCGGCGGAACTCGACGCATCCGAACCGAACGGCGCGGTCTGGGCCAACCAGTTCGACAATGTCGCCAACCGGGACGGCCACCGGTCGACGACCGGGCCCGAGATCTGGGACCAGACCGACGGCAAGGTCGACGCCTTCACTTGCGCGGTCGGCACCGGGGGGACGCTCGCCGGGATCGGCATGGCGCTGAAGGAGCGCGATCCGGCCGTGCGGATCGTGCTCAGCGATCCTTGCGGCTCGGCCTTGTACAACCACTACGCCCATGGCGAACTGAAGGCCGAGGGGGGATCGATCACCGAAGGGATCGGCCAGGGACGCATCACCGCGAATCTGCACGGCGCCCCGATCGACGGGGCCCAGCGGATCGGTGATGCGGATGCCCTTGCGATGGTGTTCCGGCTGGTCCGGGAAGAAGGGCTGATCCTCGGCGGATCCTCCGGCATCAATGTCTGCGGTGCGGTGCGGTTGGCGCGGGAACTGGGGCCCGGACATACCATCGTGACCATCCTGTGCGATCTCGGCCAGCGCTACCAGTCCAAGATCTTCAATCCCGCGTTCCTGAAGTCCAAGGGCCTGCCGGTGCCGGACTGGCTGCCCGAATCGATGGGGATGTGAGCGATGCGTCTGTTGTTCCGCGAAGACCCGTACCTGAAGACTTGTGCGGCCATGGTAACGGCGGTAGACGCGCGCCGGGTCTGGCTCGACCAGACGGTCTTCTACCCCCATGGCGGGGGGCAACCGGGCGATACGGGGACGCTCCGCTGGGATGGCGGGACGGCCCGGGTTGCCGATACGGTCAAGGGCGACAGCCACGAGATTTCGGTGATCGTCCTGGTGGAGGGTGCGGCCCCCCCGCCGGTCGGCGCACCGCTGACCGCGACCCTCGACTGGGACCGTCGCCATCGGCTGATGCGCATGCACACGACCTTGCACCTGCTGTGCAGCCTGGTCGACGGCGCGGTGACCGGTGGCCAGGTCGGCCCGGACAAGAGCCGGCTCGACTTCAACATCCCGTCCGGCGCGGTCGACAAGGCAGACCTGACCGAACGGCTCAACCGGCTGGTGGCCGAGGACCATCCCGTCGCCGCCGGCACGATCACCGATGAAGACCTCGTCGCAAACCCCGACCTCGTCCGCACCATGTCGGTCAGGCCGCCGAGCGGTGCCGGTTCGGTCCGAACGATCCGCATCGGCGGATCCGGCACCGCCCCGTATGTCGACTACCAGCCCTGCGGCGGGACCCATGTCGCCCGGACCGGAGAGATCGGCCGGGTATCGGTCACCAAGATCGAGAACAAGGGCAAGCAGAACCGGCGGGTCGTCGTCGCCCTCGATCCCCCCGCCTGAGCTCCCGACAACGGTCCACACGATCCCCCCAACGCAAGCCGCACCGCAGGCCTCATGCCCCCTTCACTCCCTGTCGACCTGCCCACCGATGGGCTCGTAAGCGCCCGATGGCTGTTAGACCGGCACGGCACCCCCGGGCTGGTTGTGCTGGATGGAAGCTGGCACCTGCCGACGGCCGACCGCGATCCGGTCGCCGAGTTCAGCGCGGAGCGGATCCCCGGCGCCCGGTTCTTCCCCCTCGATGCGCTCTCCGATCCCGGTTCGCCGCTACCGCATATGCTGCCGGCGCCCGAGCATTTCGCCGCAGGCGTCGGGTCGCTGGGGATCGGCAACGACGATACGGTCGTGATCTACGACACCGTCGGCATCTTCAGCAGCGCCAGACCCTGGTGGATGTTCCGGGTGTTCGGGCATGACCGGGTCGCGGTGCTCGACGGCGGCCTGCCGGCTTGGAAAGCGCTCGGCGGCCCCGTCGAATCGGGCCCTTCGACCGCGCCCCCCGGCAAACCCTTCGCCGCACGCTTCCAGACCGACAAGGTGCGGACCGCCGACCAGGTGGCCGAAGCCCTCAATCGGGGGGTCCCGACCGTGGTCGACGTGCGGGCCGGCGATCGCTTCGCCGGTCTCCAGCCGGAGCCGAGGCCCGAGGTCCGGTCGGGGCACATGCCGGGCGCCCGCAACCTGCCTTTCACGGACCTTCTGGCCCCGGGCTTCGGTCCGATGCTGCCCGCCGACGTGCTGGAAGCCCGGTTCGCCGCTGCCGGCATCCCCAAGGGCCTCGTCATCACCAGTTGCGGCAGTGGCGTCACCGCCTGTGTCGCGACGCTCGCCACTATGCGCATGGGCTGGCCCGAAGCGGCCGTCTATGACGGCTCCTGGACCGAATGGGGCACCGGGCTCGATCGGCCCGTTGCGATCGGCCCGGCTTGATGACAGCGGCCAACGATCCCGGGTGCGGGGGCCGCCTCAGCTACACGGTGACGTTCCTGGAGATGACGGCACCTCCAAACCGCCCCCCGCCCCCGCATCCGTCCCGGCGGCTTGCGCTCCTGGCCGCCGAGGGAGTGCCCCGGGCGTATTACCTGTATCTTTTTCGACAGGTGGGCGAGCCTTGGCTCTGGTCGGGCCGGCTGAGCTGGACGGACCGGCAGCTCGACGCCTGGCTGGCGACACGCGAACTCGAATTGTTCGTCCTCTATCTCGACGGTTGGCCGGCCGGTTTTGCCGAGCTGCATACCGCGGCCGATGGGAGTACGTGCAACATCGAGTATTTCGGGCTGGTGCCGGAGGCGACGGGTCGGGGGTTGGGGACCTTCTTCCTCGATACGGTCGTCGATCTGTGCTGGGCGGTGCGCGCCGGGCGGCCCTCGCCCCGCAAGGTGACCGTGAACACCTGTGATCACGATCATCCGCGGGCGCTGTCGGCCTATCAGCGGGCGGGTTTCGTACCGATCCGGCGGGAAGTGCAGACCAAGCCCGACCCGCGCCTGCTGGGTCTTTACCCGAAACAGGCGGCGCCGCAGATCCCGTTGGGACGGTAGTCGCCTCGAAGACGGCAGACGTCTGAATCTCGCTCTAACGCTTCCGGGCGAAGGTCAGCCCATCGCCGATCGGCACCATCGCGACGTCCACCCGTGCATCGGCCGCCACGAACGCGTTGAGTTCCCGGATCGCCAGCGTGTCGGGATGGCTGTTGTCGGGGTCGATCACCGAGCCGCCCCAGAGCACGTTGTCGATCAGGATCAACCCGCCGGGTCGCAGCAATCCCATCAGCGCTTCGTAGTAGGCGCGGTAGTTCCGCTTGTCGGCGTCGATGAAGCCGAGGTCGACATGGCCGCGGACGGCCGACCCGGCCAGGCCTTCGAGCGTCTCAAGGGCAGGTGCGATACGCAGGTCGATGCGGTCGGCCACGCCGGCCTCCGCCCAGAACGGTCTGCCGATCGCGGCCCAGTCCTCGGAAACGTCGCAGCAGATGAGCGTTCCGTCCGCCGGCAGCGCCCTGGCGATCTGCAGCGCGCTATAGCCGGTGAAGGTACCGACCTCCACCACCGTGCGGGCGCCCACCAAGGCGGTGATCAGCCCCATCAGAGCGCCCTGCTCGGGCGAGATCTGCATGCCCGCCGGACCGCCGAGCCGGGCGGTCTCCTCCCGCAATCGCACGGAGACCGGATCTTCCCGCACGCCGACGGACAGCAGGTAGCGGCGCAGGTCTGGGCTCAGGACAATGGTTTCACGGGACATGACCGAGATCTCGCTACCGGACGGAGGACAACAACCGGCCCACCCCCGCCCGCTCAGCGCCGCCGCAGCAAGGTCATGCCGTCGCCGACCGGCAGGAGGACCGGGCTGACCCGTTCATCGGCGAAGATACTGTCGTTGAGGGCGCGCATCGCAACCGTCTTGGGTTTCAGATTGCCCATGTCTGCCACGCGGCCACGCCAGAGGGTGTTGTCGATGGCGATCACGCCGCCGGGCCGCACCAGCTTGAGAGTCAACTCGAGATAATCGGCATAGCGCTCTTTGTCTGCATCGATAAAGGCGAAGTCGTAGTGGTCGCCCTCACCGGCATCCAGGCGAGATTGCAGGCTTTCGAGCGCCGGCCCGATGACGAGTTCGATGCGCCCGGCCACACTGGCCGCCTGCCAGTAGGGCTTCCCGTAGGCGGTGAAGGTTTCCGAGACGTCGAAGGTCACCACACGGCCGTCCTGTGGCAGGCCGAGCGCGATCGCTAGGGCCGATATGCCGGTGAACGTCCCGATATCCAGCGCCGCCTTGGCATCGACCATCTCGACCAGGAAGGTGAGCAAGCGTCCTTGTTCCGGCCCGGTCTGGTAATAGCCCTCGGGCAGCAGGTTGGTCGCCTGCCGCAACGCGGCCAGGGCGGCAGGTTCGCGCGTGTGGGTTTCCAGATAGTCTTGGATGGTCGGCGGCAACAAACTGGTCGACAAGGACACTGCCGGGGGTTTCCATTCTCATCGGCGCGGTCAGCGGTTGGCTGAAGGCGGTCGAACAAAAGGTCTGGGCGTTTGAACCCACACTCTGTGGGGACTGTCGGTTAGCGCGTTCACCGGTCTGGGGGAAGCCTTGCGTCGCCGTCGCTTGATGGCGTGCGGGCGCCGGTGCTATCCCCCGACCGTCCGATGGGCCAAGGGCGGGGTGTAGCGCAGCCTGGTAGCGCGCCTGCTTTGGGAGCAGGATGTCGGGAGTTCGAATCTCTCCACCCCGACCATCGACGGGGCCGACGGCCCTTAAGACCCACGGGACCAAGGCTTTGAGCCGCCGGCAGGCGGCCGACGGGGGATGCGCGAGCATGGCGATCGGAACCGAGGCACGGATCTACAGGCCATCCAAGACGGCCATGCAGTCGGGCCGCGGCAAGACCAAGGCGTGGGTTCTGGAGTACGAACCGGCCACGCCCCGGCGGCCGGAACCGCTGATGGGCTGGATCAGCGGCGGCGACACGCTCAATCAGATCCGGTTGCGTTTCGACAGCAAGGAAGACGCCATCGCCTATGCCGAGCGGAAGGGCATTCCCTACTCCGTATTGCCGGAGCACACCCGGCGGGTGACACCCCGCAACTACGCCGACAACTTCAAACCCAGGCCGCGCTGAGGCTGCATCTGTGCCGTGGCCGTGCCCCGCGTCCTGACCCCGGGATCGGGCCCTTAGCTCAACCGGATAGAGCAGCCGACTTCTAATCGGCAGGTTGCAGGTTCGAGTCCTGCAGGGCCCGCCATGTCCCTCAGAACCGGACAAGACGGCAGAGTAAAAAGAGAGCCAGAAGTCGTACGACTTCCGGCCCAGGTCAAGACAGGGAGGTTCAAGAGACCGTCGTGATGATACGTCTTTTCGGATGATGTGATTTGAGCTGTATCAAGTAGTCGTCGATTTTTCACCTCGACGTTTGGGATTGCTCGGGCATAGTGGGCATCATCCGCTGGTTTCAGGACCCTGGTCGGACGGCGGCCGGGACATCCATCGACCGCTTTCCCCATCGCATGGCCTCCAAATTCCGGACATCGAATCGTGGAGCCGCGTCCCCATGCCGACGGGAAGATCGGGCGGACGGCGGCGGCAGGCCGTTCGCGAGAACAAACCGATGCACTCTTGCCACCATACAAATGTGACAAAAACGGGAATCCGTCTATCATCAGGGGTTGCCGCCTGCTTAGGATGAGGGCAGGGTCGCGCATCACTGCCTGCGGGGCAGGCATGCCGTCACGTCAAGGGATGCTGAAACGGGCACTTCTCTTGTGGTGGCGCAAGGCTTGCTTGTCGTGCGGCGGGGTTCACCGCCGGAGCGGCGGTGGGCCAGGGCAATCGGGCCCGATAACCAACAACCATCACGTAAGACAGGGGATGGACGAGATGCAGTTGAAGCAAATCCTCGCCGCGGGTGCCGCCATCGCGGCGCTGGGTGTGGGGTCGGCCGCGATGGCGGGCGAAACCCTGGACGCGACGATCGAGCGCGGGACGCTGCTGTGCGGCGTGAACACCGGCCTGGCCGGCTTCGGTACACCCGACAGCGAAGGCGTCTACAGCGGTTTCGACGTCGACTTCTGCCGGGCGGTCGCGCTGGTGATCCTCGACGACGCCGACGCCGTCGAATACACGCCGCTGACCTCTCAGCAGCGGTTCACGGCCCTTCAGGCCGGTGAGGTCGACGTGCTGTCCCGGAACACCACCTGGACCCTGACCCGCGATACCGCATTGGGTCTGAACTTCACGGCCGTAACCTACTACGACGGCCAAGGCTTCATGGTGCCGGCCGATCTCGGCGTCACCTCGGCCCTGGAACTCGATGGCGCGACCGTGTGCGTGCAGCCGGGCACCACCACCGAACTGAACCTCGCCGACTTCTTCCGCGCCAACGACATGACCTTCGAGCCGGTGGTCATCGAGGGCCTCGACCAGGTCAACGACGCCTACTTCTCCGGCCGGTGCGACGTCTACACCACCGACTCCTCGGGCCTTGCCGCTATCCGGAACTCGGTGGCGCCGGTGCCGGAAGACCATGTCATCCTGCCGGAGATCATCTCCAAGGAACCGCTCGGTCCGGTCGTCCGCCACGGCGATGACGAGTTCTTCGACATCGTCAAATGGACCGTCTTCGCGATGGTCCAGGCCGAAGAGCTGGGCATCACGTCCGAGAACGTCGACGAGTTCATGGACAGCACCAACCCGGTGGTCCAGCGCCTGCTGGGCACCACGCCGGGCATGGGCGAAGCGTTGGGCGTCCGCGAAAGCTGGGCCTACGACGTGATCGCGCAGATCGGCAACTACGGTGAAGTCTACGATCGGCACCTGACCCCGCTCGGCCTGCAACGCGGCCTGAACGCGCTGTGGACCGACGGCGGTCTGATGTACGCGATGCCGCTGCGCTGAGGCGCATCCGGTGGCCTGAAGATGACCTGGAGCGACCTGTGCTGCGAACGGTGCGGGTCGCTCTGGCTTCTTAGCATCGATCATCTTTCTGTGTTTTGCGTGAACCCCGCAAAACACAGGATGATCTAGGTCACCGAACGGACGGACCGGGGTTCCGTTGCCCTCGCCGGTAGCCGACCTCGGTCCGTTTGTCGTTTCCGTCATCCCCTGGGCAGTCGGGCTTCGGCCTGCAGGCCACCCGGATTCGGCCGGCTGCGTCAGGCAAGGGCCGTGTGCATGGCGAGGAGGACTGCGGTGTCCGTCAACGACAGCCGCGTGGACAGCAAAGCCGGGTTCGGCGACGCCGACCGACTGATCGACCTGTGGAACAAACCCCAGGTCCGCGCCCTGGCCTACCAGATCCTGGTGGTCGGCGGTGTCGTGCTGCTGCTCGCGTATCTTGCCGGCAACGTGATCGAGAACCGGGAGGCGCGCGGCATCGCCGGCGGCTTCGGGTTCCTGGAGCGGGAAGCCGGCTTCGCGATCAACGATACGCTGATCCCCTATTCCCCGTCCGATACCTACGGGACGGCTTTTCTCGTCGGCGTTCTGAACACGTTGCGCGTCGCGTTACTCGGCATCGTGCTGGCGACGGTTCTCGGCACGATCATCGGCATCGCCCGACTGTCGAGCAACTTCCTGGTCGCGACCCTGTCCTCCTGGTACGTCGAGGTGACCCGGAACGTGCCGTTGCTGTTGCAACTGTTCATCTGGGCCAGCGTGCTGCGCACCAGCATGCCGTCACCCCGACAGGCGTTCGAACCCTTGCCGGGCGTGTTCATATCCAATCGCGGGGTCAAGCTGCCGGTGCCCGAGGCGCACCCCGTCTGGGACTGGATGCTGCTCGCCGCGGCCATCGGCATTCTGGCCGCCTGGATCTTCAGCCGCTGGGCCAAGAAGCAGCAGGACGCCACGGGCAAGCAGTATCCGACGTTCTGGGTCGGTCTGGGGTGCATCGCCGGCCTGCCGTTTCTGACCTGGCTGGTCGGCGGTGCCCCGACCCAACTGGATATGCCTGAACTGCGCGGCTTCAACTTCCGTGGCGGTCTGACCATGACGCCGGAGTTCTTCGCGCTGCTGCTCGGGCTGACGATCTACACCGCCGGCTTCATCGCCGAGATCGTACGCTCCGGCATTCTGGCCGTCAGCTACGGCCAGACGGAGGCGGCGGCCTCCCTCGGCCTCAGACGCGGACTGGTCCTGCGGCTGGTGGTGCTGCCCCAGGCCTTGCGCGTGATCATCCCGCCGACCACCAGCCAGTATCTCAACCTGACCAAGAACAGCTCGCTGGCCGTCGGCATCGGCTATTTCGACATGGTCAATGTCGGCAACACGACGATGAACCAGACCGGCCAGGCGGTCGAGGCGATCGCCATGTTCATGGCGGTGTATCTGACGATCAGCCTGACGATCTCACTGTTGATGAACTGGTACAACCGACAGATCGCCCTGGTGGAGAGATAGCGATGGCCGACCAGACCATGGCGTCGCCCGGCGCCCCCTCCCCCGCTCGCCTTCTGAACACGGGCCCGCTGGGTTGGATCCGGGCCAATCTCTTCAACACCTGGTTCAACAGCCTGCTGACCATCCTGATCCTGTGGATGCTGTGGGAGCTGGTGCCGGGCATCGTCAACTGGCTGATCCTCGACGCCGTTTGGGGCGCCGAACCGGCGTCTGTGTGCCGGGAGGCGACCGGCGCCTGCTGGGCCTTCCTGCACGAGAAATGGCGGTTCATCATCTTCGGCCGCTACACCTTCGACGAGCAGTGGCGGCCGGCGATCGCCATGGCGATCCTGATCACGCTTCTGGTCGTTTCCTGCAACCGCAAGTACTGGCGCAAGGAACTGGCCTATGCGTGGGTCGGGGTCTGGGTGGCGTTCTTTACGCTGATGCATGGGCATATCCTGTTCGTCATCCCCACCGGGATGTCGGTGGTCCCCACCACCCAGTGGGGCGGCCTGCCGCTGACCCTGATCCTGGCGACGATCGGCATCACGGTGGCGTTCCCGATGGGCATCCTGCTGGCGCTCGGCCGGCGATCGAAGATGCCGGGCATCCGCATCCTGTGCATCGCCTATATCGAGCTGATCCGGGGGGTCCCGCTGATCACCGTGCTGTTCATGGCCTCGGTGATGTTCCCGCTGTTCCTGCCGACGGGCATCACCATCGACGGCCTGCTACGCGCCCAGATCGGCATCATCCTGTTCGCCGCGGCCTATCTGGCCGAGGTCGTGCGCGGTGGCCTGCAGGCCCTGCCCAAGGGCCAGTACGAGGCCGCCGACAGCCTGGGACTGACCTATTGGCAGTCGATGCGGCTGATCATCCTGCCCCAGGCGCTCCGGATCTCGATCCCCCCCTTGGTCAACACCTTTATCGGGCTGTTCAAGGATACCTCCCTGGTCGCGATCATCGGACTGTTCGACCTCCTGGGGGCGGCGAAGGCAGCGTTCACCGATGCCGAATGGCTCGGCTTCTATCGGGAGCCGTATCTGTTCATCTCGGTGATCTACTGGATCTTCTGCTACTCGATGTCGAAATACTCGCAGCACCTGGAAACCAAGCTGAACACCGGCACCCGACGCTAGATCATCCTGCGTTCAGATGGACTCATCCGAACGCAGATAAGATGATCTAGTTTAAAGAGTTAGAGCCTCTTATCTGCGTCCGTTCGGACGCAG
>JANQKE010000077.1 GCA_028281265.1 Alphaproteobacteria bacterium | reverse complement strand
CTGCGTCCGAACGGACGCAGATAAGATGCTCTAAATCTTTGAAATAGATCAACTTATCTGCGTTCAGATGAGTCCATCTGAACGCAGGTTGATCTAGATGTGGTTCTTCAGCAGGCTGTACCCTGTTCCGAGCGGCTCACCCGGAACGGGGCAGGACGATCGATTCCAGGCAGGGAGAGCACCCTTAGCCGGCCATCAGGGCCGGCACGAACTGCTGCCCCAACAGGACGCCGGCGACGACCAGGATGCCGAAGACCAGGCCGGCGCCCACCATCCAGTTGACCAGGCTCGACCTGGTGTCGTCGATCCGATCCAGCAGATCGGCCATGTCCTCGGCCTTGGGTCCGGCGTTCACCGCACTTTCCAGCGCTTCGAGGCGCCCCAGGACGGTGGCTTCGAGCTGCTCGAACCGGCTGTCGACCCCGGTCTTCATCGCCGTGATCGCATTGACGGTCTGGGTGGAGATCTCGGCCAGCCGCTCCCCGCTGCGTTCCAGCGTGTCCCGAGACTTGCCCGATTCGGCCGAGATCGACTCGGTCAGCGCGTTCCGCGCCTCATCCATGGTTCTGGAGATGTCGGCCCGGGCGGCGGTCAGCTCGGCCGCAACGCGTGACGCCAGATCATCGAGCCGGTGCGCCTGCTCGCTGCCGGCGGCCTCGACGCGATCGATCGTGCCCTGGACGGAGCCCGCCAAGCCGGAAAGCCTTTCTTCGACGCTTTCCCGGACTTCCTCGAGGCTCTGCTCGAGGCTCGCGCCGGACCGCATGATCGTTTCCTGCGCCGACCGGATGTCGTCTGCGGTGGCGGGATCCTCCTTGGTCAGGCCGGCCAGCGCATCGGCCATCGCGGCGGCCTGGTCTCCGGTGAACCCGCCGGCCGTCAGACGGTTCGCCAGGGCCAGGGTATCTATGATCAGTTGCGGCATGTCTGAAGTGCCTCCGGGATCGTCACGGGTCCGGCCGCCCGGCCCGTGCAGTCGCCATCGAGTTCGGCCGGACTTGGTTCGGCTTGGCGCACGGGACCGCATTGCCGAGACGCAATGGACACCGCACATGACAGGAACCGGTCCCGATGGGACCGTCGTCAGCACCTGTCTTCGGACAATCCCGCCGGCCCTGCAAGCCCCGGTCGCGACCACCCGGTGTCGGACCCCGCCTACAGCAGATCCCGCACGTCGGTCAGCCGGCCGGTAAGCGCGGCGGCGGCAGCCATGGCAGGGCTGACCAGATGGGTCCGGCCGCCGCGGCCCTGCCGCCCCTCGAAATTGCGGTTCGACGTCGAGGCACAGCGCTCGCCCGGGGACAGCCGGTCGGCGTTCATCGCCAGGCACATCGAGCAGCCCGGTTCCCGCCAGTCGAAACCGGCCTGCCGGAAGACGGCGTCCAGCCCTTCTGCTTCGGCCTGCTGCTTCACCAGGCCCGAGCCCGGGACGATCATCGCGTAGACGCTGCCGGCGACCTTGCGGTCCTTGGCGATCGCCGCGACGGCGCGCAGATCCTCGATCCGGGCGTTGGTGCAGGACCCGATGAACACCTTGTCGATGCTCACGTCGCGCATCTTCGCACCCGGGGTCAGGCCCATATAGTCGAGCGACCGCTGCCAGGCCTTGGCCTGCGCCTCGCTGGGCGCCTGCGCGGGGTCCGGTGTGGCGCCGGTGATCGGCACGACGTCCTGCGGGCTGGTGCCCCAGGTCACCTGCGGCGGGATGTCCGCCGCCTGCAGGACGATCTCCTGGTCGTAGACCGCCCCTTCATCGGACGGCAGCGTCCGCCAATAGGCGACCGCTTGCTCCCACAACACCCCCTTCGGTGCCATCGGACGGTCCTTGATATAGGCGAAGGTCTTGTCGTCCGGAGCGATCAGTCCCGCCCGCGCGCCGGCTTCGATCGACATGTTGCAGACCGTCATGCGGCCTTCCATGGTCAGATCGCGGACCGCCTGGCCGGCGTATTCGATGACATGCCCGGTGCCGCCGGCGGTGCCGATCGTGCCGACGATCGCCAGGACCATGTCCTTGGCGGTGACCCCGAGCAGCAGCTCGCCTTCGACGGTGATCCGCATGTTCTTGGCCCGGCGCTGCGGCAGGGTCTGCGTGGCCAGGACATGCTCGACCTCGGACGTGCCGATGCCGAAGGCCAGGGCGCCGAAGGCCCCGTGGGTCGAGGTGTGGCTGTCGCCGCAGACGATGGTCATGCCGGGCTGGGTGAAGCCCTGCTCGGGACCGATGATGTGGACGATGCCCTGGCGGATATCGGCCATGTCGAACAGCTCGATGCCGAACTCCCGGCAATTGTCGGTCAGCGTCTCGATCTGGATGCGGCTGTCCTCCTCCGCGATGCCGGCGCTGCGGTCGGAGGTCGGGACGTTGTGGTCGGCCACGGCCAGGGTCGCTTCGGGACGACGCACCCTACGACCGGCCAGGCGCAGGCCTTCGAAAGCCTGCGGGCTGGTGACTTCGTGCACCAGATGGCGGTCGATGTAGAGCAACGCCTGACCGTCGTCGCTTTGGTGGACGAGGTGGGCGTCCCACAATTTGTCATACAGTGTGCGCGGGCCCTGGGTCATGGCGGCGGCGTCCTCGAACTCTTTATCTCTGATGAGCAGCGTCTGGGCGGGCGTGGAAGCGGCACGCCCGCACCTTAGACCGCTGACCCTACCGGTCCGCCGATCGCAAGAAAAGCGCGGGATTGTTCGATCCCCGACCGCGCAATCGGGGACCATGGTTCCGTCCGGGAGCCTGCTTGCCGGGCTATTGGTCGACGATCGGGCTCGGCGGCGTGTCCTCGACGGCGAGGGCGGCGCTGTCCACCGTGCAGGCATTGCAGCCGCAGACCGAGGGGCTGGGTGCGGGCGGCTGGTTGGTCCACTGCCCGTTCCAGCCACCATGGTCGGCGCAGGTCGGCTCGCAGATCGCCGGCGCGGCGGCATTGTCCGGGATGAAGCTGGCGGCCACGACGTCACAGCCGCATTGCGGGGCCTCGAAGACGTCCGTGCGGACCTCCTGGCCGGTGGTGTCTATCCACTCCCGCACGTCCGCCCCCAGTTTGAACAGCAGCGGATCGGTATCGAGCAACTCGGCCAGCCGGGCGTAGTAGGGGTCCTGGACCTCCAGCGCGGCGAAGGCGCTCTCCCGGGTGGCCAGCAGGAACTGCGGTTCGCCATAGGTGCCGGTGCCGATCGAGGCGACGACCGTGTCGGTGCTGGTGATCACATCGGCCAACTCGATCGCCAGCGCCTGGGTGCCGCGGTCGGCGGTGCTGGTGTTGACCGCGACCACATCGGCATAGAACAGCGGTGGCTGGGTCCCGTCGGCGAACGGCATCGGCTTGAAGCTGAGGGCGTCGCGCTGGGCATCGGTAAGCTGCGACAGGCTCTCGGTGAAGCCGATCCAGGATTCTCCATAGCCCTCGCTGTACCAGTCGGCCCGCTGATAGGCGTTGCTGGTCTCCGCCGTGGCGTTGAGGACGCTGGCGATCCGCAAGAGGTCGCGCTGGGTGTCCAGGGCGTCGGGGTCGATCTCGGTGGCGAGCGGTGGCGGATACTGGCCGGTGATGCTGTGCAGGATGTCCAGGTACAAGGTCGCGGTCGAGGTGCTGCCGGACATGTCCACCATCGTGCCCCGGCGGTCCGGCGGGATCTCCGAGATGTAGGTGCACTGGCCCAACGCCGCGTTGACCTCGTCGATCGTCGTGGCCGCGTCCAGGGCCTCATTGCTGGTGGGATAGAACAGCACGTTGGCACAGCCCAGCAGCGGCAGGGCCATGAAGTCGCCGTCCACGGTCACGCCCTCGCGCGCGTAAGCGACGAAATCGTCCGGATCGGTAACCTGATCGGGCGCGATCGGCGTCAGCAGTCCCTGGGACTGATAATCCTCGAAATACATCGCATCGAAGACGAACACGTCGAAGGATGGCTGCACGGGCGTGTGATAGCCGCCGTCCCAGACCGAACCATCCATGATGATGGTGAGCTCGACGCCGGGCTGTACCTCTTCCCAGGCGGCCTGGACGGCGTCGACGAATTGCTGCGGCCGGGGCACCCACGGGTACAACGCAACGGTGAGCGAATCCTGGGCAGCGGCCGGCGCGGGCACGAAACCGGGACCGGCGATCGACATGGCGACGACGACGGCCGCCCCGATCCTGGTCCGGGCGATGATCCCCTGGGTCATGACAAATCTCCCCATTTTGGCGTGCATGGGAAAGATCTTCACCCAGATGGATCCTAATCAACATTCAAAATGTGTAAACAGCGGCCCGTAGAAAGTCTCGATACTAGATCAACCTGCGTTCAGATGGACTCATCTGAACGCAGGTTGATCTATTTCAAAGATTTAGAGCATCCTGCGTCCGTTAGGACACAAAATGCTCTAGCAGATCAGGATGCCTTGCGGCTCCCGGTCCTCAGGCCGCGCAACTGCCGCTTGACCGCGGGCAGACGGCCCGGGCTCATGGACAGCTCCCGCACGCCGGCGGCCAGGAGCATCTCCGTAAACGCGGGATCGCCCGCGATCTCGCCGCAGACGCTGACCGGAATCCCGGCTTGAGCGGCCCCCTCGACGGTCAGATCGATCAGCCGGCGCACCGCCGGGTGCCAGGGGTCGTACAGATGGGCGACCTGCTCGTCGCCGCGATCCACGGCCAGGGTGTACATCACCAGATCGTTGGTTCCGATCGCCAGGAAGTCGCATGCCCGGGCCAACCGATCGGCGATCAGCGCCGCCCCCGGGATCTCGATCATCGCACCCAGCGGCGGCAGGGGATCGGCGATCCTGACACCGCGCCGGATCAGATCCGCCGCCACCCGATCGCGTTCGGTGCGGGCGCTGTCGACCTCCGATACCGACGCGATCATCGGCAGCAGGATCCGCACCGGGCCGATGGCCCCCGCCCTCAGGATGGCCGCAAGCTGGGTGCGCAGCAGATCCAGATCCTGTAGCTGCAGGCGGATCGCCCGCAGCCCCAACGCGGGGTTGGTGACGTCGGCGAACCGCGGCTTCAACGCCGAAGCGATCTTGTCGGCACCGACATCCAGCGTGCGGATCGTCGCCGGCCGTCCGCCCAGCGCCGTGACCACCTGTTCGAACGCCAGGGTCTGTTCGTCCTCGTCGGGCAGGTCGCTGCGGTTCATGTACAGGAACTCGGTCCTCAGCAGGCCGACCCCCTCCGCCCCGGCCGCCATCGCGGCGGCAACGTCACGCGGCAGCTCCAGATTGGCGTGCAGGCCGATCCGGGTGCCGTCGACGGTGACCGCCGGCAGGGTCCGGACCAGGGCGAGTTCGCGCTGTTCGACGGCGAGGGCCGCCCGGCGCTGGCGGTACCGGGCCAGGGTCGCCGGCTCCGGGCGAACCACGACGGCGCCTGCGGTGCCGTCCAGGATCACCGTCTCGCCGGTCCGGACGACGGTGGTCAGCCCCGAGGGTCCGAGGACCGCAGGCAGACCCAGTGACCGGGCCATGATCGCGGTATGTCCTTGCGCCCCGCCGACGGCGGACGCGAAGCCGGCGATTCGGGTCGGGTCCATCAGCGCGGTATCGGCGGGCGTGATCTCGTCGGCCAGCACGACGCTGCCGGATGCGACCGCCGAGAACGCCTTGAACTTGACGTCGACGAGATTGCGGATCACCCGGTTGCCGACCTCCCGGATATCGTCGGCCCGGCTGGCGATGTAGGGATCGTCGATGGCCGCGAACTGCTGGACGATCTGGCCGACCTCCTGCTGAACGGCCCAGGGTGCCGACAGCCGGTCGCCCTCGATGCGGGCCCGGGCGCCTCGGATCAGACGGGAACCGCTGAGGATCGCCAGATGGGCGTCGAGCAGGAGGGAGACTTCCTCCGCCGCTTCGGCCGGCAGTGCAGCGGCCTTATCCTTGAGCTTCTCGACTTGCCGGGCGGCGCGATCGACCGCATCGCCGAGCCGGCCGATCTCCGCAGTCACGGCGGCTTTCGGCACCAGGGTCTCCGGCACGCTGACGCAGCCGCGGTCCAGCACATAGGCCGGGCCGATGACGATCCCGGGCGACACCCCCTGGCCCTTGAGGGTCGCCTCCTGTCCGGTTCCCCCCTGCCGGTCTGCTGTCGCGGCGGTCGTACGGGCGGCGGTGTCAGTCTTCATCGAACCGGCGTCGCAGCAGGTCGTCCAGCGCATCGACCGCGGCGTCCGCATCGGGGCCGGTGGCCGACACCTCGATTTCGGCCCCCTGGCCGGCCGCCAGCATCATCAGGCCCATGATGCTGTCGGCGCCGACGGTGGTGCCGTGGCGGGTGACCTCGACGGTCGCATCGAATTGGGCCGAGAGCTTGACGAATTTCGCGGCTGCCCGCGCGTGCAGACCCTTCTGGTTGCGGATCGTCAGCGTGCGGGTGACCGGTATCCGGCCGGGTGCGTCCATCACCGCTCCCCCTGCAGCAGGGAACTGGCGGCGTTGATGTACTTCTTGCCGGCATCCTGGGCGCAGAGGGCCAGCCTGCCCAGCGGCTCGGTCGATCGCTTCTGGGCCAGCTTGATCAGCATCGGCAGATTGACCCCGGCGACCACCTCGACCTTGGCCTGATCCATGATCGAGATGGCGAGGTTGGACGGGGTCCCGCCGAACATGTCGGTCAGCACGACCACGCCGTCGCCGCTATCGACGTCCCCGACCTTGTGCAGGATTTCGTCCCGGCGCGCCTCCATATCGTCGTCCGGGCCGATGCAGACCACCGCCACCCGCTCCTGCGGACCGACGACATGCTCCATGGCGGCCACGAATTCCTCGGCCAAGCGCCCATGGGTGACCAAGACCAGTCCGATCATCGGCTATCCCCCTTGCGGCGCCCCGCCACCGCCCGCGGTTTCCTCGACGGTCGCCCGCCGGGCTTGGCGGCGACCCGATCGGAAGCCTAGGTCGGGGCGTCGCGATGGTGAAGCCCTGTCTTGATGCCTTCGCCCGCCAGCCAGCCCGCCAAGGTCTCGGCGACGAAGACCGAGCGGTGCTTGCCGCCGGTACAGCCGATGGCGATGGTCAGGTAGCTCTTGCCCTCCTGCCGGTAGCGCGGCAGCAGCGGTGCCAACAGGGCCTTGAGATGGCCCACGAAGCGCGCGAACACGGGGTCCGCGGCGATATGGGCCTGGACCGCAGGGTCCCGACCGGTCAGGGGTCTGAGATCGGACTGCCAGTGCGGATTGGTCAGGAAGCGGACGTCGAACACGAGATCGGCCTCCCGCGGCAGACCGGCGCGGAAGGAAAACGAGATCACCGAGACGAACAGTTGGCCCGCCGCGGCATCGCCGAAATGCCCGGTCAACACGCGGCGAAGATCGTGCTGCGACAGCACCGACGTGTCGACCACCAGATCGGCCCGGGACGCAAGAGGTGCCAGCAGGCCTGCTTCCCGCCGCATGCCGTCGGCCAGCGGGCGGTCGATCGCCATCGGATGGCGCCGCCGGGTCTCGGTGTAGCGGCGCTGCAGCACCTCGAGGTCGCAGTCGACGAACACCAGGCGCACCGTCATCCACGGGCGCCGCTTCAGATCGTCCAGCATCTCCAGGAAGGCGGCCGGATCGAACCCGTGAGCCCGGCTGTCGAGGGTCAGGGCCAGGGGACGGCCGGCCGTCTCGTCATGGTCGACCAACGCCGGCACCAGCCCCAGCGGCAGGTTGTCGACCGCCTCATAGCCCAGATCCTCGAAGATCTTGAGCGCGGTCGTCATGCCGGCGCCGGACAGCCCGGTGATCACGACGACCGACCGGTCCCGCGGCCGGGGATCGGCGGTGCCGGAGACCTCGGGATCGTTGGCGTCTGCGGCGGCGTGAGCGGGCATGGGCGCGTACCGTCGAGGGCAAGGGATCGGCCTGAAGCCCCGTATCTGCGCCGGAAACGGCGCGGATATGGGACTCTAACATCTTGGAATCGATCATCTTTCCATATTCCGAGTGCGAACTCAAAACACAGGAAGATCTAGAGCGTTTTCAGGGACTATCGGGTCGATCTGTTGGCGTGTGCCGGATCGATCCGTGGAGGCGCATAGCACGGCGCGATGCGGTGCCATCGGGCAAGCGGCGCAACGCAGCGGGCGGCCGGCCGCGAGCGGCGTATACTACTACCGGATCCATAGCCCAAACTTTACAGAGACCAAGCGCATGGTTCTGCTGCGCTGACCGCCTTGAAATA
>JANQKE010000073.1 GCA_028281265.1 Alphaproteobacteria bacterium | reverse complement strand
GCCCGACCAATGGCGGTGGATCGAGGGTGCTGTCGACGCGATCCGGGCCTGCAACGATACCGACCGCTATGCCTTCGTGGTCACCAACCAGGCCGGCGTCGCCCGGGGCTACTACACCGAAGAGCATGTCAGGACGCTGCATCACTGGATCCAGGCGGATCTCGCACGGTACGGCGCCCATATCGATGCGTTCCGCTACTGCCCCCACCATCCCGACATCGACGGATCGCCCTATCAGGCCGTGTGCCCGTGGCGCAAACCCAATCCGGGCATGATCACCGACCTGCTGGCGCACTGGCCGGTCGACCGCGCGCGCAGCGTTCTGATCGGCGACACCGACAGCGACCTGGCGGCCGCCCGCGCCGCGGGCCTGCCCAGTATCCGCTACGAAGGGGGCAGTCTCCAGCGCCTCGTACAAGCGCATCTCGACGGTCTCGGGTCCGCCTGACGGCGTGAGGGCGGATCCCGGTTATCCTCCAGATCACGGCCGGCTGAAAGCGGCTTCACCCCGCTTCCGCGGACGCTTTGCGACATGGCGGATCTGGATGAAACGGCATCGAACCGGATCTTGGACATCCTAACGGATCGCGCGGCCGGTGCACCCGCTGCTTATCGGGAACCGGTCCAGTCGGAGTGGCTGCCCAGCACCGGCGCCGTCAGCGTGTTCTCGGTTCCGGACCGGAAGGCCCGATCGATGGGCAACGGAAGGGCGGCGATCCGATCGCCGTCGGCGTTGGCCAGTTGTGCACCGAAAACCCGTCGCGCCTGGAAATGCGGTTGATCCATGGCCCGATCGACAGTCTTCATGATCGTGCAGCAGCAGTCCTTGCCGGCAAGGCGCGCGGTCCAGGCAGCGGTGGTTGCGCTGCCGACGATCCGGGCGACGGCATCGCCTGTCGCCGCCGGATCCCGCGCATCGTCGCGCAGGCCCTGGTCGAGGTCGATGACGTCGCAGAATCGCGTCCAGAACTTCTGCTCGATCGCGGCGACAACCAGTCCGCCCCCGTCTTGGGTGGCGTAGATCCGGTAGCGCGGTGACGCTCCGGTCACTAGATGATCGCCTTCGCCGGGCCAGTCCCCGTTCGGCAGGCCCTGTGCGAGCGCCCAGTAGAGAAAGGGAAAAACGTTCTCGCACATCGCGATGTCCAGATGCCGCCCCCGGCCCGTTCGGTGCCGCTCGGCAAGCGCGAGCAGGATGTTGATCACCGCCGGATACGTGCCGCCGCCGATGTCGCCGACCGGGGCCGCCGGCAGGACGGCATCGTCGATCGTCCCGTAGGACAGCCCGAGCAACCCGGTCTCGCCAAGGAAGTTCAGATCATGTCCGGCTTCTCTGGCCCGTGGGCCGGTCTGGCCGTATCCGGTGATCGAACAGTAGATCAGACCCGGGTTGCGTTGCGACAGATCATCATAGCCGAACCCGAGCCTATCCATCACGCCGGGGCGGAACTGCTCGACGACGATGTCGGCCGTTACCGCGAGTTCGCTGACCTTGCGGTGGTCGGCCTCCTGTTTCAGATCGGCCACCACGCTTTTCTTGCCGCGGTTGAGCAAGGCGAACGTGCTGCCGTCGGTGCCCCATTTCGGCTCGAATTGGCGCATCGCCTCTCCGCCGGGGGGCTCCACCTTCACAACATCCGCTCCGGCCTCGGCCATGATCAGCGTCGCGAGCGGTCCCGGCAGGAGCGTCGAGAAATCGAGGATGCGCAGCCCTTCAAGAGGTCGCATGATCCGGCTCCCTCACCCCTCGAACACCCCGGCCTCGCCGAGATAGGCCTGCTGCACGCGGGTATCGGCGCGCATGGCGTCGGTCGGCCCGTTCGCGACGATCCGGCCTGTCGCCATGACGTATGCGAAATCTGCGATTGCCAGCGCCATATCGGCGCGCTGTTCGACCAGAAGCATCGTCATCCCATCGCCTTTCAGCTTCGCCAGCGTATCGAACACCCTGTCGACGACGATCGGCGCAAGGCCGAGGGAGGGCTCGTCGAGCAGCAGCAGCTTCGGCTGGGCCATCAGGGCACGCCCCATGGCAACCATCTGCTGCTCGCCGCCCGACAGCGTCGCCGCCCGTTGTCCGGCACGTTCCGCAAGACGCGGGAACAGCTCGAACACGAAGGCCCGCCGGCGTGCGATCTCGGAGGCCTTTACCGAGCGCGACCGGTAGGCGCCCAGCTCGAGGTTTTCCTCGACGGTCAGCGGCCCGAAAAGCTTGCGCCCTTCGGGCACCTGAACGATGCCGAGATCGACGATGTCGGCCGCCGCCAGGTCCGTGATGTCCCGCCCTTCGAACGACATCCGTCCGGACATCACCGGCACAAGACCCGACACCGTATTCACGAGCGTCGATTTGCCGGCTCCGTTGGCGCCGATGATCGTAACCACCGTGCCAGCCTCGATATCCATCGACACGCCGTGCAGGGCTTCACTCTTGCCGTATCCCGAGCGCAGGCCGTCAATGCTGAGCATGGCTCGTCGCATCCTTGCCGAGATAGGCCTCTATCACCGCGGGATCGCGGCGGATGTCATCGGGGGCGCCTTCGGCGATGCGCGCGCCGTGGTCCAGCACCACGATCCGATCGCAGAGCTGCATGATGAACTTCATGTCATGTTCGACGATCAGGAGCGACCGGCCCTTGTCGTTCAATCCACGCAGCAGCCGCATGAGATGCGCGGTCTCGGCACCGTTGAGCCCGGCTGCGGGTTCGTCGAGCAGCAGGATATCCGGCTCGGCCATCATGGCCCGGGCGATTTCTATCAGCCGCTGCTGCCCATGCGGGAGGTATCCCGCCAGATCGTGCGCACGTGCCTCAAGGCCGACCGTGGCCAGCCATTCCATCGCAGCATCCCGCAATCTGCGCTCGTTGGCCAGGACGGTCGGAATCCGCACCAGCGACCGGAAGAAGCCAGGTGTCGTACGGGTGTGACCGCCCAGCATGACGTTGTCGATAACCGGCAGATGGCCGAACTGACGGACGATCTGGAAGGTCCGGGCCATGCCGATCTGGGGGCGTTTGTGCGCCGGCAGCCGTGCCAGATCGCGCCCCGCAAAGACGATTCTGCCCGACGTCAGAGGGGTCAGCCCGCTGATCAGGTTGAAAAGCGTCGATTTGCCGGCGCCGTTCGGCCCGATGACGCCCAGGACCTCGCCACCGGTCACGTCGAAGGAGACTCGATCGACGGCCGCGAGGCCGCCGAAGCGCTTGGTCGCCTCCCGAACCGACAGAAGCGGCATCGTCAGCGGGCCTCCGATCCGAGGCGGCCGGGCCGTTCGGACGGCGTGTCCTGCTCGGGCGCCTTCATGGCCGGTCGCTCGATCAAGCCGGCAAGGCCGCCGGGCAGGAAGATCATGAACAGCAGCAGGGCGACGCCGTATAGAAGGGTCTGGTACTCCTGCAGTCCTGCCAGAAACTGGGGCAGCAGGATTACCAGGGCGGCACCGAAGAACGGGCCGATGCGGGTGCCCAGGCCGCCAATGACGGCAAGAGTGAGAAGGTTGATGACCATGCCGATCCCGGAATAGGACGGATCGACGCCGCGACTGACCATCGCGTAGGCCATGCCGGCCACGCCGGCGACCGACGCCGCAAGGACGAAGACGCCGAGCTTGTAGTAGGTCACGTTGACGCCAAGGCTCATGGCCGCGGATTCGTCGGTCTTGACCGCCTCGAGCGCACGGCCCAGATGCGTCGACTTGACGAAAACCTGGAGCAGGAAGACCACGGTCGCGAGGGCCATGATCAGGTAGTAGACTTCAATTCGCTCCAGCCGGTCTCCGAACAGGTGCGGCGGCGGCACCCGCAAGCCCGAAGTGCCGCCCGTGACGTCGGTCCAGCGCAGGGCGACATCATGCACGACCATGGCGAACATCAGCGTCGCCATCGCCAGATAATGGGTGCGCATCCGCAAGACCGGCAGGCCGACGAGGATGCTGACGAGGGCGCACACCGCCAGGCCCGTCAGGGCCGCAAGGGGCAGCGACAGGCCAAGATGGATCTGGGCGAGCGCGAAGGCGTAAGCGCCGATCGCGAAGAACGCCTGCTGACCGAGCGAGAGCTGCCCGGCAAATCCGAACAGCATGTTGAAGCCCATGCCGAGTACCGCATAGATCCAGACCAGCGTGGCGAGGCGGAGCTGGTAGTTCCCAGCGACAAGAAACGGCAGCGCCAGACCCAAGGCCAGGATGACAATCGCCGGCAACCAATTGCGCATCAGGGTGGCGGTCATCTCCGCATGGCCTCCCACTCGCCCAGCAGGCCGGCCGGCCGGACGATGAGCGTCAGCAATATCAGTCCGAATATGATCGGCTCGGCATAGAGGCTGTTGCCGTAGAAGGCGACCGTCGCCTCCAGAAGCCCGATGGCGAGGCCGCCGGCCGCCGCGGCGAACGGGCTGCCCATGCCGCCCAGGATCACCGCCATGAAGCCCTTGATCGTCAGCACGACACCCATCGATACATGACCGCCGAGCAAAGGTCCGACGAGGATGCCGGCGAGCCCGCCGATCACGGCACTGAAGACGAAGGCGAACGACACCACGCGCTCCGCCCGTATGCCCATGAGCTTGGAGACTTCGGGATCGATACCGACTGCACGAATGGCAAGGCCGAAGGTCGTCCGGTAGAGCAGCAGCCAGATCAGAAGCATCAGGATGGCGAACGACGCGATGATGGCGAGCTGTTGCGGCGTGGACGTGATACCTGCCACCGTGATGCCGTCGAGCGAGAAGGCATTCGGCACGAAGTACTGGTTCGGCCCCCAGACAAGGAGCGCCGCCCCGACCATGATCGACGCACAAGCCAGCGTTCCGATCATCACCGTCAGCGGCGGCGCGTTACGGGCGACGAGCGGACGGTAGGCGAAACGCTCCAGCATCAAGCCGACCATTGCGCATATGACAAGCACAAGCGGTATGCTGACGAGCATCGGCAGCGCCACGGTGGTGACGAACAGGACGGTTGCCAGCGCACCGAGCATCACGAATTCGCCCTGGGCGAAATTGATGACCCGGCTGGCACCGTAGGTCAGCGCAAGCGAGAGGCCCACCAGGGCGTAAACGCTGCCATTGGTAAGTCCGGAAAGGACGAGGATGCCGAGGATGTCCAAGCGCGCCTCTGTAACCATATCTATCGGAAGGTGAAACGGACCCGGTCGCCCTGCCGACCGACAGTGCGACCGGTCTTGGATCAGTTGGCGAAGGCCTCCAGATCCGCGGTGATCAGACCGCCGTCCTGGACTTCGGCCCATACGAAGATGCTGTCGCCTTGCAGGCCTTGGCGCCGTCCGGGCCCGAACTGCAGCCTGTTTCCGGGCGCGCCCTGAATGCTCTCGAAGCTTCCGATGGTCTCCATCGCCGCCAGCAGAGCCTGGCGCGCCGCGTGCAGATCGCCGGCCTCGATCGCGGCTTGCACGCTCGCCTCCCCGAGCGCCGTAATGGCCGCATTCGCGCCGTCATAGCCCATGGCTATGTACATCGTCGGCGGGCGCTGGCCGAACCTCTCGGCGAACACGTCCAGCATGGCACGCACATCGGCGCGGCTGGTGTCGACCGTGTTGGGGACCATGACGCCGTCGGCGGCTTCTCCGGCCAGTTCGCGGAACGTGTCGAACAGGGCGACACGGGCGATGACGGTGGGCTTGTCGACATCGAGCTGAGCCATCGTCCGGATGACCCGACCGCCATCCGCCGGATAGGGCCAGACCACGATCGCGTCCGGGTCGGCATCGCGCAGCTTCGCCACCTGAGGCGACAGGTCGGTCGCGTTGACTTCGTATGTTTCGTTGATGATCACCTCGATGCCATGCGCGCCGAGCGCGGCGGTGATCGCATTCGCACCATCGAGGCCGAACGGAAGCGAATTGTTGATGATCCCAACCGTCTCGAACCCGGAGGCGGCTATCAGATCGGCCACCGCGACGGCGTCCTGGCTGTTTGAAGGTCCGAAGCGGAAGAAATAGGGCTTGGGAGGATCGGTGAATTCGTCGGCTGCGGCCGACATCGAGAAGAACGGGACCATTTCTTCGGTGACGATCTGTATCGTGGCCGGAACCGCACCCGATACATTGCCGCCGAGCACCACGATGGCCTCGTCATCCACGATGACGCGGGTGACGAACGTCGAGGTGAGCTGAGGGTCGACCTTCCCGTCATAGGTGACGAGCCGGATCGGGCGCCCATTGATGCCGCCCGCCCGGTTCGCTTCTTCCACCGCGATCCGCACGCCGTTGAGGCTGTCATTGCCAGCCTCGGCCACGAGCGACGACAGATCGTCGACATAGCCGATCACGATCTCCTCCATCGCGCGGGCGCTTGCCGACGAAAGCGTCACGCCCGTAGCCGCAATGGCGGCGACCGCAAGGGTCTTCAGATAGTTCATGCTCTCCTCCCAAGGTGGGCGCTGCACCGCCCGGCACCGGCTTTTCTTGGCGCGGCCGGTCACCGGTCGGCGGTCATTGACTGTGCCCAGCCGATGCGGCACGATAAAGGTGATTGTTTAATCAGTCAACTTCGGGAGGTGGTTTTTTCCGTGCTCCCGTCATCAGGATGGATGGCAGCCCGTCGGCACCCCGGAGCGGGATGGCGTCAGGGGCGATCGCGTTTGCGATCGCGTGTGAGGTCTGCCTCTCGCTCCGAACGCTCGCCTTTAAGAGCGACAGTCGGACAGCAGGGTGAGGACCCTGATGTCATCCTGCTCCAGGCACGGCGCCGAAGATCGATGGACGGAAATGGATGAAACGGCGGATTTTCTCTGACGAGCACCACGAGTTCCGCACCTCCGTGAGACGGTTCGTGGCGCGCGAGGTCGCGCCCCATGTCGCGGAGTGGGAGCGTGCCGGCGTCATGCCGCGCGAAATCTGGCTGCAGGCCGGCTCGATGGGGATGCTCTGCCCCGACGTGCCGGAGCATTATGGCGGACCGGGTGCGGACTTCCTGTTCAATGCGATCGTCCATGAGGAACTTGCGAAAGGGGGAGCCGTCTCCCTGTCCGCCTGTCTGATCGCGCATTCCGACATCGTCGCCGGATACCTGGTGAAGCTCGCCTCCGAAGCGCTCAAATCGCGCTGGCTTCCCGGCATGGTGACCGGTCAGGTCATCGCCGCGATCGGCATGTCGGAACCGGATGCGGGCAGCGATCTGAAGGCCATCAGGACCACTGCCCGCAGCCAGGGCGACGGCCGCTACACCATCTCCGGCCAGAAGACGTTCATCACCAACGGGTTCAATGCCGACCTCGTCGTGACGGCCTGCAAGACCGGCCAGAAAGAGCTGTCCCTGTTCGCGGTCGACACGACCCTGCCCGGCTTCCGCTGCGGCCGTCTCCTGGACAAGATCGGCCAGAGGGCCGGCGACACCGCCGAACTCTTCTTCGACGATGTCGCCGTAACGGAAGCCGATATCGTCGGCACCGTCGGCGGGGGCTTCACGGACATGATGGCCTTGATGCCGCGGGAGCGGTTGGCGATCGTCGTTACAGCGCTGGCCGAAGCGGAGGCGGCATTCGACCTGGCGCTGGACTATGTCAAGGAGCGCACCGCCTTCGGCCGACGCATCGTGGATTTCCAGGCCATCCGTTTCAAGCTCGCCGAGATCGCCGCCGCCCTTGAAGTGGCGCGTGCATATGTCGATCGCTGCATCGAGGAAGAGGCCGCCGACAGCTTCGATATCGCCTCGGCGGCGATTTCCAAGTTCTGGGTCACGGAAACCGCCTTCAAGGCGATCGACGATTGCCTGCAGTTGTTCGGCGGCTATGGCTATATGCGCGAATACCCGATCTCGCGTCTATGGACCGATTCCCGCGTCCATCGCATCTATGGCGGCACGAACGAGATCATGAAGGAGATCATCGGACGGCGGCTCGCATCGTGAGGTGAGCGCCCCAGCCGCCGCTGCGCGAGGACGGTCGCAAATGCCCTATCGCTCCATCTTCCGGCCCGGACTGTTTTCCGGCCGCTGCATCATCGTCACCGGGGGCGGCAGCGGCATCGGCCGCTGCATGGCCCACGAACTCGCATCGCTGGGCGCGGCGGTGGCGCTCGTGGGCCGGTCTCCGGAAAAGCTGGAGCGGGTGGTCGGGGAGGTCGACGAGGATGGCGGCATCGCTTCCGCCCATGTCTGCGACATCCGCGACGAGGACGCGGTGCGCGGGATGGTGGGCGACGTCGTCCGACGGCACAGATCCGTGGACGGTCTGGTCAACAACGCAGGCGGCCAGTACATCCAGCCGATCAGCCAGATGAAGACACGGGGCTGGAAGGCGGTTATCGACACCAATCTGACCGGCGGATTCATCGTCGCCCGGGAGGTCTACCGCGCCTGTCTTGCGGCGCACGGCGGCGCGATCGTCAACATCATCGCCGATATCTGGGGCGGCTGGCCGGGCTCGGCGCATTCGGGGGCGGCACGCGCGGGCATGCTGTCGTTCACCGAATCGGCGGCCGTGGAATGGGCGCCGTCGGGCGTGCGTGTCAACGCGGTGGCCCCCGGCTGGATCGCGTCGTCCGGAATGGACCGATATCCGCCGGAGGCGCAAGCCATGTTCCGGCGCTTGCGCCACGACGTCCCGCTGAAACGTCTCGGCACCGAGGCCGAAGTGTCCGCGGCGGTCGCTTTCCTTCTGTCTCCGGCGGCGGCCTTCATCACCGGCTCGGTCGTGCGCGTGGACGGCGGCGTGCCCAACGCACGGCCGGTATGGGAGCTCGAGGAACACGAGAACTCGAAGCCTTTCGACGGTTTCCACCGATCCGTACCTCCGACCGCCCTCAAGGAACCGTGACGACGGGCGGGACGGCCGGTGACACGGGCCCTCCCCCGCCATCCCGCCGAGCCTCCGACGCCATCACGGGCACGCGGAGAAAGTGATTGTTCAATCAGTCTGTCTTTGATAGGGTATCCTATGACACGGAGGCGACGTCGGAATACGCGCTTCGGTTGCCGGCGCAGCCTGCTGCAGCGGCGGCGGCGTCAAACACCGGATGAGGCAGAGGGCCTCGCAGATGGAGTCGAGGCTATAGATGACTGCCGATATTCGCGCGATTGATTACTGGACAAATATTTTTACGCCTGAAGGGCTAAATCGAATGTATCTTGAAAACGACGAGCTTTCCCGGCTGGTCTCTTGGTGGAAAATGGACAACCGATTGCACGGATATACACCCGAAGAATTCATCGAGATGATGGACCAGACCGGTATCGAGAAAGTCTTCGTTCCAAGCTTCAAGATGTGGAGTTACAAGCATAAGGCGCCGCTACTTGACGTAGAAGCAGCCACGATCCGGGATCTGATGGGGCAATGCGGAAACCGCGTCGGCGGGCTGTTCGGCATCGACGTCACGCTTGGCATGGACGGTGTCCGCCAGCTTGAGACGGCGATCAAGGAATGGGGCTTCGAGGGCGCGCACATCCATTCGTATGGCTGGGGCATGCCGCTCAACCATCGCGACTTCTACCCGTTCTACGCCAAATGTGTGGAGCTCGACGTTCCCGTCGTCGTGCAGTCCGGACATTCCGCCGAGCGGATGCCGTCCGCCATGGCCCAGCCGATCCTGCTCGACGATGTCGCCCTCTACTTCCCTGAACTGCGCATCGTGGCGTCCCATACGGGGTGGCCTTGGGTCCAGGAACTCATCGCCCTGGCCTGGAAACATCCGAATCTCTATATCGGCGCCGGCGCTCACGCACCCAAATACTGGGATGCGGCGCTGATCCATTTTCTCAACACTCGCGGCCGAGGCAAGGTTCTCTGGGGCACAGATTTTCCTGTTGTCAAGCATGCCGACAGTCTGGAGCAGGTCAATAACTTGGATCTGAAGCCGGACTCTCTCGAAACCCTTCTGCACAAGGCTGCACGCCAAGTGTTTAGGACGATGTAAGCCTGGCAGACATGAAGAATATTGAATCATCCAGGCATGGTGACGGTCGATACGCTTTCGAGCGGCGGGGGCTGCGTGAGATGTTTGCGCCTCAAAGCCACTATACGGAAAGCAAGGTCACGGAACTCGATGACGCGATCCGCACCCTGGTGACACCGGGCATGACCGTCCATTTCGGCTACACGGGCGCCCGCCCGATGGCGGCCAGCAACGCTCTGGTCCGCGTCTTTTCCGGTACGAGGCCGAACTTCTGGATTGTCGGTGCAGGGCTGGTCGCCAATCAGGCCAGCCTGGTTTCGGAAGGCTTGGTGCGCAAGCTCACGGTCTCTTTCGCAGGAGAGAACTATCCGACGGCCTCGCCCAATCCGGTGTTCCAACAGGCCTTCGCAAGCGGAGAGGTGGAACTGGAAAACCAGTCGCTGCTCGTCATCGCCCAAAGGCTGGCGGCCGCGGCGTCGGGCTTCCCGTTCGCGCTCACGCGGTCCCTGGCAGGAAGTGCGATGGCCGAAAGCGAGGACTTCCTGCTGATCGACGATCCGTTCGGCACGTGCCGGCGGGTCGGAGCCGCGCGCGCGATCGTTCCCGATATCACCATCGTCCATGGTCTCGCCGCCGATGAACAAGGCAACGTGCTGATATCGCCGCCCTTTGGTGAAGGAGATGTCGTCGCCTTCGCCGCAAGCAAGGGCGTCATCGCAACCGTCGAGCGCATCGTGTCGCCCGATGTCATACGCAAGAACCCGACTTTGGCGGTGATCCCGGCCCATCGCGTTCTCAGCGTCTCGGAAGCGCCGATGGGGTGCCATCCCTACGCGATCTACAATCCCGGCGGAACGGATATCGCGTCTTATGTCGAGGATTATGATTTCTTCATGGATATCCGTGCCGCCTCGAAGGACAAGGCACGCTTCCACGCCTGGGTCAGGGAGTGGATCTTGGAGCCGGACGGCCAGGAAGGCTATGTGCGCAAGCTCGGCACCGACCGCGTTCAAAGGCTTCGCGGACGCGCCCAGCCGGAAAGCTGGCAGGACGAGCTTACGCCGGCCATGGTCGACGCGATCGCCGCGCGCGACGATCACGACAACATCGACCGCATGGTCGTGACAGCCGCGCGCGTCCTTGAACGGAAGGTCCGCGACGACGGATACCGCCTGGTGGAGGCAGGCGTCGGGTACGCCAACCTGGCTGCCTGGCTCGCCGTCTCAAGGCTTCAGATCGACGGGATTCCGGCCGAACTGGTCGCTGAGATCGGCCTTTACGGGTTCACGCCTCAACCGGGCGACCCCTTCATCTTCGCCAACCAGAACGTGGCCAGCGCGAAGGGCCTGACCACCGCGTTCGGGGTACTCGGCCAGTATGTCGGGGGCGCACACAACACCTGCCTTTCCATTATCGGCGCGGCGCAGATCGATGCCGAGGGCAACGTCAATTCGAGCTTCACGTCCAGCGGCCGGTTCCTGGTCGGGTCCGGCGGCGCCAACGACATCGGTTCGGCTTCCGAGGACGTGGTCGTGGTGACCTCGCAATCGCCGAAGCGGCTGGTCGCCGAACTGCCTTACGTCACCAGCCCGGGAACGCGGGTCAGCACGCTGGTGACCGATCTCGGCATCTTCGAAAAGCGTGCAGGACGGTTCGCGCTGACCAGCCTCGTTCCGGCAGCCGGCCAAACCGTTGCCGACGCCGTGGCGAAGGCGCGTGCGGAATGCGGCTGGCGGTTCGAGGTCGCCGACGATCTCGGCGTCGAACCCATGCCCGACCCGGACGACTTGCTGCGCCTTCGGCTTTTCGACATTCGCGGCGATTTCCTCAATCCCGGCAAGGCAGGACCCCAAGATGGGTGATACCGCGACGGCAACGATCCGCACGCAGATGGCGACGCTGACAACCGACGCGATCACGGTGCGCGGCTACGATCTCGTCGGCGACCTTATGGGTAGGATCGATGTGACGGAGCTGTTCTTTCTGGAGGTTACCGGGCGGCTCCCGACACCCCAGGAATCCCGGATCATCACCGCCATGATCGTGGCCATTGCCGAGCACGGGATGATGCCGAGCGTCATCGCGGCCCGCCTCACCCTGCTGGGCGCGCCCGAATCCTTCCAGGGCGCCGTCGCCAGCGGCCTTCTCGGCGCCGGGGACACCTTCGTTGGACCGGCCAGCAACGTAGCCCGCATGCTCCAGGTCGAGGCTGCCGGTTTTGACGGGTCCCCGCAGGACAACGCCGCTCGGGTGGTCGAGCTTTACGCCGCCTCCAAGCGTCGGGTGCCAGGGCTGGGCCAACCGCATCACCCCGTTGATCCACGCACACGTAAACTGTTTGAGATGCAGGAAGAGCTCGGGATTCCGACAGCCAACGCGGACCTGATGCGTGCGATCCACCGCGCCGCGGTGGATCGGCTGGGAAAGCCGCTGACGCTGAATGCGGTCGCCGCGATCGGCTCGATCTGTTCGGACATCGGACTGGACTGGCGCGCCGTACGCGGCATCGGTCTGGTTGCCCGCGTGGTCGGACTTGTCGGCCACGTCATGGAGGAGATGCGCGCACCGCAGGCCAACAGCATCTGGGAACTGGTTCAGAAGCAGACCGAGTATAGCGATCCCGTCAGGACATAGCGCGCCATCGCAACCGGTTCTCGCATGCCAACCCCCGGTTCAATGGGCTGCCGATGATCCGCCAGAAACCAAGGAGCTCCCATGTTCCGACAGGAGATCGCCAATGGCGTGGTCCGTGTTGTGATGTGCAATCCGCCGGTCAATGCCATCTCTCGCCAATGGGGCGAGCAGCTGTTCAGTCTCCTCGAAGACCTGCAGGAGCGCGATGACTGGCAGGTGATGGTGATCGCCAGCGATCAGAAGGTTTTCAGCGCCGGTGGCGATATCAAGCAGTACGCCGGTCGAATTAACGATGAGAACGCCGGAAAACTGCTGGCCGCCGAAGCCGCCTATTTCCAGGAACTTTTCTTGCGCATTGCGTCCATGCCGCAAATCTCGATTGCCGAGATTGCAGGCGTAGCGGCGGGGGGTGGCCTGGAGCTGGCGCTCGCCTGCGATCTCAGGGTCGCTGCCGAGACCACCAAGCTGGGCTTGCCCGAGGTCGGTATCGGGCTGCTGCCCGCCGGCGGCGGCACCCAAAGGATGGCAGGGCTGGTCGGTCCCGGAACCGCCATGCGGCTGATCGGCGGCGGCGAGATGATCGACGGACACCACGCCCTTCGCATCGGGTTGGTCGAATGGGCCTTTCCGGCCCCGGACGTTCCGGGCCGCACGAGGGAGATTGCCGCCCGGCTCGCCGCTCAGCCCCCCGAAGCTCTGCGTGCCGCCAAGGCCTGTATCGCAGCGGCGAAGGACCCCCATGCCGATGGCTACGCAGTCGAGCTCACCTATCCGGAAATACTGATGAAGTCGGCTGCGACGCGGGCCCGCATAAAGGACTTCCTCGCAGCAAGAAAACCGGGGCGTTCCGCTGACAGTTTATTAACTGATTGATCATTCAGATTGACGATCCAGCCCGCATGAGGTAAGGTCGGAGCTGCATCGGAACGGTCGGACGGAGCTTCGTCCGCGCGGGTCGATGGTCGTGGCCTTGAGGACGCGGCGCTCTCCGCCGTGTCGCCGGATTGGTTGCGAAGCGGGGTATGAGGCGGGGTCGGATAGCGGTTCCGGGGCGCGAAAGCTCGATGAAACAGAGGTTTGGAATGCGGTGATCGGTCCGAACAGGCCAGCGTGCGCGCAACAGCGGTTTCAGGAACGACCGGGTCGATCTGCCGAGGCGGAGGGGCCCTGATGCCAGGAGCGAGGAGGCCCGCCCAGGCCGTCCAGGTCGGACGGCACCGTCTCGGAAGACCACATCTGGGGCACCCTGCGCCGGAGACGGCGCGGATTGGCATCCATCATGCTGTGTTTTGAGTGAGCCACCCAGAATACAGCACGGTCTAGGCTGAAGGCAGGGCAAGCATGGATCTGGGTTTGGGAAACAAGACAGTGGTCGTCACGGGCGGCGGTTCCAACATCGGTCGTTCGATCGTGCACGAATTCGCCAAGCAGGGCGCCCGGATCGTGATCGCCGACATCGACGGCGAACAAGGAGAAAAGGTCTCGAAAGAGGCCGTCGCACTCGGTGCCGGAGGCGCATTCGCCTGTCGGACGGACGTGTCTTCTATCGACTCCGTAACGGCGATGTTGGACCGGACGAAGCAGGCGTTCGGTCCTGTGGACATACTTGTCAACAATGTCGGCTGGACTGTCGAGGGGCTTTTCATCGAACAGGATCGGAGCCAGTGGGAAAAGGAGATACAGATCAATCTCTGGGGCATGATCAACTGCACGCGCTCGGTCCTTGACGACATGATCGACCGGAAATCGGGCGTGGTCGTGTCGATAGGCTCCGATGCCGCCCGCATGGGGGAATACCGTGAAGGGGTCTATGCGGCGTGCAAGGCGGGAGTCGTGGCGCTGAGCAAAACCCTGGCGCGCGAATACGGCAAGTATAACGTCCGCTTCAACGTCGTTTGCCCGGGGACCACGATGCCGGACTCCGACGAGGAGATCAGCGACGGGTCGATGTGGGCACAGGGGCAAAAGCGCTGGAACACGCCCGAGATGCGCCAGAGGATCGCCAAGGCCTATCCCCTGCGGCGTATCGCGCGTCCGGGCGAGATAGCGCCCGTAGTCGTCTTTCTCGCTTCCGACGGTGCAAGTTTCGTAACCGGACAGACGATCAGTGCCAGTGGCGGCTACACCATGATCTGAGACGCTGTCCGCAAGTCGGCAACGGCAGCGCCGGGATCCGTTCGCGCTTGAAGCTCAGGGAGGAACGCGTGTGCTTCGAAACCACTCTCGATCGGGAGCGTGCCAAGCACTATGTGGACAGCGGGCTTTGGATCAACCGCACATTGATCGACGTCTTCGACGAGCAGGTCGACAAGGCGCCGGACAAGCTGCTGTGCGTTGCCGGCGATGTCCGCTGGACCTATCGCGAGGTCGCCGAGAAAGTGGCGAGACTGGCGTCAAATCTCGCCGCCATCGGGATCGGACACAAGGACGTGATTTCGGTCCAGGTGCCAAACTGGCCGGAATTCGTGCTGATTCATCTCGCTGCGACCCGCATCGGGGCCGTGACCAACTCGCTGCTGCCGAATTACCGGGCCAAGGAGATCGTCTATATCCTTGGCCTGGCACGCACCAAACTGGCGATCATCCCGGGTCCGTATCGCGGCCACGACTATCCCGAAACCTATCGTTCGCTTCGTTCCCACCTGCCGGATCTCGAGACCATCGTCGTTCTGGGCGACAGGGTGCCCGACGACATGAGGCCGTTCTCCGATCTGATGCGGGACCGGCGCGCGCCGCCGGTCGACCCGCGCGCCTTCGACGGCGATGACGTAACCGTCCTGATCTTCACGTCGGGGACCGAGTCCGCGCCCAAAGGCGTCATGCACAGCCACAACACGTTGATGTACGGCAATCTCGCCGGCGCCCGGCTGTTGGGCCTGACCGGCGACGAGGTCGTCTGGGCGGTCTCGCCGATCGCGCACGCAACCGGTATCCAGTGGAATCTGCGGCAAGCCATCGTGCTCGGTGCCACCCTGGTCCTGCAGGAGAGATGGGATCCGGACGAGGCGATCAGGCTCATCGAGGCCGAGCGGTGCACCTATACCTGCGCGGCGACGCCCTTTGCCGCGATGCTTCTCGACTCGCCCGAGCTGGCTGATCGCGACCTCACCAGCTTCCGTGTTTTCCTGTGCGGCGGTGCGGCGATTCCGTCAGACCTGGGGGCGTCCGTGCGTGAACGGATCGGCTGCAACCTTGTTCCTTGCTGGGGCATGTCCGAATGCTTCGCCGCCACCATGTGCTCGGTGGACGATCCTGGCGACAAGCGCTGGGGTACGGACGGCGCGCCCCTGCCGGGTGTCGAGGTGGCGATTTTCGATGAGGATCGCCGCACCAGGCTCGGCCCCGGTGAGGCCGGGGAGATCGCCACCCGGGGTCCGCATGTCTGCCTGGGCTACTTCCGCAATCCGGAGCGAACCGCCGAGACATTCTCGAACGACGGCTGGCTTTTCTCCAATGACTTGGGCATCCTCGACGAAAGCGGCTTCCTTCGGGTCGTCGGACGCAAGAAGGACATCATAAACCGTGGCGGCTTGAAGATAAGCGCCCGCGAGGTCGAGGAGACGATCGGCAAGCATCACGCCGTCCTGCAGGTTGCGCTCGTGGGCGTTCCCGACCAGCGGCTGGGCGAAAAGACCTGTGCGTACATCGTCTTGCGTCCCGGACGCCGTATCGACCTTGACGGGCTGGTCGCCTTCCTGGAAAGCCAGGGCGTCGCCAAGTTCAAGTATCCTGAATACCTTCGGATCGTCGACGCGCTTCCCATGACACCCACCGGCAAGATACAGAAGTTCAAACTGAAGGAGCGGTTTGTGACCGACCTGGCGGCGTCCTGACGCCGCTCCCCCCCGTGCCGTCCGCAGGCCGCGAAGCGGGCGCACATGTTGTAAAGACACCGCATCTGGCTGAGTATTCGATCGATCAGCCCGGACCCGACACCCACAGAACGTCTCATGAACCGTACGATTGTCAGCCAGGTCCAAAACGAGAAACTCGTCCATGACAGGCGAGAGCGGATCATCCGTGCCGCAATCACCGTGTTCCGCCGATCGGGCTTCCACGTGGCGACGACGAAGGACATAGCCCGTGAGGCCGACCTCACACAGAGCAATCTCTACAACTACGTCAGTTCAAAGCAGGACGTGCTCTTCCTCGTCTGCGAACACCTGGTCCAGCTATACCAGGTCGCCGTCGACGAGGCGATTGCCCGCCACGACAACGCTCATGGAAAGCTGGTGGAGGCGCTGCGCGCGGTCATCCTCGTCATGAGCGCCCATCGGGATGAAGTGCAGCTCCTCTACAATGAAACGCATGCGTTGGAGAAAGAGGATCGGAAAATCATCCTTTCGTCCATCGCCAAGCTGATCGACCGGTTCGAGGAACTCCTCGAAGGGTATGACAGGGAGCATGGCCCCTGCACACTGTCGAACCGGCGCATAGCCGCGAACTTCCTGTCCTTCGTGCCCGCAATCGTCGCCTTGCGGTCCTGGGATCTTTCGATCCATGCGGAACGGGCGGAAACCGAGGATGCAATCCTCGCATTCCTGCTGACCGGCCTCGGCGTCCGGGCCGATCCCGGATCTCAGCCGGTGACCGATGATCGCATTTAGCAGTCTGTCGGATTTTGTTGTTTGGGGATAGTTGTAGTGAGTGATTGGGGGTGTGTGGGTTAATGGCTAGATCATCCTGCGTTCAGATGGACTCATCCGAACGCAGATAAGATGATCTAGTTTAAAGAGTTAGAGCATCTTATCTGCGTCCGTTCGGACGCAG
>JANQKE010000071.1 GCA_028281265.1 Alphaproteobacteria bacterium | reverse complement strand
CAACCTGCGTTCAGATGGACTCATCTGAACGCAGATAAGTTGATCTATTTCAAAGATTTAGAGCATCTTATCTGCGTCCGTTAGGACGCAGGATGCTCTCTAGCCTTCCCGGAAGCCGCGGCGGAAGGTGTCGGTGATCGGGGTCAGGAAGTAGTTCAGCAGCGTGCGTTCCCCGGTGATGATCAGGACCTCCGCAGGCATCCCGGGGGCGAGTTCGATGTCCGCGCCGAGCTTGTCGAGCTCGTCCCGCGGCACCTCCACCTGCACGGTGAAGTGGCTCTGACCGGTGTTCTGATCGGTGATCGCATCGGCCGAAACGGTGCGCACCAGGCCGCTGATCCGCGGCAGGTTGCGCTGGGCGAACGCCAGCAGATGGACTTGTGCCTCCAGCCCTTCGTGCACGACGTCGATATCGGTGGGAGAGACCCGGGCATCGATGATGAGGTCTTCCTCGGTGGGCACGATATCGAGGATCGGCTCGCCTGGCTGGATGACGCCGCCGGCCGTCCGGAACCGCAACTGGACGACCCGGCCCGATACCGGGGCGGTGATCTGGGTGCGCGTCAGCACGTCCTGGCTGGCCCGCAGCCGTTCCTCCAGCGCGGCGAGTTCGCCTTGCACCTGGCTCAACTGGCCGGCCACCTCGTCCTGGAACGTGCGTTGCTGGGTGATGATCTGCAGCTCCGCCTCGCCGATCGCCTGGCGGGCCCGGGCGATGGCGGCCCGGTTCTCGGCCCGTGTGCCCTCCAGATCGGCCTGGGCCCGTTCGAGGGAAAGCAGGCGGGAGCGGCGCTCCAGCCCGCGCTCCAGCAGGAAGCTGACATCCTCGATCTCCTGGGCGATCAGGTCGAGCTGGGTGGTCTGGCTGTTGATCTGCGCCTGCAGGCCCCGGATCTCCTCGTTGAGCTGGGCGATCCGCTGGTTGAGGGTGCCGACGCGGCCCTCCTGCGCCTCGCGGCGGTTGCGGAACAGCTCGGTCTGCTGGGTGAGCGCCTCGGCCACGGTGGCGCTGGTCTGCGCGATTTCCCGCAGCCAGTCGGGAAAGGCGATGGACACCCGCTCGCGCTGCTCGGCGACCAGCCGGGCATGCAGGGCCGCGAGGTTGAAATACTGGTTGCGCAGCATGCCCACCATGGCCGACGCGCTGGTGCCTTCCAGCGTCACCAGCATCTGGCCGGCTTCGACATAGTCGCCGTCCCGCACCAGGATGTCGCGGATGATGCCGCCTTCGAGATGCTGGACCGTGCGGCGGCTGCCGTCGGGGTTGAGCACGCCCGGGGCGATCGCCGCACTGGACAGCGGGGCCAGCGTGGCCCAGCCGCCGAAGCCGACGAAGAAGGCGACGATCACGATCAGCCCGAGCTGAACCGGCCGGCGGATCATCGTGTCGAGCGACCGGTCCTGCTGCGGCGGCGCCGGACCGGCTCCCGCCCGCTTGGTCGGCGCCCGTGCCGGACCCGGATCGGCTCCGTCGGCGCGGACCCGGATCGGGTTGATGCGGCCCAGCAGGCCCGCGGCTCCGCGGTCGGGAGGGTGAGGGACGGTCGTATCGGCGGGCGTCATCGGTGGTCGGGGTCTCGGCGATCGGCCGGGTCGGGCGCGGATGTCAGCGTCCGGCACGCGCCATGGGCGGGTTGGTGGTCGGGGGGCGCGGCTGCTGGGTGACGGCGGTCGGGGGCCGGCGGCCGGTGACCCGTTCGAGGATGTCGTCGCGGGCGCCGAACATCTCCACCACCCCGTCGCGCAGGACGACCAGCTTGTCGATGTGCACCAGGGCACTGGGGCGGTGGGCGACCATGACCACCGTCGCGCCCCGGGTCTTGAGGGCCTGGATCGACTGCAGCAGGGCCTGTTCCCCGTCCTGGTCGAGATTGGCGTTGGGCTCGTCGAGCACGATGAGGCTCGGCTTGCCGAACAGCGCGCGGGCCAGGCCGATGCGCTGACGCTGGCCGCCGGACAGCACCGCCCCCCGCTCGCCGATCTCGGTATCGTAGCCGTCCGGCAGGTGCAGGATCATGCGGTGCACATCGGCCATCTGCGCGGCCTCGATCACCGTCATCGGGTCCGCGTCCTTCATGCGGGAGATATTGTCCTTGATCGTCCCGGCGAACAGCTCGACCTCCTGCGGCAGATAGCCGACATGTTTGCCGAACTCCTCCCGGTTCCAGGTATGGACGTCGGCCGAGTCGAGCCGAATGTGGCCGGCCGTCGGCGCCCAGATCCCGACCATCAGCTTGCACAGCGTGCTCTTGCCCGCCGCCGAAGGCCCGATGATGCCCAGCGCCTCGCCCGGCTGCAGCTCCAGCGAAACCTGCTTGAGGACCGGAGTCTGCGAGCTCGGCGGCACGAACGTCACGCGATCGACCTCGAGATGGCCGCGCGGGGCGGGCAGGCTCATCTGGTCGGGGGCTTCGGGGGCGGCCGTCATCAGCTTCTCGATCCGGGCATGCGCATCCTTGGCGCCGATGAAGCTGCGCCACGCCCCGATGGCCTGCTCGACGGGCGCCAGGCAGCGGCCCAGCAGGATCGATCCCGCGATCATCGAGCCGGCCGTCAACGCGCCCTGCAGCACCAGATACGCGCCCAAGCCCAGGATGCCGACCTGAACGAACAGCCGGACGAATTTGGACAGGCCCATGATGGTGCCGCCCCGGTCGCCCGCGCGCAGTTGCAGCGTGTTCGCCTCGGCGTTGGCCGCCTCGTATCGGCGCTGGATCGCCGGCAGCATGCCCATGGCCTGGACCACATCGGCATTGCGCACGGCCGCTTCGGCCTGGCGATAGGCGCCGACCGACAAGTCGTTGGCTTCGGTCAAAGACTTGCGCGTGGCCATGTCGTTGGCCAGGGCCAGCAGGAACAGCGCGACCGCCGCCAGCAGCGCCAGCACGCCGAGCCACCAGTGCAGCACCCAGATCACCGCCACGAAGATCGGCACCCAGGGGCTGTCGAACAGCGGGTTGATCGCGTTGGAACCGACGAACTGACGGATCTGGGCCAGGTCCCGCAGCGGCTGGGCACCCAGGCTGATGCCGTGCAACCGGCTGGCCAGGCTGGAGCCGATCAGTTGGCTGGACAACTCGCCGTCGATCCAGGCCCCGATGCGGTTCAGCAGGTGGCTGCGGAACGCCTCCAGCGCCCCCAGAACCAGAAGGGCGAAGCCGGCGATCATCGTCAGCAGCAACAAGGTCTCGGTGCGCCCGCTGGACAGCACGCGGTCGAACACCTGCATCATGTAGATCGGGGTGACCAGCATCAGCAGGTTCAGAAAGAAGCTGAACACCCCGACCCAGACGAAGGCCCGCCGTGCCGTCCGCAGCGACCGGGCCAGCGGCGTCTGGGACGGCGGCGTGTTCCGGTCGGTGGGCTTGCTCGGGCGTCGCGCCATCCGGGCGGTTCCTCGTCGGTTGTCGTCCGACCGGCTCGCCTGGCCGGTCCGATGGACCCGTCGCCGCGGCGGTGATCGGGATCCATGGCCCCCGCGATGGCGCCGACGTGTCAGGATCACCATGTATCACCCGTCCCGCCCATCGGCCAAACACCCGTTCACCGGGGAGGTTCCGCACCCATGACCGCCGCCGCCAGCACCTTGCCCGCACCGGTCATGCCCGATCGCGCCAGCCTGGAAGCGGCGGTCGATCGCGGCATTCGACAGTATGTCACCGAACGGCGGGACCGAATCGACCCGTTCGTGCGCCTGCATTTCGGCGTCGACGGCGCGTTCCGGCTGCACCGCCATGCGCTGGGGCTCGATCTGTTGCGGGCGCCGGCGAACCTGCTGATGGCCGTACCCCATGTCGGCATGCGGCTGGCCGCCACCGGCCTGCGGCGGGCTCGGATCACCCGCCCGGCGGACTGGCTCGATCGCCAGCAGCCGTTTCTGACCTCCGATGTCGCGCGCGAGGTCGAGTGGCGGGTGTTCACCGAACTGCTGGAACTGCCCTATGCCCAGCCGGCCCGCACCGGCTACCCCGCCCGCAGCAGCGACCGGGACGCGCTGGCCGATGCGGTGATGGCCCAGCCGGAAATCCAGCGTGCCATGGTCGCCTGGCTGGTCCCGATCGGGCGCCGGGCCGACGACCCCAAGCTCAAGGCCTGGCTGACCGAGGCGATGGCGACCTATGCCGGCGCCCGGGTATCGGCATCCGACCTCGCCAATGCGGTGATGATCGCTGCGACCGGTGCGCTGACGTTCAAGGAGCTGACGCCGGGGGCTCTGTCCCTGGGACCGCTCGTCGCCCAGGCCATGGCCAACCAGATGGCCGTGGCGGCTTTCCCCTTGGGTGCCGGCGTGGGCGGTCTGTGGTACGGGGCGATGCCGGTCGCCGCATCGACCGGCCTGGTGGTCGGCGTCACCGGCGGGCTGATGGCGGTGGCGTCGATGCTGGCGGCGTTCTCGGGCATCGTCACCGACCCGGTCCAGGCGAAGCTGGGCTGGCATCAGCGGCGGCTGCACAAGCTGGTCGACGGCGTCGATCGGGCTTTGGGCGGGGACGGGGAGGGGCAGTACGCCCTGCGGGACCATTACGTGGCCCGGGTGTTCGACGTGCTCGACGTGCTGGCCGCCGCCTACCGCGCCTCGGCGGCCGGCCCCTGAGCGGCGGGCCGGCAGGCCGCTACCCCTGCACGGTGGCGAGCAGGACCAGGGTTCCGGCCCCGGCGATCACCGCGGGCAGGAGGGCCCGCCGCCACAGGAAGAAGAACAGGGCGAACGCGACCGCCGCGGCCGCCAGCCGGGCGAACAGGGTGGTTTCCGCCAGCGGGCCGATCGGAAAGACGATCATCCGTGCGATCAGGGCGGCCAGCAGAGCGTAGGCGACGCAGCCGACCCAGGCGATCACGGCACCGTCCGGCCGCAGGCGACCCGACAGGGCGACCCCGGCGGCCCGCCAGAAATAGGTCACCACCGCCCCGACGATCAGCGCGGCACCGATGCCGGCCGGTCCCCAGATCTCCGTCACGACCGTTTCCCGCCGGCATCTGCCCGGCTGGCCGCAAGCCAGCGATCGAGCCCGAAGGCAAGCGAACCGGCCACCAGGCCGGCGCCCAGCAATCCCCATTCCGGGCTGACGAGATGGGCGATCGGCCCTGCCACGGCGCCGAACGCCATCGCCCACGCACGCGACCGCTGCCGGATGTCGGCCGACAGCACGAGCATGAAGTAGATCGGGTTGAGGAACACCAACCCCAGGGAGACCGCCGGCGGCACCAGCCCGGCAAGCCAGAAGCCCAGCGCGGTGGCGAGCGTCGTCGCCACCCACAGGAAACCGCTGAACCCGACGAGGAAGGGCAGCCGCTCCGCGGCCGGCAGGGTCGGACAGCGCTGCATCGACCGCACCCACCCCGTCACCGCGACCAGATGGCAGGCCGCATAGTAGCGCCAGCGCGGCGTGCCCGGCGCCCGCAGGTGCGGCATCAGCGCCAGGGTCATCGGGAACAGCCGGACATTGGTCAGCGCCACCGCCAGGCCGATCGACAGGAGCGACGCACCGACCGCCCAGAGCTCCACCATCGCGATCTGGCCGGGCAGCGCCCAGCCGGTGACCGTCGATGCCAGGCCGGTGGCCAGCGGCAGATCGGTCGACCGGATCAGCGAGCCGAAGCCGAGATAGCTCGCGCACAGCACCAGGGCTGGCGCCCCCAGCGCTTCCCGCGCCGCGCCGAAGAACGCCGCCCGGGGGGAGCCGAAACCCGTCATTATAACGCTGTCCGTCATGGCACTTCCCTACCGACAACGGCCTCCGCTTCGCCAGCGGCCGGCCCGCATGGCAGCACCTCGAGCGTCCCGGGGAGCACCGTCGGACGGCATGGCTTGACGTTTACGTAAACGTCATATACTCGCTTTCTGATGAAACCGGCGCAACAAGGCAAACTGCCGGTGGACAAGCGTGAAGCTTTTGTCCCAGTACGTGGTTGGAAGGGGTGAACCCCCCACAAAGAACCAAACGGGCGATACCCGTGAAGAACCAAAGGCCTTTTGGGGGCTGTATCCATCGGTCGGGCCGGAAACGTGGCCGCGGTGGCGAGGGAGGCGACGAGATGCGGACAACAGGGCAGACGGCGGACGTACGTCGTTCGGTTGCGTGGACGGGGACGAGCGTGCTGGCGATCGCCACGGCGCTGGCATCCGCCGCGCCGGTGCACGGCTTCGAGTTCGATTGGGGGGCGATCAACGGCGCGTTCGACACGACGGTATCGGTCGGCGCGACCTTCCGTGTGGCGGACCGCGATTCGTCGTTGATCGGTCAGGCCAATGGCGGCACCCACACCTCGATCAACGGGGATGACGGCAACCTCAACTACGATCGGGGGCTGACGTCGGTGGCCGGCCGGGTGACCCACGAACTGACGCTCGACTACGAGAACATCGGCTTCTTCGGTCGGGCGACCTATTTCTACGATATCCTGAATGCCGACGGGGACACGGAGTTCCGGGACCTGAGCCCCGACGCGCAACAGGCGGTCGGCCGGGATATCGATCTGCTCGACGCCTATGCCTACGGCTTCTTCGATCTGGGCGAGACGCCGGTCGATGTCCGCATCGGCAACCAGGTGATCAGTTGGGGGGAAAGCACGTTCATCCAGAACGGGATCAACGTGATCAATCCGGTCGACGTCTCGGCGATCCGGGTGCCCGGTTCGCAGCTGCGTGAGGCGCTGACGCCGATCCTGGCCGCCAACGTCAATGTCGGGATCACCGACAATCTGTCGGTCGAAGGCTTCTACCAGTTCCTGTGGGAGGAGACGGAGCCCGATCCCGCCGGCACCTTCTTCAGTACCAACGACTTCGCCACCGACGGCGGCGAACGCCAAGGGGTGTATCTGGGCTTCGGCAATCCGGGCATACCGGATGATCCGTCGCGCAACGCGGCCAATCCCGGGACCACTGTCGGTTTCGTCAACAATCCGGTTCTCGGCCCTATCCCCGTCGGTGGGCCGCTCAACCCCGCGGCGCCTTTCGGCACCCGCGCGACCCGGGGCCCGGACAACGAGCCCGACGATGGCGGGCAGTTCGGTCTTGCCGCGCGCTACTTCGCGCCAGCGCTGAACGACACCGAGTTCGGCGTGTATTTCATCAACTATCACAGCCGACTGCCGCTGATCTCCGCGGATCTGGGCAGCCAGGCCGACTTGTTGGCCGGCCTGGTGCCGGGAAGCACCGTAAACTACGCCAGCTCGACCAATTATGTCATTGAGTATCCGGAGGATATCCAGCTTCTTGGAGCCAGTTTCAATACTTCAGTCGGCAATACGGGACTGTCGATACAAGGCGAATACTCGCTCAAGATGGACCAGCCCCTGCAGATCGACGACGTCGAACTGCTTCAGGCAGCGCTGGCGCCGGCTGCGGTAACCGCAAGCTGCCAGGTCGACGGTCCAAGATGCGCCGGCACGGCAACGGTCTTCAACAGCAATCAGGTGCTTCAGGACGTCGGTATTGAGTTCGATCCGTCCAGCGCAGCGAGTGCACGGGCGACCGCGGCGGCCATGTTCGACACCGATCTCGAAGGCTACCGCGAGTTCAACGTTTCCCAGGCGCAACTGACCGCGACCCAGGCCTTCGGTCCGATCCCGGGTTTGGGTGTCGACCAATGGGTGCTCGTCGGGGAGGTCGGGGGGACTTACGTGCACGATTTCCCCGATGAATCCGAACTGCGGTTCGAAGGCCCGAACACCACCCTGGGCGGCAATCCCAACTTCATCGGCGTCGGCGGTATGCCGGCCGTCCAGACCGACGGGTTCGCCACCGAGTTCTCCTGGGGCTACCGGGCGGCGATACGGTTCGACATGCTCAATGCCGTCGGGCCGGTGAACCTGTTCCCGACCATCGGCTGGCAGCACGACGTGCACGGCACCACCCCGGCGCCGATCGCCAACTTCGTCGAGGATCGGGCCGCGGTCTCCTTGGGTCTGAACGCCACCTATCTCGACGCCTGGTCCGGTGGCATCCAGTACACCAACTTCTTCGCGATCGGCGAGGATGAGTTCAACACGATCCGCGACCGCGACTTCGTTTCCATGAACGTGCGCTACGCGTTCTGATCTGACCCCGGCTTGATCGACGGGGCCCGGCGACGACGCTGCCGACACCGCGTCGCCCGGTCCCCGCACGGAGGAACCGATGCAAACCACGCTTCTCAAGACGATCGGGGCCGCGGCCGTGGCGCTGGCTCTCGGGGCTGCGCCGGCGGCCGTGGGCCAGGATTTCACCGCTGCGGATCTCGGCGGTGCCCTGACCCCGATGGGTGCCATTCAGGCCGGCAATGCGGACGGAACGATTCCGCCCTGGACGGGAGGGATCACCACGCCGCCGGCCGGCTACAGCCCCGGCATGAACCATCCCGATCCGTTCGCTGACGATCCGGTGCTGTTCAGCATCACCGCAGACACCATGGCCGAGCATGCCGACCGGCTGACCGCCGGCCATCAGGCGATGCTGATGCAGTACCCGACCTTCCGGATGGATGTGTACCCGACCCGGCGGAGCGCGAGCTTCCCGCAGCGGATCTACGATGCGGCGATCGCCAATGCCGAACGGGCGGAGTTGACGGCGGACGGCAACGGCGTCACCGGCGCGCGGGAGGCCATACCCTTCCCGATCCCTGAGAACGGGCTGGAGGCGATCTGGAACCACCTGTTGCGCTACCGTGGCGATGCCGTGAGCCAGCGCATCGGGCAGGCCAATCCGACCGCCGGCGGTGCGTACACCATGATCATGATCGAACAGGAGATCCTGTTCCCGTACGCCCAGCCGGGCGGCTCCGACGGCAACATCTCGGCGTATTTCCTGCAGGAGGTGGTCGCACCGGCCCGGCTCGCCGGCGAGATCCTGCTGGTGCACGAAACCATCAATCAGGCGGCTGAGCCGCGCACGGCCTGGACGTACAATCCCGGCCAGCGGCGCGTGCGCCGTGCGCCCAACGTGGCGTACGACAATCCGGGTACGGCGTCGGACGGCTTGCGGACGTCGGACAATCTCGATCTCTTCAACGGCGCGCCGGACCGGTACAACTGGGAACTCCTGGGTCGGCGGGAGATGTACGTCCCGTACAACGCCTATCGGCTGCACTCGGCCGACCGCACGTATGACGAGCTGATCTTCCCCAACCACCTCAACCCCGACCATCTCCGCTATGAGCTGCATCGGGTCTGGGTGGTCGACGCCACATTGCGGGACGGCACCAACCATATCTACAGCCGGCGGACCTTCTATCTGGACGAGGATAGCTGGCAGATCGTCGCCGTCGACCACTATGACAGCCGCGGCCAGCTCTGGCGGGTCGGCGAAGCGCATGGGATCAACTACTACGAGGTGCCGACCTTCTGGACGACCATGGACGTGATCTACGACCTGCAGTCCGGCCGCTACACAGCACTCGGGTTCGACAACCAGGAGCGGCAATACGATTTCAGCGTCGAGCTCGACGCCGGTGACTTCACGCCGGACGCGTTGCGGCGCCGTGGCCGCCGCTGACCGGCCATGACGCCGACCTGCGGACGGCTTCTCGGGGCTCCGTTCGCGCTGGCCCTGTCGCTGGCGTCGGTGCCGGTTCTGGCGCAGTCCGGCGATGCGGGCGATCGCCCGCCCATGCCGTCGGTGATGGCGGATCTGGCCGCGGAATCGCTGCTGCTCGATCTCGCTTGGGCAGGGGCGGAACGGCTGATCGCCGTCGGCGAACGCGGCCATATTCTGGTCTCGGACGATCGGGGTCGGAGCTGGCGGCAAATGCCGAGCCCGGTCTCGACCACCCTGACCGCCGCCTGTTTCGTCGATGCCGAGCGCGGATGGGCGGTCGGGCACGACGCCGTGGTGCTGTCCACGACCGATGGCGGGCGGACCTGGCGCATCGTCTATCGTGACCCGGGGTTCGAGGCGCCGTTCCTGGACGTGCTGACCAGTGCCGACGGCTCGATCACCGCAACCGGGGCCTACGGCCTCTATGCGGAGGCGGCCGGGCCGGGTGCTGCCTGGTCGGATCGCTTCCTCGACGGGGCCGATTTCCACTTCAACGCCATCACCCCCACACCCGAAGGCACGCTGCTGATCGCCGGTGAGTTCGGCGAGATCCTGGAGAGTGCCGACGGGGGTGCCACGTGGAACGCTGTCCCCTCGCCGTATGACGGGTCCTATTTCGGCGCGGTCGCGTCGGCCGAGTGGACGGCGGTCTTCGGCCTGCAAGGCCACGTGTTCGTGCGCCCGGCGACCGGCGGGGCTTGGCAGCCGGTCGCCACCGGCAGCACGGTCGGGTTGATGGACGGCACCGTCCTGCCCGACGGGCGGCTCGCCGTCGTCGGTCTGTCGGGCACGATCCTGGTCGGCGATCCGCTGACCGGGACCTTGACGCGGCACCAGTTGCCGGACCGCGAAGCGCTGGCCGACATCGCGGTGGCGCCCGATGGGGCGGTCATCCTGGTGGGGGAGCGGGGGGTGATGCGGTTCGAAAGCCTCGACGCGCTGGGCACGGCGGGCTAGATCATCCTGCGTTCAGATGGACTCATCCGAACGCAGATAAGATGATCTAGTTTAAAGAGTTAGAGCATCTTATCTGCGTCCGTTCGGACGCAG
>JANQKE010000014.1 GCA_028281265.1 Alphaproteobacteria bacterium | reverse complement strand
AACACAGCAATCCAGTTGTTGGAAAGCTGGCGATCAAGCACGGAGGATACGGACAATGACTGAGCTCTCACAGTCGGATCTAGACTATATTAGAAGTGTTCGTGAATCGGGTGAAGATCTGTATCGTGCCTATGACCGCATCATCGAGGTTGTCGGGAACGATCTAACGAACGATCAGAGATTCTGGTTTGAGCAAGCGTCAATCGTCAACCGACAAGCAAACGGCATACCGCCCGACCCGACAAACAACCAATCCGCCACATTCATTCTATCATATACTGATTATGGACTGGAAATTGATGGTCAATCTGCGAATCTTCAAAGTATATCAAACAACATAGCAGATACAGTTATTAGAGATGTACTCGATCGTGGCGGCATACCGTCTCTTGATACAATACTCACAAATGACATCAGCGCTGCACTATCGCAAGGTGGTCAAACCATCGGAGGTTGGGGAGGCTCGTTCTATTATTGGGACCTGGAATATACCGTCGATACAAATGACAACCCGGTTACCGTCGGCGAGGCGATCCTTTCTAACGGTGTGGAGTTCGAGAAATTCATGATATCGGCTGTCGTCGCAGCCATCGCCACCGCATCTCAGAACGAGTTGGACGGGGGCCAGACTTGGAGCGAGTGGTTTGAAGAAAAAATGGCGGGCGTGAACGCCGATGCCCCGCTCTGGATCAAGCTCGAGATACTGGACCGCATAGGGATCGCAGAGGAGACGGGGGAGCTCACCACACACCCCTCCAGAGCGGCCTTAGCCCCATCTTACCGCGACGCTAGTGGCCAACGATGGTCCTACGCCGAAGGTGACGACCAATTCTACGATGCCTTAACGGGTGAGATCGCTTCAGGGAATGTAGAAAAGTTCTTGAGGGAGCGGATGCAGGCACGGGAGAGTATCGACGCCGCAGGCTTGGGAAGCATCGCCCAGGCCCTGGCTTTCATCGGGCGGGCCGACCTGATCCCCGAACAGTTTCATTGCTTCGTCGCCGGCACGATGATCAATATGTGGCCAACCGATCCCAGCATACGGCCCGACGCAAACGGCCTCTATGACGAGGCCGAAGTCTGCGCCAAGATGTGGCAGAAGCCGATCAAGGAGATCACCCCGGATGACACGGTAGTGTCATTCGACAACAACGGCCACCTGAAGCCGGGCAGGGTAACTCGAAAATTCACCAATAAATCCAAGATTATACTGGATTTCTTCGGAACGGGTGTCACACCCGGCCATGTCTATTATCGCGTCGACAGCGCGAAGACCCACAGATTCGAAGCGCTCATCGATATCCTACAAGACGATGGCATCGTGCAGAGGCAAGACGGCACGCATATTCGCGCCGCGACCGGTGTTCCTATCGGCGACCCACGTGACCGGTTCGTATGGGCAGTCGCCGGCACCGCGACGACCGGCGGCGCTGTCGTGGTCAGCGACAAGGGCAAACTGCGCCTGGGTACTCGGTTCATCACCGATGACGGCCGCGATCTATGCATCGCCGATCTGATCGACGCAAGGGGAGGCATCGTCACCGACGATGGACTTGTCCGCGCAGGCGATGCGCATTTGCCCTTTCACTGGGCCTTCTCCCGCACACTGCCGAAACCCCAGGACTATGTCCTCAAGCGCTCCGGTACGACCCTTGCTGACATCTACGCCGCCGCCGAAGGGGAGGGCCAGTACCTCCTGTCGCACGGGCCGGCTCCTTCGGCACGTACCGACCGTGGCCCCACGCAGCCTCGATCGGAAGCGGTTCGCCATGGTGTCCCTCACGGAAAGCCGCTTGCGGCCAACGGTGAAGGCGCCGCCGCTGCGCCGGGCCCGGTGCTGAACCGCAAGCAGCGCCGGGCCATGGAAGCGAAATCAGCCAAGAAAGGCAGCCGCAAGCGAATAACCGTCCATTGACGGGTTGCAGCACTTTCGCAGATCGTCCCTTACCGAGGCTGCCAGAGTATCCTGCGTCCGAACGGACGCAGGATACTCTAAATTCTTGAAGTAGATTACTTCATTATCGTCGAAACCGATTGTGTCGCACCAGAGGCGCACCGCCGTATCTGCATAGTGACGACGGCAACCAGACGATCCGACGGCCCGCCGGCGCCGGTGAGAGACACCGGCGGGCCGGGTGCCGGGGCGGTCGGCCCCGGCACCCCGGTATCCGCAACGGCGATCGCGGCCGGGGCGGCTCGACCATGCCGGGCCGCACCGCGCCTCAGGCCGCCTGCTGCATCATGTTGCGCAGCACATATTGCAGGATGCCGCCATTGTTGAAGTATTCGAGCTCATCCAGCGTATCGATCCGGGCCAAGAGCGGCACCTCCCGGGTGCGGCCGTCGGCGTAGTGGATCGTCAGCGTGACCGTGGTCCGCGGGCTGACGGTCGCCACACCGGCCAGATCGAAGGTCTCGTCGCCCTTCAGGCCGAGCTCCGCCCGGGTCAGCCCGTCGGTGAACTGCAGCGGCAGGACACCCATGCCGACCAGGTTGGAGCGGTGGATGCGCTCGAAGCTCTCGGCGATCACCGCCCTGATGCCGAGCAGCCGGGTGCCTTTGGCCGCCCAGTCGCGGGAGGACCCGGTGCCGTATTCCTTGCCGGCGATGACCACCAGCGGCGTGCCGTCCTGCTTGTAGCGCATCGCGGCGTCGTAGATCGGCATCACCTCCCCGGTCGGGACATAGGTGGTGAAGCCGCCTTCGGTCCCGGGGGCGAGTTCGTTGCGGATGCGGATGTTGGCGAAGGTGCCCCGCATCATGATCTCGTGGTTGCCCCGGCGGGCGCCGTAGCTGTTGAAGTCCCGCGGCGGCACCTGCCGTTCGGTCAGGTAGGAGCCGGCGGGGCTGTCCGCCTTGATCGACCCGGCCGGTGAGATGTGGTCGGTGGTGACACTGTCGGCCAGCCGGGCGACGGCGCGGGCGCCGGCGATGTCGGTCGGCGCTTCGGGCTCGGCCGCCATATCCTCGAAGAACGGCGGCAGCTTCACGTAGGTCGAGGTCGCGTCCCATTGGTAGACTTGGCCGTCGACCGCGGGGATCGCCTGCCACTGTTCGGGGCCGAGGAAGACGTTGGCGTAGCGCTCCCGGAACATCTCCGGCGTCAGGCACTGCTTGATGGTGTCGGCGATTTCCTGATTGCTCGGCCAGATGTCCTTGAGGAGGACGTCATTGCCGTCGGCGTCCTGGCCCAAAGCCTGGGTGGCGATGTCGAGCGTCATCGACCCGGCCAGGGCGTAGGCCACCACCAGCGGCGGGGAGGCGAGGTAGTTCGCCCGCACGTCGGGGTTCACCCGGCCCTCGAAATTGCGGTTGCCCGACAGGACCGAGCACGCCACCAGGTCGCCCGTGTTCACGGCCGCCGAGATCGCCTCGGGCAGCGGGCCGGAGTTGCCGATGCAGGTGGTGCAGCCATAGCCGACCAGATTGAACCCCATCGCATCGAGATCGGACTGCAGGCCGGCCCGTTCCAGATAGTCGGTGACGACCTGGGAGCCCGGCGCCAGGGAGGTCTTCACCCACGGCTTGACCGCCAAGCCCTTCTCCCGCGCCTTGCGGGCCACCAGCCCGGCGGCGACCATGACCGAGGGGTTGGAGGTATTGGTGCAGGAGGTGATCGCCGCGATCACCACATCGCCGTGGTCGAGGGTGAAGTCGGCTCCCTCCACCGCGGTCGGATTGCTGGGGGGCTTGCCGGCCAGTTCCTCGGCCAGGTGCTCGGCGAACCTTGGCGCCGCCTCGGACAGCAGCACCCGGTCTTGCGGCCGCTTCGGCCCGGCGAGCGACGGCTCGACCGTGCCGAGGTCGAGTTCCAGCGTATCGGTGAACACCGGCTCCGGCGCGTCGGCGTCGCGCCACATGCCTTGTGCCTTGGCGTAGGCTTCGACCAGCGCCACCCGGTCTTCGTTGCGGCCGGTGAAGCGCAGATAGTTCAGCGTCTCCCCGTCGATCGGGAAGAAGCCGCAGGTCGCCCCGTATTCCGGCGCCATGTTGGAGATGGTGGCCCGGTCGGCCAGGGTCATGTCGTCCAGGCCGTCGCCGAAGAACTCGACGAACTTGCCGACCACGCCCTTGGCCCGCAGCATCTGCGTGACCGTCAGCACCAGGTCGGTGGCGGTTGCCCCTTCCTTGAGCTTGCCGGTCAGCTTGAAGCCGATCACCTCGGGGATCAGCATGGAGACCGGCTGGCCGAGCATCGCGGCTTCGGCCTCGATGCCGCCCACGCCCCAGCCCAGCACGGCCAGGCCGTTGACCATGGTGGTGTGGCTGTCGGTGCCGACCAGCGTGTCGGGATAGGCGACCATCCGCTCCCCCGGCTTGGACCGGTCGGGCTCGACCCACACGGTCTGGGCCAGGTATTCGAGGTTCACCTGGTGGCAGATGCCGGTGCCGGGCGGCACGACGCGGAAATTGTCGAACGCGTTCTGGCCCCAGCGCAGGAACTCGTAGCGTTCCTGGTTGCGCTCGAACTCCCGGTCGACATTGAGCTGGAAGGCCCGGGGGTTGCCGAACTCGTCGACCATGACCGAGTGGTCGATCACCAGATCGACCGCCGACAGCGGGTTGATCCGCTCGGGATCGCCGCCCAGGGCGACCATCGCCTGGCGCATCGCCGCGAGATCGGCCACCGCCGGCACCCCGGTGAAGTCCTGCATCAGCACCCGGGCCGGGCGATAGGCGATCTCATGGGTGGAGGCGCGCCGGTCGAGCCACCCCTTGAGCGCCTTGACATCCGCCACCGTCACCGACCGGCCATCCTCGTACCGCAGCAGGTTCTCCAGCAGCACCTTGAGGGAGAACGGCAGGCGGGAGATGTCGCCCAGGCCGGCCGCGGCGGCGGGCAGGCTGAAATAGTCGTACTCCTTGCCCGCGACGGTCAGCGTGCGGCGGGTGTTCAGCGTGTCTTGGCCGGTGGTGGTCATTCCTGATCCTCTGCGACAAGCAAGCGCGGGCCCGGTGCGGCTTCGGCGAAGCGGAGAGCACCGGCGATCTGTTGTTGGATAGCGGCCGCGACGGGAGCGAGGGGGCGGGCGGTGCGGAGCGAGGAGCACTCCGACGGCATTCCGCCCCGGTGCTACGGCGCGCTATCGGCCTCGTACCTAGCCATTTCCGCAGCGCAGCGCAATCGAGCGGCCCGCCGCAGTCCTCAACCCTTCGTCGGGCAAGGACGGGCTTCGCCGTGAACGGAAGGGCTTTGGCCGGTGCGGTACCGGCGACACCGTTGCGCCCGGCCGCCGGATCGGCTACCGCGGTCTCCGATGGTTTCGCCCGTCGGAGGGCGACGCGGGGAGCAGGGCACATGCAGTCTCGGGCAGCGTGGCGGTCGTTGGGCGCGGTGGCGATCGCCGCCATGACTGTCTTGACGGTTTCGACGGCGGAGGCCCAGTTGGGCGGACTGTACTTTTCCGGCCGCCTCGTCCCGGCCTTGGGAGACATCGACAATCTCGAAAGCCGCACCACGCCGGGCGGTCCGACCGCGCCCGACACTGCGTTGGTGGATGATGCGGTCGAGTTCGTCGCCGGCGCCAGCCTGGCTGCCGGCTATGACTGGCGGGACCGGGGCTGGCCGATCCGAACCGAAGTGGAATACCGCTACCGCTACCATTTCGACTGGGAGACCTTCTCGGTAGCCGACGACGTTTTCTACGACGCCTCGACCCGGTACAGCCACGCTCTGCAGGTAAACCTCGCTTACGTCTTCGGCCTGGTGCAGGGCTTCGACGGCTATGTCCTGGGGGGTGCCGGCTGGCGCTTTTCGAGGACGGAAGGGCAGGAATGGGTCCGATCGACCAATACGGTCGTCGACGGCAACGTCTCCACGGACAACACCAATTTCATCTGGACCTTGGGGGCCGGCGTGATGTGGCACTTCGCCGAGGACTGGTCGGCCGAGCTGGAGTACCGCTATGTCGACCTCGGCACGCTCGATTTCGAGACGGGCACCGGTGACCGGCTGAGCGGGGACGCCTACAGCCACGACCTCATCGTCGGGCTCGTCTATCGGCTGTAGGGACCTCATCGGCCGCGGGCGCGGCGCCGTAGGACCGTTGCCGTCTCTCCCCTCAAGCCCGCGCACAGGATCTTGAGCGCCGACGCCCCGGCGGCGCCTGCCGGGCGGCGGGTCGCGGCCGAGCGGGACGTCGGTCGGTTGCCGCCGGCCGATAATGGGAGCCGCCGACCGCGTTGTGGAGCGTGAACACCCGGCGCCCGGCACCGGAGACCTATAGCTGCATCCCATTCAGCGATCGGGAAGCACACCGACATTTAGCAAGGGTAATTTTCGGGACGACATAGTTGTCTTTATGACTGATCACCCGCCAATTGCGGCTTGCATACGCAGGAATGGTCGTCTACTCTAATCGCGTGTGTGAACGAAACCCTTCTCTGCCATAGGCTTCATCCATGGTTCACGGGCTCGATCTCCGCCGGCCGCTGCTCGCCGCTCTGCTCGCGGGTACGCTGACCGCATGTGGCGGTGGGGGAGGCAGCGGCCCGCCGGTCACCTTCGACGGCTTCAGCGCGTTGCCGGCCGACGGCACGGTCCGCTTTCAGGCGGAGACGCGGGCCACGCAATACACCGCCAACCTCGCCACCGGCCAGTTTACCCTCGGCACCGTAAACCGCAACGAGAACAGCGCGGCGACGGCCACTCTCGCCGACGGGACGGCGACGGCCGTGCAGGTTTCTTCCGCTCCGGCATCCGTGCAATTCCGCCAGTCAGAAGGTGATAGCTTTGTTCTAGCCAACGGGATATTCGCAGCGAGCTCGGCGGCCGGCACCAGCGCTTTCTTTGTTGCCGATCCCGGGACTTCCAACTTCGAACACCAGACCTACGGTGTCTGGTTGATCGGAACGGGTACGCGTTCCGGCGCTTTTGGTGTCGGCTCGTTCGGTCGGAGAACCGAAGATCCGTCTGCCGTGCAGATCTCCCGCGCCTCCTATACCGGTGCCGCGGTCGGATTCTTCAGGTCCGCGGCAACGCAGCGAGTCGACGGCTTCGACGCCACTCTAGGAGCGACCGTCGACTTCGCGCAAGATTCATTCTCGATGTCCACGGCCCTGAGCACCCGAACGGAGTTCGACACGGCGACCACCCGGAATGCGCCGGAGTTGAACATATCCGGGACTGGGTCCTTGTCCGGCAACCGGCTCAGCGCGGCCGTTGCCAATGGGAACGGATCCCTGTCCGGGGATCTGACCGGCTGGACATACGGACCGTCAGCGACGGAGATCGGCGGCACCTTCCAACTGGACGGCAGCCTAGGCGAGATGTTCGGGAGCTTCGGTGCGGCGCAAAGCTCCGTGTCTCCGTGATCGCATCGTACGGTGTCGGGAGGATGGTGATCGCCCTCCTCCTGATCGGACTGATGCTCGGCCTGGCGGCGGTACCCCATCGAACGCAGGCTCAGCCGGTCCCGCCGGAGACCATCGAAGCGCTGTTCCAACAAGCCCTGTCCAGTCTCCGACAGGGGGAGACGGGGGACGCGATCCGGACCCTGCGCGCGATCCTGGCTCTCGATCCGGATCTCCCGCGGGTCAGGCTGGAACTGGCCCGCGCCTATTTCATGGCCGAGGACTGGAGGCTGAGCCGACAGACATTCCTCGAAGCCCTCTCGGGCGACCTGCCGGTCGAAGTCCGTCGGACGGTGCTGGGCTTCCTTCGCGAGATCGACGCCCGCCGGGGATGGAGCTGGGACCTGAGCCTGGGCTTCCGGCCGAACCTGTTCAACAGTAGGCGCTATCATACCGACCGGATCGACGTCCGCACGCCGCTGGGGGTTCTGCCCTTTACCGTCGAGCGCGACGAGCCCGCCCCTCTGGTGGTGGAAATCGATGCCAGCGCCGAGCGCAGATCCGAACCGATAGGGTCGATCGGCAAGGCGACGGTGATCGGGTTCGTCGACGGTGCTGTCGCCGCCGCGCAAGCCGCGGGGACGACCGACGACGATCTCCAGATCGCTTCGCGCGCCGGGGTGCGTCTCGTCTCCGAGGCGTGGACCCTCCATGCGGCCGCCACCGGTCTCGCGCGCCATGCGGACGCCGACTGGAACGAGGACCGTTTCGGTCTGGCGATCGGGTTCGATCACCGCACCGCTGAAGGGGCGACGAGCATGGGCGAGGCCCAAGCCAGCATCGTCGATCATCACCAAACCGATGACCGCGACGGCACGTTCCTGCGTGTCCACGGCATCCGGGCCCAGTCCTTCGGTGGCCGCGGATTGGTCGGGGCCTCGGTGGCGGTGAGCCGGTTCCAGGCCGAGTCGGACATCGAAAGCTTCACGGAGATCGGGTTTCGCGCCTTCGGCAGCGTGGATATCGGCGGTGGCTTCACCGCCGAGACGGCTGTGCAGTGGGAACGGCAGGAATTCGATGACCAGCCCGACTACCTGCTGCACGAACGCGTGGACCGGGAGATCTCGGTCAGCCTGAGGGTCCGCAAACTGGACATCTTCCTGTTCGGTGCCTTCTCGCCCTACGTCGATCTTGCGGCCATCCGGAGACGAAGCACGATCGACGCCTACGGCTATGACGAGGGGATCATATCGGTCGGTCTCGAGCGAACGATTTAGAGCGTTTTCAGGGACGTCCGGGCGGATCTGCCGAGGTGGACAGGCCCCTGATGCCAGGAGCGAGGAGGAAGGACATGCCGGGGCCTATGCGACGCCGCGCGACGCTGCAGCGGGGCCAATCCGCCCGGCGCTTCAGGTTCGTGTGTGCCGGCCGTTTGCAGCCGCCAACGGGACCCTTGCGGCGGACGGTGTCGGGTCGGCGCGGATCCTTCAGAGGCACCATGGCCTCGACTGACCCCTGTCATGCCGATGCGCCGCATCTTCCCCATCATCCGCTGATGACCCGGAAAGGACCACTCGACCCATGAACAAAGCCCAACTCGGCAAGACGGTGCTGACGGCCGCCACCGCCGCCATTGCCCTCGGCGGACTGGTCGGCTGCGTTGCCGGCGGCGGTTCGGATATCGCCTTCGAACGGTTCGAGCGCTTCAGCAGCATCCCCCAGGACGGCGCGGTCACGCTGGTGGGCGCGACCCAGTCGGCCTCCTACCGTGCCGACATCAGGACCAACAGCGTCATTCCGGGCCCCGTGGTCGCCGATGAGACGAGCACGGTCGACCTTGTGTTCAGGAACGCCAACGTCAGTCGTATCCAGGTCAACGCGGGCGACGCGTCCGTCACCTTCAACGCAACCCGCGGCGATACGATCGAGCATGTCGGCACGATTGTGGCCGCGAACGACCGGACCGGGCAGGACGGGCTGACGATGGCCGATCCGGACCGATCGGGCTTCGACTATCAGAGCTTCGGGTCCTGGATCACGGGCTACGGGACGGGCTCGGGGTCTTTCGGCGTCGGGACGTTCGGTACGAGGACGGATCCGTCGATGCCGTCCCCGGTATCGGCGGTGCACTATGCCGGTGGCGTCGAGGGTTTCTTCCAGGACGGCCGCGACCAGGTGGCGTTCCTGTATACGGCCGATCTCACCGTCGACATCGACTTCGATGCCGGCACCTTCGTCACGGCCACGACGTCGTCCCATGCCGGTCCGCTCGGGCCCGGCTCCATGCAGGCACGCCCGGATCTCGACCTTGTGGGAAGCGGCTCGCTGACCGGCAATCGTCTCAGCGGGACGATGACCAGCGCCGATGGCTCCCTATCCGGCGCGTTGACGGGCTGGACTTATGGCCCGGGGGGAGAAGAAGTCGGCTGGACGTTCCGGCTCGACGGGCCGCTTGGCGCCATGCTGGGAAGTGCCGGGGCCGTCCAGGCTCCGGACGACCGGTAGCTCCGCAGCCGAGCGGGCAGATGCGGGCGGACGGCGCCGTCCTCGCGAGGGTCAATCGAGCCGGCCGGACAGCCAGCCGATGACCCAAACCACCGAGAACAGCAGCAACAGCGCCCCGCAGATCGTCGCCCCCCAGGCGATGATCCCGCCGATCGGTGTGCTGACCTCGGTCACATAGCCGAGCCCACGGCTCAGGATCGCCCAGCCGAACAGGCCCAGCACCCCACCGGCCAGGATCTGGCTCGCCCTCACGGCTGGTACCTCCCCGTCATCGGGCGGCGGCCCCTGCCGTGGCCCGGTTTACGATCACGATCCCGGCGGCGACCAGCGCCACCCCGACCGCATCGAGCCATCCCACCTGTTCGCCCAAGAGCGCCCAGGCGATCGAGACCCCGAACACCGGGTTGAGGAAGTGGTAGACCGCGGCATTGGTGGCGGAGGTACGGCCGAGCAGCGTGAACCACAGCCACGTCGCCACGATGCCGGGGAAGACCACGAGATAGGCGAACGTCGCCGCCAGTTCCGGCGCCCAGATCACCGTGGGCGGCCATTCCAGCAGCAACGCCACCGGCGCCAGCGTGATCCCGCCGGCCAGCATCTGGAACCCGACGACCATCAGTACGCTCGTGCCGAAATTGCCGGACTTGACCACGGCCGTGCCGATCGCCAGCGCCAGCACACCGATCACCGCCAAGCCGACCCCCGCCGGATCGACCCCGCCGGCCAGCCGCGTCGACATGATGAAGACCACGCCGCCGAAACCGAGCACCAGCCCCAAGACCTTGAGCGGCCCGACCGTTTCGCGGAACGCCACGGCCGCGATCACCACCATCAGGAGCGGCAGGGAACTGGCGATGATGGCCGCCAGCCCCGCCGGGATCGTGGTCATCGCCACGAAGTAGAACCCGAGATAGAGCGTGTTCTGGCACAGCCCCAGGATCGTCAGCCGCAGCCACACCCCCCTGCCGCGCGGCAATCCGTTGCCCAGGGCGGCGGCCAGGGCGATCGCGATCGCACCGGAGAGCAGGAACCGCACCGCCAGGATCGACACCGGCGGCGCGAAGTCGAGCGCGATCTTCGCCGTGGAGAACGCCGACGACCAGATGAACGAGAAGCTGACCCCGATCAGTACCGTGACCAGCGCCGCCGTGCCGAGCCCGTGCTTGATCGCCATCCCATCGGTCATTCGCGCACCTCTCCTGCCACCGGTCCGATCCGGCGGATCGCCAGTGCGGCGGGCACGGCGATCGGCCGGGGCGGACCGGCGAAGGCTAAGCGCGAACCGGGGCGGATTGCCACTCGCCCGGGCCGAGCGCCTGAGTTGCAACGGCGACGATGTCGGCGGCCGTCAGCCCCGCCCGGCGATACTGCTCGTCGGGCCTGTCCTGATCGAGGAACACGTCCGGCAGCACCATCGGCCGGACCTTGGTCCCGCTCTCCAGCAGACCGGCATGGGCCAGTTCGTGCAGCACGAAGCTGCCGAAGCCGCCGATCGCGCCCTCCTCGACGGTGATCAGCACCTCGTGCTCCCGGGCCAGACGGCGGACCAGATCGGTGTCGAGCGGCTTGGCGAAGCGGGCATCGGCCACCGTGGTGCTGAGCCCCTTGGCCGCCAGATCCTCGGCCGCAAGGAGGCATTCCCCAAGCCGGGTGCCGTAGGACAACAAGGCGATCTTGCCGCCCTCCCGCAGTACCCGGCCCTTGCCGATCTCCAGCACCTGCCCGCGTTCGGGCATCTCCACGCCGACCCCTTCGCCGCGCGGGTAGCGCAGTGCGATGGGCCCCGAGCCATGGGCGACGGCGGTGGCAACCATATGGACCAGCTCGGCCTCGTCGGCCGCGGCCATTAGCACCATGTTGGGCAGGCAGCCCAGATACGCCACGTCGAACGCCCCGGCATGGGTCTGTCCGTCGGCGCCGACCAGGCCCGCCCGGTCCAGGGCGAAGCGCACCGGCAGGTTCTGGATCGCCACATCGTGCACGACCTGGTCGTAGGCCCGCTGCAGGAAGGTGGAATAGATCGCCACGAACGGCTTGTAGCCTTCCGTCGCCAGACCGGCGGCGAAGGTGACCGCGTGCTGCTCGGCGATGCCGACATCGAAGCTCCGGTTGGGGAAGCGGTCCTGGAACAGGTTGAGACCGGTCCCCGACGGCATGGCGGCGGTGATGGCGACGATCTTGTCGTCGTCCTCGGCCTGTTTGATCAGGCTCTGGGCGAAGACCTTGGTGTAGGCCGGAGCGTTCGACTTCGCCTTGGCCAGCGTGCCGGTGACGACATCGAACTTGCCGACGCCGTGATACTTGTCGGCGGCGTTTTCCGCCGGGGTGTAGCCCTTGCCCTTCTGGGTGATGGCGTGGACGAGGATCGGCCCTTCGGTCGCTTCGTACACATTCTGCAGGACGGGCAGCAGATGGTCCAGATTGTGCCCGTCGATCGGCCCGACATAGTAGAAGCCGAGCTCCTCGAACAGGGTCCCGCCGGTCATGAAGGCGCGGGTGTATTCCTCGGCCTTGCGGGCGGCGATGCGTAAGGAGGTCGGGAAGGTCTGCGCCATCTGCTTCATGGCGTGACGCAGCGTGCGGTAGGGCCGGGAGGAGATCAGCCGGGACAGATATGCGCTCATCGCCCCCACCGGTGGGGCGATCGACATGTCGTTGTCGTTGAGGATGACGATCAGCCGGCTGTCCATGCTGCCGGCATTGTTCATCGCCTCGTAGGCCATGCCGGCGCTCATCGCCCCGTCGCCGATCACCGCCACCACCCGGTTGTCGGCACCGTTGAGGTCGCGGGCCACCGCCATACCGAGGCTGGCCGAAATCGAGGTCGAGGAATGCGCCGCCCCGAACGGGTCGTAGTCGCTTTCCGACCGCTTGGTGAAGCCCGACAACCCGCCGCCCTGGCGCAGGGTGCGGATGCGGTCCCGCCGGCCGGTCAGGATCTTGTGCGGATAGCACTGGTGGCCGACATCCCAGATCAACCGGTCCTTGGGGGTGTTGAAGACATAGTGCAGGGCGACCGACAGCTCGACCACGCCGAGGCCGGCGCCGAGATGACCGCCGGTAACCGACACAGCGTCGATGGTCTCCGCCCGCAACTCATCGGCGAGCTGCCTGAGCCGATGCTCTTCGAGCTTCCGCAGGTCTTCGGGCGTGTGGATGGTATCGAGCAGGGGGGTGTGGACCGACATCTCTTATCCTCAGCCTTGTTGTCGCCCCGTCTTGCGGCGGGGTTGGAGGGCGCGCAGGGCCCGCCGGCGGTCAGGCCCGGCGGTCCACGACGAACCGGGCGACCATGCGCAGATTGTCGGCCCGCTCGTCGAAGATCTCCAAGTGTTGTACAGCTTGGTCGACCAGCAATTGAGCTTGATCACGTGCACGCTCGATTCCGAGGATAGAAACGAAGGTGGCCTTGCCCGCCCGGACATCCTTGCGCAACGCCTTGCCGACCTCCTCCTCCCGGCCTTCGAGGTCGAGCAGGTCGTCGGCGATCTGGAACGCCAGGCCCATATCATGGGCAAAGGCATGCAACGCCTGGCGCCGGGTGTTGTCGCCGCGACCCAGGATCGCACCGGATTCGCAGGCGAACGCGAACAGCTCCCCGGTCTTCAGGCGCTGCAGCCGGGTGATCGCGCCGATATCGCCGTCCCCCTGCAACGCCTGCGGTGCCAGCATGTCGATCATCTGGCCGCCCACCATCCCCCGCGCGCCGGCGGCCTTGGCCAGGGCCAGGGACAGGTTGGCGCGGATCAGCGGATCTTCATGGGTTTCCGGATTGGCGAGAGTCTCGAAGGCCAAGGTCAGCAGACCGTCGCCCACCAGGATCGCCGTCGCCTCGTCATAGGCGCGATGGGTCGACGGCTTGCCCCGCCGGACGTCATCATCGTCCATGGCCGGCAAATCGTCGTGCACCAGCGAGTAGCAGTGCACGCATTCCACCGCCGCGGCGACCCGCAAGGCACAGCTTTCGCGCACCCCGAACAACGCCGCGCTGGACAGTACCAGGAACGGCCGCAGCCGCTTGCCGCCGTTCATCGTGGCGTAGCGCATGGCCTGGTACAGCCGTGCCTCGGGTCCGCCCTTGAGCGGAAGCAAGGCGTTCAGCGTGCTCTCGATCCGGGCACTCGCCTCGATCATCCGGGTCTTGAGGACGTCCTCGCCCGGTTCGACAACATGCAAGGGGCTCACCCGGTCAGTCCTCCAGCGGCTGGGCGCCGGTCGGTCGGCCCTCGGGATCCAAGGTGATCTTGTCGACCTTCATGCGCGCCTCGGCGAGTTTGGCCTCGCAATGGGCCCTGAGCCGGGCACCCCGCTCATAGGCGGCGATGCTCCTTTCCAGCTCGAGCTCCCCGCTTTCGAGGTCACGCACGATGGTCTCGAGTTCCTTCATCGCCGCTTCGAAACTCAACCTGCCGATATCGTCCGGCACGGCAGCATCCGTCATTCTGGCAGTCCTGGTTCAACGCTCCGGCACACGGGCCGATGGCGACGGGTCTCGGCCCGCCCCCTCCCGGCAGGACTGTAGAGGGGCCGGTTCCGGCCGGACAAGGGCTTCCTTGCAACACCGCCGGGCGACCCGGATCAGCCGTCCCACGCCTGCGACCAGCCGGCTATGAGGTCGGTCAACCGCGCGCCGCGGCTTTCGGTATAAAGGTCCGGAACCGCCGGCCAGCGGGCCCGCTCGATGGTCAGCGGCGCCACCGCCGCTCGCCAGCCGACGCGCACACGCCCCTCCAGCGCCCGGGCGAGCGGCACGCCGATGCCGATCGCGAGGCCGGCTTCCGGGTCACCGCGCCGCACCGTGGCCCAGGCCCGCGCGGTGATCTGCCACCCGGTCGGCAGCCGATGCGCGGCCGAGACGGCTCCGCCGCCATCCCCGTCGAGATAGCGGCCCAGTTCCGCCGACCAGTCCATGCCGTCCTGCGGCCCCTCCCATCGGAGGACGGCCCGGCCGATCATGACGACGTCCGGCAACACGCCCGCCGACGTCCACGGATCGCGGGGGACGACGGCACCGAGCTGCAGATCGGTCAGCCATCGGTCGTCGACGCGCCTGCGGGCCAGCGTCTCGGCGATCAGCCCGGCCGTCCGGTCGTCCAGCCATCCGGCCGTCAGCCGCGCCGGCCGATCCGGCAAGGGCGCCGGCAGGCGGCCGGTCCGCGCCAGCGTCCAGCGGTCGATGCCGACCGGTCGGGCGGCGATCAGGCCCGTCGCCAGTCCGGTTCGGGATGGATCGGCCAGCGCATCGGCCGGTACCGTCAATCGGCTGCCGCCCTCCAGGCGGAGGGTTGCGACCTGCGCGACGGAGGACGCCAGCGCGTGATGGAGGGACACCGCCATGTACACCCGCCGCTGGCCTCCCGGCCCTGAGCGCAGCGGACCCTCGACCTGGGTGAGGATCTCGACCGCGGCCCGGATCGGCGCATCGCCCAGCCAGCCGGTGGGCGGGGTCCGAGGGTCGGCGGCGGCCAGCGTCGCCGCCCGCCAGATCTCCGCCGGACTGCCGCGGCCCTCCCGCCACGCCGTCACCTCCTGACGGGGTACGGTGAAGGCGATCCCCCCGGCCGGCCCGTCCGGCTCGAAGTGCAGGGTCAGCCGGTCGATCCCGGCCGGGGCCTCGCGATCCAGCACGGCCAAGGCCGGCGGCACCAGCGTGGCCGGCGTACGGGCTGCCGTCGCGGCGAGCCAGACCCCGGTTTCACCGGGATGGCGGCCGCCGGCCCCGCGGACCGGCAAGCCGGTCTCACGGACGCGCCCGAACCAGGTCGGGAGGGCGGGCGCAGGGGTCTGGATGCGGATCGGGCGGACCGATGAACGCACCAGGCGGACCGGCAGGTCGGACCGCCCGGTCGTAGACGACGGCATCCCCGATGCGGCCGGCCCTGGACCCCCGAAGCCGATCGCGTCAATCGCGTCGAGCCCGGGGATCGAGCGCAAGGATGGCGGCCAGGCCGGCTGAGCAGCCGCCGGCCCGAGGGTGAACAGGCTGACCAACGCCGACACGACATAGGCCATTGCCGGACCGCATGCCGTACGTCCTGACCGGCGGCCGCGTCCGACATCCGATCCGATCATCTCCGCCTCCCCGGTTCTGCCTACGATGGTAGGCGGAACCGGGGACGGCGTCAAAAGCGCCGGGTGGATCCGGTTTCAAAACGGGACGCTCCCCCGCCTGTCAGGCCGGATCGACGGGCCAACTGGGACCGAAATCGGTCCGGTCGAGCTTGGCCCGGGTCAACAAAGCCCCGTCGGTCTTCGCACCGTTGAGATCGGCGAAGCTCAGATCCGCCCCGGTCAGATCGGCATGCCCCAGATCGACGTCGTACAGGTGGGCCCGGGACAGGATCGTGTTGACCAGCCGGGCGGGTTGTCGGCGACCCAGGCGTGCGCCCGCGGCCGTGACCAGGTCCGCCGGACCCAACTGGGCCCGGGTAAGATCCACACCGATCATCGAGGCGTGGGACAGGTCGGCACCGGTGAGGTTGGCTTCCAGCAGGCTCGCGCCGTCCAGCATCGCGCCAGACAGATTGGCCATCACCAGCAGGGCGCCGTTCAGCAACGCCCGGGCGAGATGTGCCCCCCGCAGCACGGCACCGGACAGGTTGGCGCCGCGCAGATCGACTTCCGAGAGGTCGACCCCGTCCAGTTGGGCGCGGATGCCGTGCGCCCCGCTGCTGCGAATCCACCGCTCGTGCTCGTGCAGGGCGCGCTGAACCTCCAGATCGATGGCATCGAAGCGGCGGGCGAACCGGGCGCCTTCCAGGACGGCCGTCCCGATATCGCAACCGGTCAGGTCCACCCCGATCATATCGGCGCCGGTGAAGTCGCAACGGGTAATGTCCGCCCCGGCCAGCGTCGCTCCGGCCAGCCGGGCGCCGGTCAGCCTTGCCGAGGCCAGCGACGCCCCGCTGAGATCGGCATTCTGCAGGACGCTGCCCGTCAGATCGGCGCCGCTGAGATCGGATTGACGCAAGACCGCGCCGGTCAGATCGGTCTGGGCGATGGTGGCGTTGGCCAGGCGCGATCCCGACAGGTTGGCCCGTGCCATCACCGCCCGATGGATCTCAAGGGGCGGAACGTCGTCCGGCCGGGCATCGAGCGTGTGATTGTGCTGAGCCCCATCCATCGTGGCGGTCATCAACTGGCCGTCGCGCAGGTCGGCCCGCCGCAGATTGGCGCCGGTGAAGTCCGTCCGCATCAGCCGTGTACCGCGCAGATCGGCCTCCGCCAGATCGGCGCCCGAAAGCCGGGCTTGGCTGAGATCGGCACCGAACAGATCGGCCCCCGACAGCTGCGTCTCCACCAGGACCGCCTTGGACAGCTTGGCGCCCGTGAGCTTGGCCCCCCTGAGGTCGAGCCCGCTGAGATCGCGGCCACGCAGATCGGCCAGAGCCAGGTTTGCCCTGGCGCCGTCGGAAGCCCCGCGCAACCATCGCCTGTGCCGGCGGAGCTGCGCGACGATCGAGTCACCGCTCATCGGAGCATCACCGGCAGTCTCAAAGCGCTCACAACACCCTAGCGAGGCAAGGGTTACCAAGACGTAAAGCTGCGCATCGAGCACCCGGGCCCGTTTCGAGGATGTGGCAGAATAGCCACACTCCCACGGATCTGTCAGTTGGCCGACCAACCTGAACACTTCGTAAGGACGGTCATCGGTACGGGCTGGGACAGGCGCTGTGGCCGTCGGTCCGCATCTGTTGCCGCCATGTGACGGTCGTCCCTCGCTCAAGTATCCCGGAACACAAGCGCCGAAAGCCGGATTAGCACTTGGCGATTTCATCAGGCCTTGCTATCGCTCTGTTCAACAACCATCACGGTGGCGTTATCGGTTGGCCTTGGCCTGATCTGATGCAGGGGCGGGCACCGCACCCGGAGCGGCAATAAGCCCGCCCGGTCGAACCACCGGTACAGGGCTCCGGGACGCGTTTTCCATCGGCGGTTGATCCGGTGATCGGCGCGCCGTACAGGCTGGGTGTTCGAAGTATCAAGGCCGGTCCGTCTGCCCTGTCGATCGGGCAGCCTGGCCCAGGGAGCGTGGGAACCGATGGATCGCAGAGCGTTTTTGAAGACGAGCCTTGGGGTGACCGCGGGCCTGGCAGCCGCCAGCCTGCCTTGGACGGGCAAGCCCGCCCTGGCGGGCCCGAGCACGCGGACGTTGCGCTTGTACAATGTCAACAATCGGGAACGGCTGTCGATCGAGTATGTGGTGGATGGCTGGTACAATCCCGATGCCCAGCAGATCCTGGACGAGTTCTTGCGGGACTGGCGAACCCATGAGGTCCACCCGATCGATTCCCAGTTGCTCGACTATGTTTTCGCCGTCGCCAACGAACTGAACTTCGAAAACCACGTCAACGTCGTCAGTGCGTTCCGGTCTCGGTCCACGAACAACCGGTTGGTGCGCAGCAACGGTGCGGCCCGCAACAGCTATCATCTGTACGGCCGGGCCATGGATCTGCGGATGCCGGGGGTTCGGCTTAGGGACGTCCGGGCCGCCGCGGTCGGGCTGCACCATGGGGGCGTCGGTTATTATCCCCGGTCCGATTTCTTGCACATCGATACCGGCGAATACAGGACCTGGTGACGATCGGGCCGCCGGTCGGTTCCGTCTGCATCCCTGCGGGCCGGTCGCGCCGTCTCCGAGTGCCTTCCGGTGCGCACCGGACCGGCCGGTGCATCGTCTCGTCCGGATCATGCCGGCAGATCAACCTGCGCTCGGATGGAGTCGTCTGAACGTGGGTAAGCTGATCGATTTCAAAGAGCTAGATCAACCTGCGTTCAGATGGATTCATCTGAACGCAGATAAGTTGATCTATTTCAAAGATTTAAAGCATCCTGCGTCCGTTCGGACGCAGGATGCTCTAGCGGGACCGTGGCCGGCGGAACGAGCCGGTCCATCACCTTGGCCGAGGAGAGCACACCGGGGACCCCGGCACCGGGATGGGTACCCGCCCCGACCAGGTAGAGGTTCCGCACCTCCTCACTGCGGTTGTGCGGCCGGAACCAGGCGCTTTGGAACAGGCGCGGCTCCACCGAGAATGCCGCCCCGTTCAGGGAGTTGAGCCGGTCCTGGAAATCGAGCGGGGTCAGCACGTGGGAGGTGACGATGTGCGCGCCCAGACCCGGCAGCACGGTTTCTTCCAGCCGCTTCTGCACGCGGGCCCGGTATCGCTCGGCCTCCACCGTCCAGTCCGTTCCGCTGCCGAGATGGGGCACCGGCGACAGGACATAGAAGGCGTCGCATCCGTCCGGGGCCAGGGACGGGTCCGACGCCGTCGGCCGGTGCAGATACAGGCTGAAGTCCTCGGTCAGCTTCTTGTTGATGAAGATGTCCTCGAGCAGCCCTTCATAGCGCGGACCGAGCAGCATGACGTGGTGATAGACGTCCTCGAACCGCTTGTTGGTGCCGAAGTACCAGACGAACAGGCTCATGGAATATTTGGTGCGGCCGAGCTTGCCGTCCGACCAGCGCTTGCGCGGGCGATGGCCGAGCAGTTTGGCGTAAGTGAAGGCGCTGTCGGCGTTGGACACCACGATCTCAGCCGGCACCATCTGGCCGTCGGCCAACGTCACCCCGACCGCCTTGCCGTCCTCGACCTCGATCCGGGCGACTTCGGTTTCGGTCCGCACGCTGCCACCCTGACCTTCGATCAGGTCCACAAGACCGCGGACCAGCGCCCCCGTCCCGCCGATCGTGTAATGAACCCCCAGCGACCGCTCCAGATGGGCGATCAGGCAGTAATAGGCGGTGGTGGTCATCGGATTGCCGCCGATCAGCAACGGATGGAAGCTGAAGACGACCCGCAGATAGGGATCCTTGAGATACTGCCGTACGACACCGAGGACCGTCCGGTGACCGTCCAGCCGGATCATTTCCGGAAAGCACTTGAGCATGAAGCCGAAGGAGTGGAACGGGATGTCGGCCAGCGCGGTGAACGCGATGTCGTAGGTCTCTTCGCTGCGAGCGAGATAGCGTTCGAAGCCGGCCACGTCGTCCGGATTGAACTTGGCGACTTCGGCCCGCATCGCCGCGTGATCGCCCGAATAGGTGAAGACTTTCCCGTCGTCGAAGCGGATCTGGTAGAAGGGGTTGATCGGACGCAGGTCGATGTGATCGGAGAAGGTCTTGCCCGCCAGCGTCCACAACTCCTCGAGCAGATAGGGTGCCGTGATGATCGTCGGCCCGGCATCGAAGGTGAACCCGTCCCGGTGATAGGTGTAAGCCCGGCCGCCCGGCTTATCGAGCTTCTCCAAAACGGTGACCCGGTAGCCCTTGGCCCCCAGACGGACCGCCGCCGCCAGGCCGCCGAAGCCGGACCCGATCACCACGGCATGCGGTCGCGTATCGCTTGAGGGGAGGGGGGACGTGCTGTCGGGCATGGTTCGCACCTCCACAGTTCAAGGGAGCTGTCGCGGCACAGGGGCAGCTCGTCGCAGGATACGCGGGACACGCCCGTCGCCGCCCGCGCCCGTACCCGGTCACGGGATCGACCTGCGTTCAGATGGCATCATCTGAACACAGGTCGATCGACTTCAAAGAGTTTAGAGCATCCTGGGTCCGTTTGGACCCAGGATGCTTGTCTTATGAGGATCGTGGTCCATCGGTAGAAGATGGACCTCCAGCGGTGAGAGGCCTCTCACCGCTGGAGGCGGGGTCGGACCGGGCATATGCAGGTCGTTTGGGACCGGGCTAGAGATCGGTCGTCCCGTCTTTTCCTTGAGGCCCGAACGGATACCCGGGTG
>JANQKE010000218.1 GCA_028281265.1 Alphaproteobacteria bacterium | reverse complement strand
CTGCGTTCAGATGGACTCATCTGAACGCAGATAAGTTGATCTATTTCAAAGATTTAGAGCATCTTATCTGCGTCCGTTCGGACGCAGGATGCTCTAGATGTCCTTGCCCGCGATCCGGCCGGCGGCGGCCGGGGATCTGCCGTCGATCGTGGCCCTGTTGGCCGACGATCCGCTCGGCATGTCTCGGGAGATCGCCCCCGAAGGCGGCAGGGTCGCCGGCGCTTACGAAACGGCCTTCGCCGCCATCGTCGCCGACCCGAACCAGCAGTTGATCGTCATGGAGCAGGCGGGCCGGATCGTCGGTACGCTGCACCTCACCTTCATTCCCGGCCTGTCGCGGACCGGCGAATGGCGTGCCCAGATCGAAGCGGTCCGGATCGCCACCGGCCGTCGCGGCCAAGGCCTTGGCGAACGGCTCATCGGATGGGCGATCGGACAGGCGCGCGCCCGCGGCTGCGGTCTGGTCCAGTTGACCACCGACGCCTCCCGCCTGTCCGCCCGCCGGTTCTACGAAAGCCTGGGTTTCGTTCCCAGCCATGTCGGCATGAAGCTGAGCCTGTCGCCGCCCGCAGACGGCCCCGCCGGCGGCGGCCCGATCAGATGAAGACGGTCTGCCCGCCCGTGGCCGCACCGTAGAGCGTCACCAGACCCGCGACCTCGATCTCGGTGCCGCTGTCCAGATCGGCCGCCGTCAGGCCCAGTCGGCGCAGGGCCATCTCACAAGCGATGGTGCGGATGCCCAGATCCGCGGCGACGCCAAGCAGATCGGGCAGGCCCGCCACCCCCCGGTCCCGCTCCATGCCGGCCTGGCGTTCGGGATCGCCGGCCAGCCGGCGCCAACCATCCGGGGTCAGGACCCGGATCGCCTCGCCGGTCAGGAACAGGATGGTCGGGCGGTTGACCGCCGCTGCCGCCGTTGCCATCGCATAGGCATAGGCCACCCGGTCATAGGCCCCGCTGTGAACGATCAGGGCCAGGGGGGCGACCGCCCCGTCAGGCCCCGACATCGTGCACCTCAGGGCGCCGGGCCGCAGCCATCCCGCACAAGGGGCAGTCGGGGTCTTTCGGCAGGCCGATCGAGCGCATGGTCGTCGCCAGCGCGTCCACCATCACCAACCGGCCGGACAGCGACTGGCCGATGCCGAGAAGCTCCTTGACCACCTCGGCCGCCTGCAGGCTGCCCAGCCAGCCGGGGAGCGCCCCGATCACACCGGCCTGCGAGCAGCTTGGGATCGTGCCGGCCGGCGGTGGCTCCGGGAACGCACAGCGGTAGCACGGGTGAGGCGCCCCCAGATACGGCTTGAAGGTCGACACTTGTCCCTCGAACCGCAGCATGGCGGCCGACACCAGCGGTCGCCGGGCGGCGAAGCAGGCATCGTTCAGAAGGTACCGCGTTGCGAAGTTGTCCGAACCGTCCACGACCATGTCGTAGGCGGCCACCAGCTCCGGTGCGGTATCGGCGGTCAGCCGGGCGGGCACGCGCTCCACCACCACATCGGGGTTGAGCGCGGTGACGCGCGCGGCTGCGCTGTCCACCTTCCGGCGGCCCAGCGATGCCATGTCGTGGATCACCTGGCGCTGGAGGTTCGACAGATCGACGATGTCATCGTCGACGATCCCGATCCGGCCGATGCCGGCGGCAGCGAGATACTGCAGCACCGCCGAGCCCAGGCCACCGGCGCCCACCACGAGGACGGCGGCGGCGAGCAGCGTTTCCTGTCCGGTGCCGCCAACCTGCGGCAACAGGATATGCCGGGAGTAGCGCAGGATCTGGTCGTCACGCAGGCTCATGGGGGCTCAGGTATGGTGCCCCCGCCCCCCATGCAAGCATGCATCGACGGCCCCACGCGCTTACGTCCGTGGTGCGTGCTTGGACAGGATCCGCTGCAGCGTCCGCCGGTGCATGCGCAGCCGCCGGGCGGTTTCGGAGACGTTGCGGTCGCACTGCTCGAACACGCGCTGGATGTGTTCCCAGCGGACCCGATCGGCGGACATCGGATGTTCCGGCGGCGGCGGCAGCGGTCCGTCGGCTTCATTGGCCAGCAATGCGGCCTCGACCTGGTCGGCGTCGGCCGGTTTGGCGATGTAGTCGACGGCACCCGCCTTCACGGCCGAGACGGCGGTGGCGATGTTGCCGTAGCCGGTCAGCATCACGACCCGGATACCGGGCCGCAACTCCCGCAGCTTGGGCACCATGTCGAGCCCGTTGCCGTCCTCCAACCGCATGTCGAGAACGGCGAAGGCCGGTGCGATCCGGGTGGCGACATCGAGCCCCTCGGAGATACCGGCGACGGCCACGACGTCGAAGCCGCGCTTGTCCATCGCCCGGCTCAGGCGGTTCCGAAAGGCGGCGTCGTCCTCGACGATCAGCAGGCTGCGCGGTGCTCCGCGCGGCGGCAAGGCCGGGGCCGGTTCAGGGGTCATGGCTAGGGTCATAAGTCTCTCCCAATCTGATCGAGATGATCCCGATCCCAATGGATGGCCACCTGGGCTCCACCGGATCGGCTGTTGGCGAACGAAACGCTCGCACCGGTGCGGCGCAGCAGCGTCGTGGCGATGAAGATGCCGAGCCCCATGCCCTCGTGATCCCGATCCCGGACCGAGAGATAGGGTTCCCCCAATCGGCCGAGCAGGGCCGGCGGGTATCCGGGGCCATCGTCGGAGATGACCAGCCGGGCGGTCGTACGGTTCCATCGCACATTGACCGACACCCGGCTGTCGGCGAACTGGATGGCGTTCTGAAGCAGGTTGCCGAGGCCGTGCACCAGTGCGGGGCCGGCGACGACCCGCGGTTCCGGGCTCGTCTCGTCGGGGCCGGACGTGAAGATGAGATCGATGCCCGGGATCCGGTGCGGCAGGGCCGCCTGATCGGCGATCGCGGTCAGCGGCTGGCGGGTGACGGCCGTTTGGCTGATCCCTTCGGGCGCACGGCCCAGATCGCCCAGAATGCGTCGGCAGCGCTGGCTCTCCTGGATCAGCAGCCGAACATCCTCGGCCAGAGGATCGTCGTCCGGTATCTCCCGGCCGAGTTCCTTGGCGACCAGAGAGATCGTGGCCAGGGGCGTGCCGAGTTCATGGGCCGCGGCGGCCGCCAGCCCGCCCAGGGCGGAGATCCGCTGTTCGCGGGACAGCGCCAACTGGCTCGCCGACAAGGCCGCGTCCATCTGCTGCGCCTCGTCGGCGACCTGCCAGATATACGCCGTCAGGACGACTGCGGAGAGCGACAGGGCAACCCACAGGCCGAGCCGGTAGAGCCCGCTGCCGCCCTCCCAAAGATCGCCGGGCAGCGGCTCGTGCCAAAGCGCGAGGATCGCCGTGCATGCCAATGTCAGAACGGTCAGTGCGATCACCGCCACGCGACGCAGCACGGTGGCACCGATCAGCAACGGCGCCAGCAAGAGGACCGCAAACGGGTTGAGCAGCCCACCGGTGAGATACAGCAGCACGGCGAGCTGGATGATGTCGTACGCCAGGTACAGGGTCGCGTCCCGATCGGAAAGACGGCTGGGCGACTGCCGCTGCAGCATCGCCGCGGTGTTCACCGCCGCGGTGATGGCGATGACCGCCAGGATCGGTGCCAGGGGCAATGCGTATTCCAACGCCCAATGCACGACGCCGACCGTCAGGAGTTGCCCTGCGATGCCGACCCAGCGGATCAGGATCAGGGTGCGCTGGCTGACCCGGCCTTGGTTGCGCCGCCACGTCAAAGTGTCGGCAGAACTGCTCGGTGCGCTCTGGTCAACCGTCAGGTCGGGCATCATTGTGTCGGCCATGCCGAATGCGACGTCCTTCTCCCCTGTTGACGCGACCCCTGCCGCGTCGATTGAGCCGCCGGCGCTGAGCGTCGACGGCCTGGTGAAACGGTTCGGCGCCGTCACCGCGGTGAGCGGGTTGACCTTCACGATCCCCGCCGGGGCCACGGTGGGCCTGCTGGGCGGCAACGGTGCGGGCAAGACCACGACGATCTCGATGCTGCTCGGCCTGCTGCTGCCGACCGAGGGCCGGATCGAGGCCATGGGCGTCGACATGCTCGCCGACCGCTACCGGGCGCTCCCCCGGATGAACTTCTCGAGCCCGTATGTGGAGTTGCCGCACCGGCTGTCCGTGCGCCAGAACCTCAGGGTGTACGCTGATCTGTACGGGCTGGATCTGGTCGGCGACCGAATTGCCGCACTCGCGGCCGAATTGGATCTGACGGACTTCCTGGATCGGCCGTCCGGCAAGCTGTCGGCCGGGCAGAAGACCCGCGTGGCCCTCGCCAAGGCGCTGCTCAACGACCCCGATCTGTTGCTGCTGGACGAACCGACCGCCTCCCTCGATCCCGATACGGCCGACTGGGTGCGCACCTATCTCGAACGCTATCGCGGCCGGACCGGGGCGACGATGCTGCTGGCCAGTCACAATATGGGGGAGGTCGAGCGGCTGTGCGACCGGGTTCTGATGATGAAGCGGGGGCGGATCGTCGATGACGGCGGACCGTCCGATCTGATCGACAAATACGGTCGGAAAACGCTCGAAGAGGTGTTCCTGCACATCGCCCGGACACCGCATGGCGATCCCCATCCCGACGACCCCAAGGCGGCTGCATGACCGACGATGCGCTGTCCCCGGAGCCGGCCCGGGCCCGCCGGCGCCCCACCGCCGGCATGCTTCCGCACAGCGGTCCGGTTCGCCGCATCGGGGCGATGGTCTTGCGCTACTGGTACCTGTTGCGGGGATCCTGGCCGCGCATCCTGGAGCTGGCCTACTGGCCGACGGTGCAGATGATCCTGTGGGGGCTGATCACCACCCACCTGCTGACCAACTCGACCTGGATCGCCCAGGCGTTCGGCGTCCTGATCGCCGGGGTTCTCTTGTGGGACGTGCTGTTCCGCGGCCAGTTGGGCATGTCCCTGTCGTTTCTGGAAGAGCTGTGGAGCCGGAACCTCGGGCATCTGTTCGTCAGCCCGCTGCGCCCGCACGAATGGGTCCTGTCGCTGATGGTGATGAGCCTGATCCGGACACTGATCGGGATCGTGCCGGCCGCCCTGCTGGCGATCCCGCTCTACGCCTTCAACGTGTTCGATCTGGGGCCGGCGTTGTATGGTTTCTTCGCGCTGCTGCTGGCGACCGGCTGGTGGATGGCCCTGTTCATCACGGGCCTGATCCTGCGGTTCGGTCTGGGGGCCGAGAGCCTCGCTTGGCTGTTCGTGTTCCTGATCGCACCGATCAGTGCGATCTACTATCCGGTCGATGTGCTGCCGGTCTGGGGCCAGTGGCTCGCCTACGCTCTCCCTCCGGCCCATGTGTTCGAAGGCATGCGGGCGATCCTGTTCGACGATACGATCCGGTGGGACCATCTGGGCTGGGCACTCGGTCTCAACCTGCTCTATCTCGTCTTGGGTGGGGTCTTCTTCCTGCAGCAGTTCCGCCATGCCCGGGTGCATGGCTCCCTGCTCCAGCAAGGCGAATAGGCCGGGCCTAGATCAACCTGCGTTCAGATGGCCTTCTCTGAACGCAAGGAGAGTTAATCTAATTCAAGGAGTTAGAGCATCTCATCTGCGTGCGTTCGGATGCAAGACGCTCTGGCCTCACACCGGCAGACCGGGGAAGACCGGCACGCCGAACAGCCATCCGTGGATGTAGACGAAGCCCGCATACAAGGCGATCGCCACCAGCACCCGGATCAACCCGATCTCCGCCAATGCCCTGCCCACGGGCTGCCGCCCGGCAATGGCGGCGGCGAACGGCAGGTTGCTGGTCGCCATCTTGAAGCTGGCATACTCCCCGCCGAGCTTTCTGAGCTTCTTGGCGTCGATCAGGACCGTGCCGACCAGCGCGGTCAGCGCCATCGTGCCGAACAGCACCACCGACCGCAGGTCGCCATTGGCGATCAGGTGCAGCACGCCCCACAGCCCGATCCCCCACATGCCGGGATGCCGGGTGATCCGCATCATGCCCTTGGTCGGCTCGGGCTCCCGCAAAGCCGCCTCCGAGCCCAGCGCCGTCGGATTCGGTCCGGACAAACCCGCCACGATGAACAGGAACGGAACCACCATCATCGCCGCGGCGAGGTGGGCAGCCCCGATCCCGAAAGACCACAGCAGCGGACCGGGCGGAGCCGCGGCAAAAGCGAAACCCACCCACACCAGAACCGCGATCGCGATCAAGGAATAGACCGCCCGAAACCCGTTTTCACCGATGGCATCGACGATGGAGGTGCGCACCGGCCTGGCCGCCAATCCCCAATGGGACACGAGCCAGACGCAAGCGGCGGCGAGCAGTTCTTCCATCGTTCCGGTCATCGATCGTTCCTGGGATCCCGCAACGGACACGGAGGCGGCGGGGAGACCCCGCGACCCCGCCTCCGGATCATCGTCCGACGACCTTGGGGCAGGCTTTGATCTGGCACCAAAAAACGGTTCGGTGACCGCATCGGGCCCTATTCCACCGGCGTCATGCGTCCCCGGGCCAACGCCGACAGCCGACCGTTGCCCGCTGCATGACCAAGCTCTGACCATTGCCTGTGCACGGCTGTCGTCGAACCCCCACACGCGGCAAGGCAATTCATTGACCTGATTGACACTTCCGTGTTGGTTTCGGAAAAAACCAGTGACAACGGATTGGGCGTCGGTTATACGTTTGTCCATAATAAAGAAGGCCGCACTGAGGAGACAGTGCGGCCCAAGTCTAGGGAGGAATCGCCACCAGGCGTCGATCGAAGGGGATCAACCCCTCCAATCACGAATAATAATGGAACTGACCGGCGGCGTTGGCAAGTCCTAACGACTTGGCGCCGTCATTTTTTGTGCACATCCCGGCTAGGCGCCCGGCTTTTGTTCAGTTGCCCGCGTCATGCGCGTTTAGTTGCCTAGAAATCCATCAGATCACGGCCGAGCCACCGGACGTCCTGAGATCGGGCACTTCAGGGAGTCGGCAGACGGTACACCTTCCATCCGAATCTTGGATGAGGCCGGCCACCCAAGGCAACGGACATAGAGCGTCCTCAAGGAAGCGGTGCAGGGGTCGGGCCCCGGGCGCTGCCGGTGCTGCCGGAACGCCGTGCGGTTACCGCATCCGGTCCGCCATGGACTGGAAGTCGATCAGATTGGCTTCGACGGCGATGTAGACGCCGAGCCACAGCACCGCGGTGATCGCGGTGGTGATCAAGGCCTTCTTCAGCAGCATCGGCCGGACCGGGGCGGACGGGGCGTGGCCTTGTTCGACCGTGCCGCCCTCCTCCTCCACCGTGCGCACGCCGAACGGCAGGACGGTGAAGATCACCACCCACCACAGGATGAAGAAGATCATCAGACCGGTCGCAACGCCCATCGCCGGTCAAACCTCCTCGAGTTCCGTCAGGGTGCCGCAGACATCCTTGGGGTGCAGAAACAAAACCGGCTTGCCATGCGCCCCGATCTTCGGCTCGCCGCTACCCAAGACCCGCATTCCCTGCCCCACCAGCCGATCCCGGGCGGCCCGGATATCCGTGACCTCGTAGCACAGGTGATGGATACCGCCGGCCGGGTTCCGTTCCAGGAACTTGGCGATGGGGCTGTTCTCCCCCAAGGGGTGCAGCAGCTCGATCTTGGTATTGGGGAGGTCGACGAAAACGGTGATCACCCCGTGATCGGGCTGATCCACCGGCTCCGACACCGCCGCACCGAGGCTGTCCCGATAGAGCGCGATCCCGGCATCGAGGTCGGGTACCGCGATCGCGACATGGTTCAAGCGGCCGATCATGATCTCCCCTTCGTCCGGTCGAGACGTGGCCCCGGTCACACCCGCACGACATGGATATGGGTCACCGGCTTCTTGCCGTTCCAGCGACGAATGGTCCGGCGGACGGCACCGCGCGCGGCTTCGGTCACCGCATGATCGTCGTGCCGGGCGCCGTCGCGCAAGCCGTCGATGGCGGCCTGCACCGAATCGAGCAGATCGTCTTCGAGATCGATCAGCTCGTCGGTCTCTTCGTAGCCCAGCAGCGCGATCTGCGCGTCGTCGGTCAACTCCCCGCGATTGTTGAGCACCGCCGTCACCACCACGGCGCCGTTGTTGATGATCCGGTGGCGCCCGCGTAGCGCCCCGTCATCGATCCGGACCACCCGGGTCCCGTCCAGGCCCAGCCGGCCGGTCGGGACGTGGTCGACGATCTCCGCCGGTCCCGGCGCGATCCGGATCATGGTGCCGTCATGGGGCACGACCGCTTCGGCCACCTGACAGGACCGGGCGAGGGCCGCGTGGGCCTCGAGGTGACGAGTCTCCCCATGCATGGGGATGGCGATCCGGGGCCGCAGCCATTGATAGAGCGTGGCCAGTTCGTCTCGCGCGGGGTGACCGGAGACGTGCACCGGTGCATCCGACGCCGTAATCACCCGGATGCCGCGGCGGATCAGGGCGTTCTGCACCCGGCCGATCGCCTTCTCGTTGCCCGGGATCTCACGGGCGGAATAGACCACCGCATCGCCGCGCTCCAAGGCGACGGCCGGGTGGTCGTCGACGGCGATCCGGCTCAGGGCGGCGCGCGGCTCGCCCTGACTGCCGGTGCAGCACAGAACGATCCGATCGCGCGGGATGTAGCCGATGTCGTTGTCGGTCAGGAACGGCTCCGGCGGGTCCATGTAGCCGGTAGCGCTGGCGGCCTGGTGGATCCGCCACAACGACCGGCCGACCAGGGCGCAATGCCGGCCGTTGGCGTGGGCTGCCCGGGCGATCGCGTGCAGCCGGGCGACATTGGTCGAAAAGCAGGTGACGGCGATGCGGTTCTCCAACGTGGCGAACAGCTCGGTCAGGCCGGTCTCGACGCCGGCTTCCGACCCGGCGCTACCCGGCTCCAGGGCGTTGGTGCTGTCGCCGACCAGGGCGAGCACCCCTTCCTCCCCCAACGCCCGCAGCCGGTCGATCGCCGTGGCCTCCCCGACCAGGGGATCGGGATCCAGCTTCCAGTCCCCGGAATGCACGACCATGCCGTGACGGGTACGGATCGCCAGCGCATTGGGCTCGGGGATCGAGTGGGTCATCGAGACCAACTCGACGTCGAACGGCCCGATGCCGCGCCGGCCGCCCAGCGGCATCTCGATCAGCTTGATCTTGTCGCGGAAGCTGGTCTCCGCCAGCTTCAGGCGCAGATAGGCTGCCGTGAACGGCGTGGCGTAGACGGGGCATTCAAGCCGCGGCCACAGATACTGCACCGCACCGAGATGATCCTCATGGCCGTGGGTGATGACGATGCCGACGACGTCCTTCTTGCGCTCGGCCAAGAAGACCGGGTCGGGCAGGAGCACATCCACGCCGGGGGTGGTCTCGTCCCCGAAGCTGATCCCGAAATCGACGATCAGCCATTTGCCGTCCACGCCATAGGCATAGAGGTTCATGCCGATCTCGCCTGCCCCGCCGAGGGGCAGGAATACCAGGCCGTCCGTGCTGTCCGTCGTCACGCTGTACCTTCGGCGCCGAGCGCCTGATGGATGAGGGAGAGACCCCGGATGGTGATATCCGGGTCGATATGCTGGATCACGCCCGTGGCTTCCTGGAACAGGCGGGTCAGGCCACCGGTGCCGATCACGGTGATCGGCTCGCCGAGTTCCGCCTCGATCCGAGCCGTCAGGCCTTCGATCAGTCCGACATAGCCCCAGAACACCCCGGACTGCATCGCCGGAATGGTGCCGTTGCCGATCACCGACGCCGGCCGTTCGATCTCGATCCGGGGCAGCTTGGCCGCGATCCGCTGCAGCGCGTCGACCGAAGGCTGGGGCCCCGGGGCGATGATGCCGCCGCGGAAGTTGCCGTCCCGATCGACCACGTCGAAATTGGTGGCCGTCCCGATGTCGACCACGACGAGCGGGGTCCTGTAGCGGGCCCGCGCGGAGATCGCGTTGACGACCCGGTCGGCACCGGCCTCCTTGGGGTTGGTCAGCAGCACCTCGATCCCCAGACGCGGGTCATCGGCCCGCACCTCGAACGGAGCGCTGCCGAAATGCTCGGTACAGAGCCGCACCAGATGCTCCGTCGCCCCGGGCACGACGCTGGCCAGGATCGAGGCGGATACGTCCCGCGGGCTGAGACCCCCGAGCGCCATAAGCTGGATGAGCCATACGGCGTACTCATCGGATGTCCGGCGGGCATCGGTACTGATACGCCACTGGCCCCGGCTGGTGCCGTCCTCCGTCAGCACCGCGAAGACGATGTTGGTGTTGCCGGCGTCGATCGCAAGCAGCATGGCTTCCACGCCTCTCCTAGAGCGTTCTCAACACGGTGTCGTCCAAGGTGACGGCCCGGGCGCGCCGGTCCGATAGATCGTCGCCCAAGAGTAGGCCGGGGCGAGCATGAGCGACACCCGGCACGGCGTCCCTACCAGGCCGGGTGTCGCGCGCGCGCTCCGCAGCCTACCTGAAGCTCTTGGGGGACGGTCCTTTCCAGGCGTTCGGGTCCCCATCTACTGTATGCCGGACCGACCGGGCAGGAACACGTCGCCGGCCGTCACCCGGCGGTCGGTGCCGTCCGTCAAGGTCACCACCAAGGCGCCGGACGGGTCGAGATCGCGGAACGCCCCGGTGAACCGCTCCCGCTCCAGGCGGACGGTGACCGGGCCGCCGATCCCTGCGGCGCGCGCGAGCCACAGCGGCCGGATCGTCTCGAACCCACTCTCCAGCCAACGGGTATACAGCGGCTCGAACCGCTCCAGATAGACGGACAGCAGCCCGGCAGGCGTCACGTCCGCATACCCGTGAGCCGCCAGGGAGGTGGCAGGCCGCTCCGCATCGTCGGGGTGATGGGCGGTGTTCACCCCGCTGCCGATGACGACATAGCCGACGCCACCGCGCTCACCACTGCCGGCTTCGAGCAGCAGGCCGGCCAGCTTCTCCCCGTCGATCAAGAGATCGTTCGGCCATTTCACCCGGACCTGGAGACGGGGAGCGACCGCTTCGACCGCCTGCGCCAAGGCGAGGCCGGCGACGAAGGTGAGGCGTGCCGCCTCCGCCGCCTCGACACGGGGGCGGAGCAGCAGGCTCGCGTAGAGATTGCCGCTCGGCGAGGTCCACCTACGGCCCCGGCGGCCGCGCCCCGCGGTCTGCCGTTCCCCCCAGACGGCGGTCCGGTCGGGCACCCCATGGTCGCCCAGCGCGCGGGCCAGGCGGTTGGTGCTATCGACCGTGGCATGGTGTTCGAGCCGCCAGCCGGGCGGCAGCGGCACGGGCTCGGGGGGCACCGGCGCGGTCATCCCCCGATCAGGGACTGCGCGGCCCGGCCCGCGGCATCGATCAGCGGGGCCGGCATCAGGATGAACAGGACCGTGAACAGACCGCTCGCCCCCATCACCAGCGCCATGTCGCGGCCGACCGGATCGAAGCTCTCGACCGGTTCGTCGAAATACATCAGCTTGACGATCCGCAGATAGTAGAACGCACCGACCACGCTCGCCAACACGCCGATGACGGCGAGCAGGTGCAGTTGGGCTTCGATCGCCGCCTGGAAGACGAACAGCTTGCCGAAGAAGCCGGCCAAGGGCGGGATGCCGGCCAGGGAGAACATCAATGCGGCCACCGTCAACGCCATCAAGGGCTTGGTCTTCCACAGCCCGGCCAGATCGTCGATCCGCTCGACCGCACGGTCGTTGACGCGCATGCACAGGATGGCGGCGAAGGTGCCGACATTCATCGCAAGGTAGATCGCCAGATAGACGATCACGCCGCGCACCCCGGCCTCGCTGCCCGCGGCCAGGCCGACCAGGGCGTAGCCCATATGGCCGATCGAGGAATAGGCCATGAGCCGCTTGACGTTGCGCTGGTTGAGGGCGGCGAAGGCCCCCAGCACCATCGACAAGGCCGCCACCAGCACGATGATCTGCTGCCATTGATCGACGAGGTCGCCGAACGGCTCCATCAACAGGCGGACGAACAAGGTCATCGCCGCGATCTTCGGCGCGACGGAGAAGAACGCCGTCACCGAGGTCGGGGCGCCTTCGTAGACGTCCGGGGTCCACATGTGGAACGGCACGGCTGAGACCTTGAACGCCATGCCGGCGCAGACGAAGACGATGCCGACGATCAAACCCAAGGAGATCTCGGTCCCCGGCTCGCCGAACAGGTCGGCCAGAACGGCGAAGCTGGTGGTTCCGGCGAAGCCGTAGATCAGCGAACAGCCGTATAGCAGCAGCCCGGAACTCAATGCCCCCAGAACGAAGTATTTGAGGCCTGCCTCCGAGGATTTGAGCGTGTCCCGCCGGAAAGCCGCCACCACGTACAGGGACAGGCTCTGCAACTCCAAACCGATATAGAGGCTGATGAGGTCGTCCGCGGACACCATCAGCAGCATGCCCAGCGTCGCGAACAGGAACAGCACCGGGTATTCGAACCGGTCCATGTCCTCCTTGAGGATGTAGGGCAGGCTCATCACGACCGCCAAGGCGGCCGCCAGCAGGATCAGCGCCTTCATGAACCGGCCGAACGGGTCGTCGATGAACATCCCGTTGAAGGTGATCTCCTTCCCGTCGGTGCCGGTGAACAGGACCAGCGCCGCGGCCACCGCCAGGGCGAGCACCGTCAGGTAGCTGGTGTTGCGGGTGGCATTGGCTTTGGAGAACACGCCAAACATCAGCAGCGCCATGCCGGCGACGGCGAGCCAGATCTCGGCCAGGGCGGGGGTCAGGCTGGGGAGCTCGGTCATCGGGTCGATATCCACGGTCCCAATCGCGTCAGTGGCCGGCGAGCTGGACGGCGGACACCCGCTCCAACGCCACGGTGTAGTCGGTGATCAGCGCTTCGACGGACGCGTCCATCACATCGATGAAGCTCGACGGGTAGATCCCCATCCACAGCACCAGCGCGATCAGCGGGGCAAAGGTCAGGATCTCACGGCGGTTGAGGTCGGGTAGCGCCTTGAGGTCGGCCTTCTCCAGCGGCCCGAAGACCACCCGACGATAGAGGTACAGCATGTATGTCGCACCGAGGATCACGCCGGTCGCGGTCAACGCGCCGACCCAGGTGTTGGCCAGGAACGCCCCGACCATGACCAGGAACTCGCCGACGAAACCGCTGGTTCCCGGCAGACCGACCGACGCCATGGTGAACAGCATGAACACGACGGCATACTTTGGCATCACCCGAACCAGCCCCCCGTACCGGTCGATCCGGCGGGTGTACATGCGGTCGTAGATCACCCCGACGATCAGGAACAGCGCACCGGAGACGATGCCGTGACTGATCATCTGGAAGATCGACCCCTGCACCCCTTGCGTCGTCAGGGTGAACATACCGACCGTCACGAAGCCCATATGGGCGATCGAGGAATAGGCGATCAGCTTCTTCATGTCCTGCTGGGCGAGCGCGACCAGGGAGGTGTAGATGATCGCCACGATCGACAGCACGTACACCATCGGCGTGAAATACGCGGTCGCCTCCGGCAGCATCGGGATCGAGAAGCGCAGGAACCCGTACCCGCCCATCTTCAAGAGAACACCGGCAAGGATCACCGACCCGGCGGTCGGCGCCTCCACATGGGCATCGGGCAGCCAGGTGTGCACGGGCCACATCGGGACCTTGACCGCGAAGGAGGCGAACAGCGCCAGCCACAGCCAGATCTGCAGGCCGCGGGCGAACTCCGTCGCCATCAGGGTCGGGATGTCGGTGGTGCCGGCCTGCAGGTACATCGCCAGCATCGCCAGCAGCATCAGCACCGAGCCGAGCAGCGTGTACAGGAAGAACTTGAACGCCGCGTACACCTTGCGCTGGGAACCGCCCCACACCCCGATGATCAGGAACATCGGGATCAGCACGCCCTCGAAGAAGATGTAGAACAGGACATAGTCGAGCGCGCAGAACATCCCGATCATCAAGGTTTCGAGGATCAGGAAGGCGATCATGTACTCCTTGACGCGGGTCTTGATGCTGTCCCAGCTAGCCAGAATGCACAGCGGCATCAGGACGGCGGCCAGCATGACGAACAGCATCGAGATGCCGTCCACCCCCATATGATAGGTGATGTTGTATTGCGGGAACCACGCGACCCGCTCGACGAACTGGAAATCGGCCGTCCCGCGCTCGAACCCGAACCACAGGAACAGCGACAGCACGAACACCGCACCGGTGGTGAACAGCGCCATCCAGCGCGCGTTGCTGGCGACCGCCTGTTCGGGACCGCGGGCGAACAGGAAGATGAAGGCCGCGCCGACCAGAGGCAGGAAGGTCAGCGTGCTGAGAAGGGGGAAGTTACCCATCGGAGAGCTGCCCGTGCCGCTTACGCGCCGTAGAGATACAGGCTGATCAGCGCTACCAGGCCGATCAGCATGGCGAAGGCGTAGTGATAGACGTAGCCGGACTGCAACTGGCTGGCCCTTTTGGCGAGATGCTTGGCGATCCGCGCCGCGCCATCGGGGCCGACGAAGTCGATCACGCCGACATCGACCGACTGCCACAGGCCGCGGCCCAGCATCATCGAGGGCCGCACCACAGCCCAGTCATAAAGCTCGTCGAAATACCACTTCTTGAAGAACAGCCGGTGGAGCGGCCGGAACAGGTTGGCGATCACGGCCGCCAGGCCCGGCTGGCGGATATAGGCCAGCCAGGCAAGGGCGATGCCCAGAACCGCGACGACCACCGGCAGCGCCTTGACCCAGAACGGGACATGGTGGGCAGCCTCGATCGTATCGTTTTCCGGCAGGATCAGGATGGACTGACCCCAGAACGCCTCCATGCCCTTGTAGACCATCGCATCATAGGCCAGCGCGCCGGCGAACAGGGCACCCAGGGCGAGCGGCACCAGCGGCCACAGCATGATGCGCGGGCTTTCATGCACATGGGCCATGACCTTCTCGTCGGCCCGCGGCTCGCCGTGGAAGGTCAGGAAGAGCAGCCGCCAGCTATAGAAGCTGGTCATCAGCGCCGCGGCGATGCCGAGCCAGAAGGCGGTGTGCCCGAACCAGGTATGGTCGGCATAGGCCGCCTCCAGGATGATGTCCTTACTGAAGAAGCCGGCCGTCCCGAAATAGAGCCCTGGGATACCGATCCCGGCCAGCGCCAGGCTGCCGATCCACATCAGGGC